>NZ_CP146369.1:3056175-3424851 GCF_037055245.1 Brevundimonas olei
TGGCCTTCTCACCGATCAGAGCCGCCTCGGCCCCGGCCAGGACGCCGGCCGCGACGCCCGCGCGGGCGCCGCTGTCCACCGACGGGGGCGAACCATCGGCAGGGCTGACGGCGGCCTCTGTCGCGGCGACCTCCTGTCGGGCGGCGGCGACCACCTGCTCCGCCTCGGCGATCGCCGTCTTCTGCGCCTCGATCTGCTGCGGCAGGGACGGCAGGGTCACCGCCTGATGCGGCATGAAGCTGAGGGCGAAGAACATGACGAAGAGGGTGAACAGGAACATCGCCAACGGGGAGACGTAGCGGGTCCGCCTGCCCTGCACCCATTCACGCGTCAGCCGCCCCGGATTCGTGATCAGCAGCGGCAGGGTGCGCCACAGCCGTCCATCGAAATGCATGACCCCGTGCAGCAGCTCTTCGCCCAGATGCAGCAAGGTGCGGTGGACATGGGCCGCCTGGCCGCAGTTGGAGCAGAAATTGCCCGTGACCTCGGCCCCGCAGTCGGCGCAGGCGCCGTGAGGCTCGCCTGCACGGCCGCCCGGTTTCTCGATCGCCCCGGCGATGATGCCCGCCGTCACCGCTCCGCCTGCCGCTTCCAGATCCATGCCGTCCCTCCCGGATTCGCGGCGGACTTTGACGGCGGCAGGGCGCAAAGAAAAGAGGCGCCGGCTTGCGCCGACGCCTCCATCCGTCGCTTTTTCGCCGTACGGCTTAGCGCGGCGCGCCCGACACGATGGCGGTGTGGGCGTTGCGGTTCTGGGCCCAGGCCGACTCGTTCGAACCTTCCGCGATCGGACGTTCCTTGCCGAAGCTGATGGTGTCGATGCGGGCGGCGGGCACGCCGCGGCTGATCAGATAGGAGCGCACGGCCTCGGCGCGGCGAGCGCCCAGGGCCAGGTTGTATTCGCGCGTGCCGCGTTCGTCGGCGTTGCCTTCGATGCGGACCGTGACCTGCGGATAGCGGGCCAGCCAGGCGGCCTGGGCGTCCAGACGCGGCTGGGCCTCGGTGCGGACCGAATAGGAGTCGAGGTCGAAATAGACGCGGTCGCCGACGTTGACGACGAAGTCCTGCTCCGAGCCAGGCGCCGGGGCGCCGACGTTGCCGCCGCTGACGGGGCCGGTCGGGGCGGTTGGGTACTGCGGGCCGGCAGGCGGCGCCGGCTCGACCGGCACGGCCGGTTCGACCTTGGGCTTGGGAGCGCAGGCGGCCATCGCCGCCACGGCCGCGCCCACGGCGGCGAGCCTGAACATATGGGAGGTCTTCATAAGGTCGTCTCCTTGATTGGGGTCCGAGAACAGCGGCCTGAAGCTTGGCCTTACACGGCCTGCTAGCCCGTCGCGAAGGCCCGCGCCAGCAGCGATAACGCACAGTTTACGCAAACGGCTCCGCTGGTCGATGTCACGAAAACGTAACCGCGTTACGCCGGGCAGGAATCCGGCCCCTGGCCGATGCCCAGATTGACCGGCGGGGCGTCCAGCAGACCCGACCAGGCGGGGTCCGAACCGCGTCCGTCATAGCCCGCCTGAGACACGACGCGGCCCGACAGGTCCACCGTCCACAGCCGCGTGTCGCCGCCGGGGCTCTGACGCGCAAAGGCGATGTAGCGGCCGTTCGGCGCCCAGGACGGGCCTTCCTCGAAATAGGAGGACGACAGGATGCGCTCGCCCGTGCCGTCGGACTTCATCACGCCGATGTGGAAGCGGCCGCCCTGCTGCTTGGTGAAGGCGATCAGGTCGCCGCGCGGGCTCCAGGCCGGAGCGGTGTAGAGGCCGCCGCCGCGGCTGATCGGGCGCTGGCCCGAGCCGTCGGCCCGCATGGTGTAGAGGCGCGCCGAACCCGAACGGTCCGAGGTGAAGACGATCTGATTGCCGTCGGGGCTGAACGAGGGCGAGGTGTCGATGCCGGGGTCGGTCGTCAGACGCGACAACTGACGGCTGCGCAGGTTCATAACATAGACGTCGGTGTTGCCGCCCCGGATGATCGAGAAGGCCATCTTGGACCCGTCGTTCGAGAAGCGCGGCGCCAGCACCTGGCCGTCGAACTCGCCCAGGCTTTCGCGGCGGCCGGTCGACAGATTGTAGAGGTAGATGCGGCTGTAGTCCTTGCCCAGCGCCACATAGGTCACTTCATCGGGATTCGAGGCCGAGAAGCGCGGCGACATGATCACCTCGTCGCCCTGGGTCAGGAAGACGGGGTTGTAGCCGTCCTGGTCGACGATGGTCAGGCGCGACAGCTTGTTCAGCTGAGTGCCGCTTTCAGAGACGAACAGGACGCGCGAATCGAAGAAGCCCGCCTCGCCGGTCAGGCGCTGATAGACGACATCCGAAATCTTGTGGGCGATGCGGCGCCACTGCTCGGAGGTGGCGGTGAACTGATAGGAGACCAGCTGGCACTGGCGATAGGGATCGTACAGGCGGAAGCCCACGTCGATCCGCCCGTCCGCGCGCGGCGTCACCCCGCCGTAAAGCACCGCCTGGGCGCCGATGGAGGTCCACTGCGGGAAGTTCGGCGCATTGGCCAGGGTCAGGCCGGTCTCGATGAAGCTGGCCGGGTTCAGCGGATCGAAGAAGCCCGAGCGCTTGAGGTTGCCGCTGATGACGCCCGAGATCTGCGACCCGTTCTGGCCGGTGAAGGGCACGACCGCGATCTGAAGCGGGCGCAGCACGCCCTGGTCGATCTCGACCTCGACCGGACCCGACTGCTGCGGCGCGGCGGCAGGTTGCGTCTGGGCCGTCGCCGGGCCCGCCATGAGGACCGCGGCGGCCGAGGCGAGGAGAAGGTGCAGACGCATAGGGGGCTCCCTGAAGTTGGACGGCTCGTCGGTCCTTATCGCCAGACCGTATGACAAAAACCAGATTGCGAAAAACAAGCTTGCCCCGGAATGGGGCGACTTTCAGACTTTGACGACGTCCCGCCCGCCTCATTCCGTCATCCTCCGGCGAGCGGAGCGAGACCGGGGGACCCAGCGGCGCCGAAGGCGATCTTCACGGCGGGCGCCGCGTAGGGCTCTTTCGCCCTGACGGGCGCCGCTGGGTCCCCCGGTCAGCGCCGCTTCGCGGCTTGCCGGAGGATGACGGCGTTCAAAACCCTACCGATTGGCGCAGGCGCGTTCGGTGTTGAAGGTCGGGCGATAGGCGCCGCCGGGGAAGCCCGCCGGAACATCGAAGGGCGCGGTCTGGCGCAGAGCGCGCGTCGCTTCATCCGCTGCAGCGCGATATACGGCGCTGGACTGGGGATTCACCAAGGTCGGGCCGCGGGTGATGCGCCCGTCCGCCGACAGCGTGACATCCATCTGAATGCGCAGCTCATTCCCACCAGGCATGCTGCAGACGATGAACACGTTCCAGTTATCATAGACCTGATTGAAGATCGCCGTGATCTGCGGCCCGGTGGCCTGGGACGCCTGTCCCGTCCCCTGCTGCCCCGTCGCCGGTCGGCCGCGGTTCTGGGTCGGGCGCGGCGGGCCGGCCAGGGCGTCGAGGTCCAGCCCCGGCGCCGGACGGGCGGGCGCCTTCTTTTCAGGCGGGGTCGGCGTCGGCCGGGGCGCCGGCGCCTTTTTCTCGGGCGGCGCAGGCGTGGGACGCGGCGTCGGCGCCTTCTTCTCCGGCGGCGCGGGGGTCGGTCGCGGCGTCGGGCGCGGTTGCGGCTGGGGCGTCGGCGGCGTGGGTTCCGGCTCGGGCGGAGTCGGCTCGGGCGGGGTCTCGACCGGGGCCGTCTCGCCGTCTTCCAGCGAAGGCTCTTCCTGCGGATTGTCGGCCGGAGCGGCGGCGATCTCGACGTCGGAGACGATCGAGACCGGCACCGAATTCACCAGCGGCTTCATCTCGTCCTTCGACGACCACGACACGAAGGCGAGCGCCACCACCCCCGCGTGCAGGGCGATGGAGCCGAGGATGGCGGGACTGGGGCGGCGCAAGGTCCGTCAGCCCTCCGTCGGCTCGTCGGCGGCGGTGTCGGTGATCAGGTTCAGCTTGGTGAAGCCCGAGGCGGACAGGCGCGCCATCACGCGCGCCACGGCCTGATAGGGGGCGCGGCCGTCTGCGCGGATGAAGATGGCCTTGTCGCGCGCGTTCTCGCCGCCCTCTTCGGCCACGCGCAGGGCCAGCTGCTCCCAGCGGACCTCGCTCTCGCCGATGAAGATGGCGCCGTTCTGGTCGATCGAGACCGTGACCGGCTTGTCGGTCGTCTCGACCGCGCTGGCCTCGGTCTTGGGCAGCTCGACCGGCACCCCGACCGTCAGCAGCGGCGCCGAGATCATGAAGATGATCAGCAGCACCAGCATGACGTCCACCAGCGGCGTGACGTTGATCTCGCTCAGCGGCCGCTTGCGCGCGCGGCGACGACCGCGACCGCCGCTGGAGCCTCCTGCACCACCCATGGCCATGGATCAGGCGCCCCGGCGCAGGTTCAGATCGGAAGACGGCGGCGGCGGCGGCGGCGGGGTCGCCGGCGCGCCCAGGCGTCGCGCGATGGCGGCCTGCAGGTCGTCGGCGAAGGCCTCCAGACGCCCAGTGAACTTGCCCGCCGACACCGAAAAGGCGTTGAAGGCGATATAGGCCGGGATGGCCGCCGCCAGACCGATGGCCGTGGCGAACAGGGCTTCGGCGATGGCCGGGGCCACGGTGGTCAGATTGGTGTTGCCCGCCGCCGCGATGCTGTCGAAGGCGTTCATGATGCCCCAGACCGTGCCGAACAGACCGATGAAGGGCGAGGCGGTGGCGACCACCGACAGCACGCCCAGGCCGTTCTCGATCTTCTGGCTCTCACGGGCGATGACCGAATCCAGGGCGCGGTCGATACGGGCGATCAGCATGGAGCCTTGCGTATCCGTCATCGCGCCGCGCGCGCGGGCCTCGCGCCAGTCCTGCAGGGTCAGGACCAGCATGCGCGGCAGGGGGTCGGCGGGCTGTGGCCCGGCCTGGGCGGCGACCTCCTCCAGGGAGCGGCCGCTCTCGACCTGCTTTTCGAACTCGGTCGCGCGGGCGTTCATGCGCGAGAAGCGCACGGCCTTGTCGATGATGATGGTCCAGGACCAGACCGAGGCCGCGGCCAGGCCGATCATCACCGTCTTGACCACCCAGTCGGCGGTCATGAACAGCTCGATGGGATTCAGCAGGGAGGCGTCGACGGGCGGAGTCATGCGTGGTCCTTGGCGAAGAGTCCGTTTATTCCGCCAGTTGCACCGGGCGGTCGTGGCGGTTTCATGGCGGCGGGTCTAACGGGCGTCGCGGCCCGCGTCATCAGCCTTGAGGCTGACAACCTCGTTATTGCGAGACTTCGCCGGACAGCCAGGGCGTCACCAGTTCGACCAGCCGCCTCGTCGGGCGGCGCGGACGCCCGTCCAGATGGATGCAGACGGCCGTGACGTCGGCCCGGCACAGCACCTCGCCGCCGCGCTCGACCGTCTGGCGGATGATCAGGCGCGGCCCCTTGATCGCCTCATAGCGGGTGCGCACCACCAGGGCGTCGTCGATCCGCGCGGGCTTCAGGTATTTGATCGCCAGGTCCGACACCACGAAAGCCAGCGGCTCGTCCTGCTCCAGCAGGTCGACGTGTCCGACGCCGGCCAGGCGCAGGAAGTCCGATCGTCCCCGCTCGAAGTAGCGGACATAGTTGGCGTGATAGACGAGGCCGGTGAAGTCCGTGTCCTCGTAATAGACCCTCACGGGCAACAGGTGATCGCGGCCGTCGAAGCGGCCGGCGCTGGGTTGGTCGGTCATGATTCAGCTCTTGCCGGAGACGGCGGCGGGCGCGGGGGCGTCGAAGCCCGGACAATAACGCGATTTGAGCGTCGCGAACTCGCCCTTCAGAGGGTCATGGCTCATCAGGATGCGATTGGGGCGCGAGACGAAGGCCACGGCCTCCTTGCTGCCCTTCAACCCCGCATAGCCGCAGGCCGCGCGGCCGCGTCCCGCCTCGACATGCCGCACCTCGGCCAGGGGCCCCATCTGCTCGCGCACCTGGGTCAGGGCGCGTTCGGCCGCCGTCGCCTGGCGCGGTCCGAAGCGCGCGCCCTGGGTCAGGGCGTAGAGGCTGAACCCGCCCAACACGAGGACCGCCACGCCGAGCACGGCGATCATTCGCTCCATCCTGCGGGGATGCGCCAAGGGCGGTCTCCTTACTCGGACAGGAAGAATGACCGGCTTCGCCGGGCAGGTGAAGCCTTTTTTGCGAAAGAGTCGCGGTTCTCCCTCGCCTCTTCGGTCAGGCGGACGGGTTGTTCAATCCGAACCGATAACGGCCTAGTCCCGATCGTAGAGGCGCAGCACCGCCAGGGCGCCGATGGTGGTCAGCACGCCCAGCGCAAACGCGCCGACCAGCGAGCCCGTGGCCGCCGCGGTCGACACCGTGACAGGCCGCTTGGCGTACCACTGGACGATCTCGCCGGCGTGGGCGTGGTCGATGCCCTCGTCATAAGCGTCGTCCAGATAGGTGTCGTCGGCGGCGGCCATCGGCGTCTCCAATTCTTGCCTGCGCATAATCCCCGGCGCGTTCGGGCGGTTCCCCCTCTCGTGACAGAGGAAGCGGCATCCAGTAAAGGGCGCCCTCCAGCATATTTGACTTCGGGCGAGCGACTCCATGGCCGGCCATTCCAAATTCAAGAACATCATGCACCGCAAGGGCCGCGCCGACGCGGTCCGCTCCAAGCTCTTTTCGCGCCTGTCACGGGAAATCACCGTGGCGGCCAAGTCGGGGATGCCCGACCCGGCGATGAACCCGCGCCTGCGTCTGGCGGTGAACAACGCCAAGGCCGAATCGATGCCGAAGGACAACATCGAGCGCGCCATCAAGAAGGCCTCCGGCGGCGAAGTCGATGCGATGGAGGAGATCCGCTATGAGGGCCGCGGCCCCGGCGGCGTCCAGATCATCGTCGAGGTCCTGACCGACAACCGCAACCGCGCCGCTTCGGGCGTGCGCTCGGCCTTCGCCAAGAACGGCGGCGCCCTGGGCGAAAGCGGCTCGGTCACCTTCATGTGGGACCGGGTCGGCAAGATCGACTACCCGGCCGAGGCGGGCACCGAGGACGCCGTCATGGAGGCCGCGATCGAGGCGGGCGCCCAGGACGTCGAGAGCGATCTGGTCAAGCCCGACATCTATGAAGACGCGCCGGGCCACACCATCTGGACCGCCTTCGAGGACCTGAACGAGGTGGCCGAGGCCATGTCCAAGGTGCTGGGCGATCCCAAGTCGACCGCCATCGTGTGGAAGCCGCAGTCGGAGATCGACCTGACCGGCGACCCCGTCGGCGTCCTGTTCAAGCTGCTCGACGCGCTGGACGCCGAGGACGACGTGCAGCAGGTCTATTCCAACGAGAACGTCTCGGACGAGGACGCGGCCAAGTTCGCGGGCTGATCCGCACGCAATGATCCTGACCTCGACGCCCTTCCCCTGCGGGAGCGCGTCGGGGGATCAGGAACCGGACCCGAGTCCGGAAGCTTCTAGCAGATCAAGCCTTGCTGCAAGGAGCCCGTGCTCATGGACATCACCCAACTGATCCTGGACGACCACGCCGAACAGCGAAGGCTCTTCTCCCTGATCGAGGAGATCAACGCGAGCGACGTCGAGGCGCTGGAAGCGGTCTGGGGGCGGTTGTCGGCCTTTCTGGACGCCCACGCGGAAGCCGAGGAACGGCATTTCTATCCCGAACTGCTGAAGCTGGGCGAAGGCGCCAACGACGCCGAGAACGGCACGGTCGAGGGCGAGACCGAGGACGCCATCGAAGACCACAACAAGCTGCGCGACGCGGTCAAGGCGGTGGCGGCGCACAAGGCGGGCGAAAAGGCCTGGTTCGATGCGATCGGCGAGGCCAACGTCATCAACTCCAAGCACATGGGCGAAGAGGAGCGGCAGGGGCTGACCGACTTCCGCCTGAACGCCGATCTGCAGACGCGGCACGACCTGGGCGTGCGCTTCGCCGCCTTTCAGGCCCGCCACATCACCGGGGTGAAGCCGGTCAACAAGGACCCGGAAGGCTACGTCGAGAAACATGGCTGACGCCGCCTGGATTGAAGGCGTCGTCCTGCCCATCGCCGGGGCGCTGATCGCCGGGGGGATGATCGGCTTCGAGCGCGAGTGGCGCGGACGGCCGGCGGGATTCCGCACCCACATCCTGGTCAGCCTGGCGTCCTGCCTGCTGATGTTGGCGGCCATGACCCAGGCCGACTGGGCCTTCCGCGCCCTGCCGGACGAGAACATCGTCACCGACCCGACCCGCATGGCCCACGGGGTGTTGACGGGGATCGGCTTCCTGTGCGCCGGCGTGATCTTCCGCACCGGCTTCTCCATCCACGGCCTGACGACGGCGGCCTCGCTGTGGATCACCTCGGCCATCGGCCTGCTGTTCGGGGCGGGGCTGTTCGCCCTGGGGACGGCGGGGACGGTGATCACCGGCCTGATCCTGGTCGCGCTGAGACTGGTCAGCGCGCGCCTGCCCGACCGCACCCTGACCGACGTCGAGGTGCGCTGGCGCCGGGACGCTCCCTCGCCCGAGGTCGAGGTCGAAGCCGCCCTGCGCGCCGTCGATCCGGCGCCCGCGCATGATCGTTTCGAACTGATCGACGACGGCGCCGTGGTGCGCCGCAGCTGGCGCGTCCGCGCCGAGGGCGAGGCGGCGCTGAAGACCCTGGCGGCGCGGCTGGCCGCCCTGCCCTCCGTCTGCGGCTACGTGCTGGACCCGCGCGACGACTGACGGCTTGCCGGGCGCCCCGGCGCGGTCCAACCTGAGCGGTCGTTGGGAGCGTTTGGACCATGGCGATCGACTGGGGCGTGACGCATTGGGGCGTCGAGGAGCTGAGCCTGATGGCGCCGGTGGCTTCGGCCATGGTCACGGGCGGGCTGATCGGCATCGAGCGGACCTATCACGGCCATCCGGCGGGATTCCGCACCCACATCCTGGTCTGCATGACCTCCTGCGTCCTGATGCTGGCGGCCATGCATCAGGCCAGCTGGGCCTTCGTCGCCCTGCCCGAGCAGCGGCTGGTGATCGACCCGACGCGGATGGCGCACGGCATACTGACCGGCATCGGCTTCCTGTGCGCCGGAGTGATCTTCCGCGAGCGCTTCTCGGTCCACGGCCTGACCACGGCGGCGTCGCTGTGGACCACCTCGGCCATCGGGGTGATGTTCGGCGTCGGGCTGTGGAAGCTGGGGCTGATCGCGGCGGGCGCGACCCTGCTGGTGCTGGCCATCCTGCGCTTTCTCGACGCGCGCCTGCCCCATGTCGGCGTGATGGACGTCACCCTGCGCTGGACGCGCGGCGCGGCGCCGGCCGAGAAGGTCCTGCGCGCCCTTCTGGCCGAGAACGGCCTCAAGCCCACGCGCATCGGCCACGTCGTCAGCCCCGACGGCCAGATCCACGAACACCACGTCAAGGCGCGCGGCCCCATGCCGCTGAAGGTCGACGCCCTGTCCCACGCCCTGGGCGAACAGGCGGGGCTGGCGGGCTTTTCGGTGATGCCCAGAGATGACTGAAATGCACGATAAGGCTCCACCATGGCGCAAGTTCAAGCAGGACGCCCGGGCAGGGCTTTTCCTTCCCATGCTGGGCGGAATCTTCATCGGCAGCGTGAGCGGAATTTTGAATTTCGGTGAAGCAATCCTGACCCGTTCATTTCCTGAAGGCTTCTGGATAGGGACGCTGTTCACCATAATCGCTTTTACGATCAGTGGCCTGATGTGGCTGATACGCCGCGCGATAGCTCGCAATCTCAGATCCTGACTCGATCATTCTATAGACTGACCAAGCACCCGGTCATTGTTCGCTAACCCTCTTTGGGGCAAGAGGAACGGATGGCGAACGAAACGACTCGGATCCTAGGGCTGGACCCCGGCCTGCGCCGCACCGGCTGGGGCGTCATCGAAAGCGAAGGCAGCCGTCTGCGCTGGGTCGCGCACGGCGTCGTCGCGCCCAATGAGAAGGCGCCCTTCTCCGAGCGGCTGCTGCATCTGCTGGAGCAGGTGGGCGAGGTCTGCGCCGCCTATGGTTGCGACGAGGCGGCCATCGAAGAGGTCTTCGTCAACGTCAATCCGGCCTCGACGCTGAAGCTGGGCCATGCGCGGGCGGCCGTCATGCTGGCCCCGGCGCGGGCGGGCCTTTCCGTCGCCGAATACGCCCCGAGCCTGATCAAGAAGGCCGTGGTGGGGGCCGGTCAGGCCGACAAGAGCCAGATCGCCTTCATGGTCAAACGCCTGCTGCCCGCCTCGGGCGATGTGAAGGCTGACGCCGCCGACGCGCTGGCCGTGGCCGTCACCCACGCCCATCATCGCCGGTTCAAGGCGGTCGCGGTGCGAGGCGCGGCATGATCGGCCGTCTGCGTGGAATTCTGGCCGAGGTCGGCGAGGCCGAATGCCTGATCGACTGCGGCGGGGTCGGCTATGTCGCCACCTGCGGGGCGCGGACGCTGGGCCGTCTGCCCGCGCCGGGCGACGAGACCACCCTGTTCATTCACAGCCAGTGGAGCCAGGATCAGGGGCCGCGCCTCTATGGCTTCCTGACCCGCGACGAGCGCAAGGTCTTCAACCTGATGCTGACCATTCAGGGCGTGGGGCCGAAGGCGGCGCTGGGCGTGCTGGACGTGCTGCCGCCCGCCGAACTGGCCGCCGCCGTCGCGCGCGAGGACAAGGCCGCCGTCGGCCGCGCCAACGGCGTGGGGCCCAAGCTGGCCCTGCGCATCGTCACCGAACTGAAGGGCAAGAGCCTGACCGACGGCGCCTTCGCCCCGACCGCGCCGGGCGTCCACGCCGAGGCCGCCGTCATCGCCCCGCCGCCGCCCAGCGTCACGGGCGAGGCGGTCGCCGCCCTGCTGGGGCTGGGCATCGCCGAGGTCAACGCCCGCCGCGCCGTCGATCACGCCCTGATCAAGCTGGGCGAGGAGGCCGAACTGCCGCTGGTCATCCGCACGGCCCTGCAGGAGCTGGGACGGTGAGGGCCGCCGCATGACCGACGACCGCATCATCTCGCCTGCGCCCGCGCCCGGCGAGCAGCACGACCGCGCCCTGCGGCCCCAGACCCTGTCCGAGTTCGTCGGCCAGTCGGCGGCCAAGGGCAATCTGAAGGTCTTCATCGACGCCGCCCGCGCGCGGTCCGAGGCGCTGGACCACGTCCTGCTGTTCGGCCCTCCGGGACTGGGCAAGACGACGCTGGCGCAGATCGTGGCGCGGGAACTGGGCGTGGGTTTCCGCGCCACCTCCGGCCCCATCCTGGCCAAGGCGGGCGACCTCGCGGCCATCCTGACCAACCTCGAACCGCGCGACGTCCTGTTCATCGACGAAATCCACCGCATGGCCCCGCAGGTGGAGGAAATCCTCTATCCGGCGATGGAGGATCATGTGCTGGACCTGATCATCGGCGAGGGGCCGTCGGCGCGCAGCGTGCGCATCGACCTGGCGCCCTTCACCCTGGTCGGGGCGACGACGCGGGCGGGCCTGCTGGCCACGCCGCTGCGCGATCGCTTCGGCATTCCCCTGCGGCTGGAGTTCTATACGCCCGAGGAGCTGACGGCGGTGATCCGCGGCGCGGCGCGCAAGATGGGCGCCGCCATCACCGAGGACGGGGCCATGGAGATCGCCCGCCGCGCGCGCGGCACCCCGCGCATCGCCGGGCGCCTGCTGCGGCGGGTGCGGGACTTCGCGGACGCGGAAGGAACCGCCATCGACCGGCTGGCGGCGGCGCGGGCGCTGGCGCGGCTGGAGGTGGACGAGGCCGGACTGGACAGCCTGGATCGCCGCTTCCTCAAGGCCCTGATCGAGAACTACGGCGGCGGGCCGGTCGGCATGGACACCCTGGCCGCCGCCATCGCCGAGGCGCGCGACGCGGTCGAGGACGTGATCGAGCCCTATCTGCTGCAGCAGGGCTTCATCCAGCGCACGCCGCGCGGCCGCATGGCCTGCGCCCGGGCCTATGAACATCTGGGGCTGGAGACGCCGCAGGCGCCGCCCGCCGCCGCGCCGGACCTGTTCGGGAAGTAGAAGGCCCTACCCCGCCATCAGGGCCTCGACCTCGGCGCGATCGCCCAGCGACGGCTGCGCCCCCGGCCGGGTGGCCGCCAGCGCCCCGGCGGCGCAGGCGAAGTGAAGCGCTGCGTCCGGCTCCATGCCTTCCAGAAGGGCCACGGCGATCGCCCCGACGAAGGCGTCGCCCGCTCCCACCGCGTCTACGGCCGTGATGCGCGGCGGCGTGGCCCAGGCCATCGCCACCCCGCGCCGATACATGACCGCCCCGCGCGCGCCCTTGGTCACGACCACCAGCCCGCCGCCGACGTGCAGGGCGTCGCCGTAGAAGGCGGCCTCCGTCTCATTGACCACCAGCAGGTCGGCGCGACGCAGCAGGGCCTCCGACACCGTCGCGGCAGGCGCCAGGTTGATGCAGACGAAGTCCGTCGCCCGGCCCACCGCCGCCTCCACCGTCTCGATCGGCAGCTCCAGCTGGGCGATCAGCGGCGTCTCGATCCGGGCGGGCAGTTGCTCCGGCGTGACAAAGTGGTTGGCGCCGGCGGCCACGGTGATCTGGTTCTCGCCGGTCGGATCGACAGTGATCAGGGCCACGCCGGTCGGGGCGGCGATGTCCGTCTCCACCCCCGACAGGTCGACGCCGTGCGCCAGCATCAGGGCCACCGCCGCGCCCGACATCTCGTCGTCTCCGACCCGGCCGATCAGCGAGACTTCGGCGCCCAGCCTGCGCGCCGCCAAGGCTTGATTGGCCCCTTTGCCGCCAGGATGGCGCGACAGGGTCGCCCCCGTCACCGTCTCCCCCGGCGCAGGCAGGGACGGCGCCGCCGCCACGAAGTCCAGATTGATCGAGCCGACGACGGTAATCCTCATGCGCCTTCTCCCAGCTTCTCGGTAATCAGGGCGAAGACCCCGGCCGCGTCGGCCTTCGTCGCCCAGAAATGGTTCGCCCCGGCCGCCTCGACGCGGAACTCGACCGCCGTGTGGCCTCGGGTCAGGTCGCTGTCCGTCTCCACCGCGATGCGGCAAGGGGTCAGCTCGAACAGCTCCGGTTTCAGCAGCCAGGCGACGGTGCAGGGGTCGTGCAGCGGCCCCGCGTCCCAGCCCACGATCCGCCGCTCCACCCGCTGGGAGAAGCGCAGCATGGCCGCCGCCGTGCGGGCCGAGGCCGTGGGCAGGGCCTCGATCGCCACGATCCGTTCCTCGGTCGCCCGCACCTGATGGGTGGCGTCCAGCCCCATGACGATCATGCGGCACCCCGAAGCGAAGACCTCGGCCGCCGCGTCCGGGTCGGCCCAGATGTTGAACTCGGCCGAGGCGGTGATGTTGCCGCCTTCCGAGCGCGCGCCGCCCATGGCCACGACCGGCCCCAGATGCGCCGCCATCGCCGGCTCGGCCCGCAGGGCCAGCGCCAGATTGGTCATCGGCCCCATGACGGCCAGCGCCACCGACCCCGCAGGCCGCGCCATCACCAGCCGCACGATGGCCTCAGCCGCCGTTCCCTCTGCCACAGGCGCGGCGGGCTCGAACGGGGTCAGGTCGCCCAGCCCCTCAAGCCCGTGGAACTCGCCCGCCCCGGCCGGATCGCGGCGCAGAGGGCGGTCGGCGCCCGCGAACACCGGCACGTCCTCGCGCCCGGCGATCTGGCGCAGGATGCGGGCGTTGCGTGCGGTCTTTTCGGCGCTGACGTTGCCCCCGACCGTGGTCACGGCCAACAGGTCGAGGTCAGCAGAGGCGAAGGCGGTCAGCAGCCCCGTGGCGTCGTCCACGCCGGGGTCGCAATCAATGATCAGGCTCTGTTTCACCGATCCGGTGTGCCGTTTGGCAGGCCGTGAATCAATGCCCGGCGCGCCTTGCCTCCTTCCGCCGCGCGCCCATATGCTTCGTCACACACGCTGTTCCAGAAAGCCGTCCCCATGACCGACGCCGCCCCGCTCAAGCCGCTGAAGATCGACTTCGTCTCCGACGTCATGTGCCCGTGGTGCGCCGTGGGGCTGGGCGGGCTGGAGCAGGCGCTGGAGCGGCTCCAGGGCGAAGGGATCGCCGCTGACATCGCCTTCCAGCCGTTCGAGCTGAACCCCGACATCGCCCCCGAGGGCGAGAACATGGGCGAGCACCTGGCCCGCAAATACGGCTCCACCCCCGAACAGTCAGCCGCCAACCGCGCCGCCATCACCGCCCGCGCCGCCGAGGTCGGGGTCGAGATGAACTTCCGCGACGACAGCCGCATGTGGAACACCTTCGACGCCCACCGCCTGCTGCACTGGGCCGGTCTGACGGCGCCCGACAAGCAGGCGGCGCTGAAGCACGCCCTGTTCGGCGCCCACTTCACGCAAGGGCGCAACGTCTCGGACGCCGGCGTCCTGACCGAGGCTGCCGAGACCGCCGGGCTGGACCGCGCCGAGGCGGCCGAGGTGCTGGCCTCCGGCCGCTATATGCCGGAGGTCCGCACGGCGCAGGCCCTGTGGCGCGCGCGGGGGATCACCTCCGTCCCCGCCGTGGTGGTGGAGGACAAATATCTGATCTCCGGCGGCCAGCCGACGCAGGTGTTCGTCAACGCCCTGCGCGAGATCGCGGGCAAGGCGTAAGACGCGCCTCTCAAGCCCTCCCCCTCGATGGGGGAGGGTTGGGTGGGGGTGCAGGCTGCCGGGTTCTGTGGCGGGGGCGCAAGAGACGGCGTCTCCAGCGCTCAATCAGGTCACGGCGGGGGCTTCACCCCCATCCCCTGCCCTTCCCCCATCGAGGGGGAAGGGAGATCAGGAAAAACAGAGTCCAATTCGTCTGAATCGTCTGAAATCGCCCCCTCTCCTAGCTCTGCCCCTTCTGGCGCAAGGCGGGCGCTGAGGGCGTTGATGCGGGCCTCGACAGCGCGGCGGCCCACGTGGTCGTCGGGGGCCAGGCGGGCGGCGTCGCGGGCGACGGCGGCGACCGCCTTCATGTCGGCTTCCAGCGTGTCGAGCGGGTCCGGTTCAGGCGCGGGCGGCGGGCTTTCAGGCTCGGCGACGGCCAGCAGGGCCGGGTCGGTCAGCGCCCGCCAGGTGCGCAGCCACGACGCCGCCTCGGCCGCTCGGCCGCGCCGCACCGCCCGGTTCAGCCGCATCAGGGCCTGAGCCGCCATCGCGGCCAGATCGGGGGCGTCCGCCGCCGCATCCTCGACCGGATCGTCCTCGTCAGGCCAGGGATCGGGGTCGCCCGCGTCGCAGCGGCGCCAGCCCTCGCGCGCGGCGCGGGACCGCAGCGTCCCCAGCTTCAGCCCATAGCGCTCGCAGACGGCCTCGGCCGTATCCCCGGCCAGATAGTCGCGCCGCGCCGCCGCCCAGGTCGCCTCCGAGCGGACGCGATAGCCGTCCCGCGGCGCCGGGTCTTCGTAATAATGGCCGCGCGAGGCGTCATCATGGTTCGGAGGGGGCGTCTCGGCCCGCTCGGCGGTCGAGGGCCGCACATGGTCAGGGATGTAGGTGGTGTCGCCGTACTCGTCCTGCTCCCACCGGCCGGAGGCGATGATGCGCGGCGCCTCCTCATGCCAGTCCTTCTGGGACCAGTCCTTCTCCCGCCCGCCCGAAGCCTGATCGTCCATCGCGCCGCCTCCTGCCTGAAAGGCGGAGGATGGAGGACGGGTGCGTCAGGATCGGACGGGTCCGACTTCCTTGCTCAGGCGCCTAATCAGCCAACACCGCAGCCAAGGTGGGGTGAAAAACAATGGCGTCGCCTTTCTCACGAGCCATCAGAGCTTTCATAAACGGACGCTTGAACCCAGCTTCTGATATGAAAGTCGATCCCCGCGAACTCTTAACGCCTATACACCCGGTCCAGATCAAAACATCAATTGTAGGATCGACAAGCTCAGGCTTTTCAACTTTATTGAGAACAGCTTCCTTGAGCTTTTCGAGGCTAACAGCCTCCCCCATACCGGATAACTGAAACAAAAGATCTTGAGCATCGGGTACGATATCCGATAACTCGCGATCGAAGTCTTCCAAGACCTGCCATCCAAGTTCCTCAAGGCCAGCCTCATAGTCGGTTTCGTCAATCTGATCCCTATCGAAAGCTAGCGCTCGCTGCCTCGCTGTCTCAAAAAGGCGGATCAAATACCTGGGGCGCATTAAGGAAGAGTCGAGCAAGAAATCCCGAGCGGTTTTTCCTTGGATCTTTCCCACGCTTATCGAAGACCATACGGCTTCCACGGAAAGAGTGCGGTCAGCAACCTCGTTCATGAGTCGGCGAGTAAACATCCGCCAAAGGAGATCTCTGTCGCTCCACTCGACTGAGCGAGTTGCAAGTTTCCCATAGTCTGCCATCTGAGCGACAACAAATTCTTGAATGTCGCTTCGCACGAAGACGGCCCATTGAAAATCGAGGCCCTGCTTCTCGAACCGGCGGGAGATTTCCTGCAATGACTCGATAAGGCCGACGATTATTGCCGCATCATCGCTCGTAAAGCCGCCAGGCGTCCAGATACGGTCTATGTTGTCAAATAGAAAAGCAACCGTTCCCTTTAGTTTAAGATAAGAAAATATCTCAGACCTAATAGGTCCAATTTCAGACCCATAGACAATTGATAAAGTTTTTGACGAGTCTAGAATACTAACTCCATCCTCGACCTCTTTACTAAATCGCTCAACGATACGATCTGTTAGCCTCCTCAAGCGCTCCGAGAAATCACCAGACCCCGTATCAACTCTTGCATTAAACAATTCTTCAAGTCGGTCATATTTTGCTAAAAGATCGCTATCTCGACTTGCTCTTATTCTGTCTTTTTCAAGTATCTTATACGCTATTTCGAGCCAAAAAATGTATTCCCAGAAAGTAGCAAGGAATTCTTTTCTGGTTCAAGCCGACAGAGATGAAAGGGCAAACTCCTTCAATTTAAGAAGCTGGTAACCCTCAGGCTGAAGATCTACTACGATATTATTTTTATCGGCCCTTATTCGATCCCTAGATCTAATGAATACTGCCGTTTTCCCACTTCCCTTTCGCCCCGACAGAAGGTTCGCGTCACCTCTAATTGTGGCTGTGTATTCCTCAGTTTCCAAGAAATAGTCACCTAGCGCGCCCATCTCGTTCTCGGCAGCAGGGTCGCCACAATAAACTTGCGACAAGAGCCCTGCAGGAGCGGGTTCAAAAGCGGCATAATCAAGCGAGCTAGTGTCAATTTCCTCTTTAAGGGCCATCACCAAGGCCCCGATGTCTGAGTTCTCCGATACTCGAGTTGAAATCTCGTCCAGATCCAGGGGGAGGCGAAGGTCGTTGGCGGCGATCAGGCGGAACGGGACGTCAAAGCCTCGCGCGAGCCCGATCACAAATGCGGCGCGCTGGTTTTGCCTTGTCGCATGGGGAACTTGGTCTGAATGCCATGTGGCAATAACGCCAAAGGAAGCAGCAACCTGAGAGTGAGCCTCCGAAGCCGTTAGCCGATCAACTTCCTTGGGGTTAAAGGTTCTAAACCTAAGCCGCGCTCTCTTTTTAATAGCGCTTGATAATTTGATTAGAGCATCTTCACTCGATGAAGGCTGAACGAAATACAAAGGTTGAGCGTAATTTTTCTTTGGCTTAGGCCATCCAGCAGCCTTCGCCTCTGCCTTCACTAGGACATCTACCAGAGACGGCTCGTCGTAGTATGTCGAGTGCCCAACATTATGAAGCAAGCCGACCGCTTCCACCTCAGCCCAATTACTGGCTGCATAACGCACGAGGTAGACGGGCTTTCCCAGAGAGATTGCGTACGCGATTTCAAATGTTACGTTATGATTTACTGCTGATATGTCTGCAAAAACAGCATCAGCTTCTTCAACCCAACCAGCGACGCCACGATCTATTGGTTGCCCGGAAAGATCTCGAACTTTCCACGGCACAAAATTGGCTTCTGAGGTCGACGCTTTCTTGCACGCGGACTGTATGGTCGACGAGATTAGCGGATCACCGCCCGCGAAGGCGAAAAATATGGTCTTTGTGGTCATCGAGATTCCCCCAACACCGGTATCCTGACGTCATGGTGATGGACGTCAAGCGCAGCTGAGGCTTCATGCCGAACGCCGTTGGGGACGAAAATAATCGATTTGCGCTTTGCGAAAGTCGGACGCGAGATTGTCAAGGTCGCCTCGCGTCCAAAGCACACATCCCAGCCTAGGCCGAGTGTGACGCTCTTAAACCTTCACCTCGATCTCCCCGCCCCCGGCCCTGAACTTGGCGCTCATCTCGGCCATGCCCGCCTCGGCGTCCGTCAGGCTCGCGCCCGCGTCGTTCTGGGCCTTGGCGGCGTCGCGGATGTCCTGGCTGATCTTCATGCTGCAGAACTTGGGGCCGCACATGGAGCAGAAGTGGGCGGTCTTGTGCGCCTCCTTCGGCAGGGTCTCGTCGTGGAATTTGCGGGCGGTCTCGGGGTCCAGGGAGAGGTTGAACTGGTCCTCCCAGCGGAACTCGAAGCGGGCCCTGGAGAGGGCGTCGTCGTGAGCGCGGGCGCCGGGGTGGCCCTTGGCCAGGTCGGCGGCGTGGGCGGCGATCTTGTAGGTGATGACGCCGTCCTTGACGTCCTGACGGTCCGGCAGGCCCAGATGCTCCTTGGGCGTGACGTAGCAGAGCATGGCCGTGCCGAACCAGCCGATCATGGCCGCGCCGATGGCGCTGGTGATGTGGTCGTATCCGGGGGCGATGTCGGTGGTCAGGGGCCCGAGCGTATAGAAGGGCGCCTCGTGGCAGTGCTTGAGCTGCTCGTCCATGTTGGCCTTGATCTTGTGCATCGGCACGTGGCCGGGGCCTTCGATCATGACCTGACAGCCCTTGGCCCAGGCGATCTTGGTCAGTTCGCCCAGGGTGCGCAGTTCGGCGAACTGGGCCTCGTCGTTGGCGTCGGCGATGGAGCCGGGGCGCAGGCCATCGCCGAGCGAGAAGGAGACATCATAGGCGCGCATGATGTCGCAGATGTCCTCGAAATGCTCGTAGAGGAAGCTCTCCTTGTGGTGGGACAGGCACCACTTGGCCATGATGGAGCCGCCGCGCGAGACGATGCCGGTCACGCGCTTGGCCGTCAGCGGCACGAAGGGCAGGCGCACGCCCGCGTGGATGGTGAAGTAGTCCACGCCCTGTTCCGCCTGTTCGATCAGGGTGTCGCGGAAGACTTCCCATGTCAGATCCTCGGCGACGCCGTTCACCTTCTCCAGCGCCTGATAGATGGGGACGGTGCCGATGGGGACGGACGAGTTGCGGATGATCCAGTCGCGGATGTTGTGGATGTTGCGGCCGGTCGACAGGTCCATGACGTTGTCGGCGCCCCAGCGGGTGGCCCAGACCAGCTTGTCGACCTCGTCATCGACGGACGAGAGGACGGCGGAGTTGCCGATGTTGGCGTTGATCTTCACCAGGAAGTTGCGGCCGATGATCATCGGTTCGACTTCGGGGTGGTTGATGTTGTGCGGGATGATGGCGCGGCCGCGGGCGATCTCCTGACGGACGAACTCGGGCGTGACGAAGTCGGGGATCGAGGCGCCGAAGTCTTCGCCGTCGCGGATGCAGGGGGCGGTCTGTTCGCGGCGCAGGTTCTCGCGGATGGCGACGTATTCCATCTCGGGCGTGATGATGCCCGCCCTGGCGTATTCGTACTGGGTGACGGGACGGCCCTCGACGCCCTTGAACACGCGGTGGTTGGAGACGTCGAAACGGGGGGCGAGGTGCTTGCCGCTAGCGTGGCCATTGTCCTCGGGCTTGACCTCGCGCGGGTTCAGGACAGGAGCGATGTCGCCGCGGTCCAACTGCCACGACGACTTCACGCGCGGCAGGCCCTTCTTGATGTCGATGGTCACGGACGGGTCGGTGTAGGGGCCGGAGGAGTCGTACATCGTCACCGGCGGCTCATTGGCGGACGGGTGGACGGCGACCTCGCGGAAAGGGACGCGGATGTCGGGGAAGAGCTCGCCCGCGACATAGATCTTCTGGCTGCCCGCGCGGGGGCCGGTGGGGATGGCGCCGTGCTCGGACGCGACTTCCTTGCGGGCGTCGGCGAGGGCCAGATCGACCTGCGGCTCGTGCGGCGGTTCGTTGGAAACGTGGATATTCATTGTGGCGGCCTCCTGCGAGAAGAGGTCCGCCGGCGCGGTTTGAGCGCCCCCTACGCCGGACTTCGGGCGTCGAAAGCGGTGAACTCGTCCCTTCGCCGGCATGACCCGGATCAGGTTCGACGGGTCAGAGGAGAAACCTCAATCTCAGCCGCTCGATTGCGACCCCCCGGAGAACGCGACAAGCCTAGCCCGTTTGCGGGGCGGGTCAAGCGAAGCGATGTGGGGAAGAGAGGGGGCGGCCCGGCTTCTCAGTCGGGGGGGCGTTAAGGCCGGGCCGCCGCAGACTTCGTCGGGGTTGGGGGGGCGTCCGACGTGTCCGATTGCACAATCCCCGGCCGCGCGGTTGGTTCCGCCCGTTTCAGCGTGTTAACGCTCTTTGTCGAACAATAATCATTTTTCCCTCTGCGCCCGTTTTACTTGGGATCGCGGGGGTTCAGCAGGACAGTAGAAGCATGGCGCGCGTTCTGGGCGTTCTGGGCGGCATGGGGCCGGCGGCGACGACAGCCTTTCTGGCGCGGGTGCAGGCCCTGACCCCGGCGACGGGCGACGAGGACCACATCCGCATCATCGCCGACATCAACCCCCAGGTGCCCAATCGCCATACTCAGCCCGAGGCGGCGGGCCGGACGCTGGGCCAGATGGCGCGGGCGCTGAAAACGGCGGGCGCGCAGGTGCTGGCCATGCCGTGCAACACGGCCCACGCCCATGCCGACGCCATCCGCGCGGCGGGCCTGCCCTTCATCGACATGATCGCCGAGACCGCGAAGGCGGCGGGCGCGACCGGAGCGCGACGGGTCGGGGTGCTGGCCACGCCGGGCGCCTCGCGCCTCTACGCCGAGGCCCTGGCCGCCCAGGGGCTGGAGAGGGTCGCCCCCTCCCCGGCCGAGGGCGAGCGCTTCATGCAGGTGGTGTTCGGGGTCAAGGCCGGCGACGTCGGCGCAGACCAGCGCGCAGCCATGCGCGACCTGGCGAAGGCGCTGATCGCGGCGGGGGCCGAGGCGGTGATCGGCGGCTGCACCGAGGTGCCGCTGCTGCTGGATCAGGGCGATGTCGAGGCGCCGCTGATCGACTCGGCCGAAGTGCTGGCGCAGGCGTGCGTCGCGGCGTGTCGCTGAGAGGATCAGAGACCTAGTCCTCCGCCTTCCTGCCCATCAGGGGCGACAACAGGCTGTTGACCTCGTCCATCTGGCCGTGGCCGACGGCAGCGCGTTTCTCCAGGGCGGCGGCGCGCACCGCCAGGGCGCGAGCCTTCTCGGCGCGGGGATCGTGCTCCGGCGCCGAGGCCAGGGTCGGCAGACGCACCTGCAACTCCGCCAGAAGGTCGTCGAAGCGCGCCTGGTTCATGGTCTCGCCCTGCTCGAACAGGGCGATGGCTTCCTCGAGGGCGGCTTCGAAGGCGGCTTGATCGGGCATGGACTCATCCTCTTATGCTTACGCTTATCAATGAGCGGGGCCGGGCGCCGGTTCCGCCTTGGCCGTCGATCACGCAGGGTTTACGAGACCGCCATGCGCCCTCTTTTCGTCTCCGCCGCCCTGATGGTCCTGCTGACCGCCTGCACCGCCTCGCAGGAGGCGACGCCGGAGCGGACCGAGGCCGCAGGCGCCGTCTGCGACGTGCCGGACGACCTGCGCCCCGCCCGCCCCTATCGCATCCCGCAGGGCGAGGCAGCGCCGGACGTGCCGGTCGCCTTCAACATGCTGGCGGTCAGCTGGTCGCCTCAGGCGTGCCGCAGCGGCAAGGACTATCCCGACGAACGCTATCAGTGCGCCGGCAACCAGTTCGGCCTGACCCTACACGGGCTGTGGCCCAACGGCGCCGACAACAGGCACCCGCGCTACTGCGCCGCGCCCGGTCCGGCCATTCCGGTCGAGACGGTGCGGCGGCATTTCTGCATGACGCCCTCGCCCAGCCTGCAGCAGCACGAGTGGGCCGCGCACGGGACCTGCGGCTGGGACAGCCCCGAGGCCTATTTAGCCCAGGCGGCGAGGATGTGGGACGGACTGAACAAGCCGGACCTGGAAGTCATCCCGGCCCAGCGCCTGACCGCCGGCGCGATCCGCGACGCCTTCGTCGCCGCCAATCCCGGCTTCCCGCGCGAGGGGGTCTTCATCGCCACCACGGACGGCTGGTTCCGCGAGGCGCGGCTCTGCTATTCCAAGGACTATCGGCCGATGCGCTGCCCTCGCGGCCTGGGTGCGCCGGATCGCGAGCGGCTGAAGCTGGCCCCCAGAGGCGTCCAGACCGGCGCCCAGACCGGCGCCCGGCAAGGCGCGCAAACGGGCGGTTAACCAAAGCAGGGTCAGGCTGCGGCTTGCTGTTTCGCCCGAGGCCGTCATGTCGACCATGCTGACCCAGTCCCGCCGTCGTTCCAGCGACCATTTCCAGCCCGAGGACATGGAGCCGCAGGAGCAGCGCCGCCTGCGCGGCCTGCTGGAGCAGATCGACTACGCCGCCTATGTCGCCAACCGCGAACTGATCGGCCACGCCCTGGCCCAGGCCGACGTCGCCGCCTTTCAGAAACTGGCGGTGCTGACGGCC
This sequence comes from Brevundimonas olei, assembly GCF_037055245.1. GTDB lineage: Bacteria > Pseudomonadota > Alphaproteobacteria > Caulobacterales > Caulobacteraceae > Brevundimonas > Brevundimonas olei. The sequence goes on from NZ_CP146369.1 coordinate 3,078,709, forward strand.
CAGGCGCGAGCGCGCTGGGGCGCCGAGGCCATCCGCCTGGCCGAATCCGGTGCACCGGCCACCCCCGATCAGGTCGCCCGCCTGACCGCAGCCCGCACCGCCTATGACGAGCTGAGCGAGGCCTTCGACGCCCTGCGCCGGATGGTGGAACGGGGCTATCTGCCGCTGAAATAGCCAAGAAGGTCGACCCGATGCGCGCGATCATCCTGCTCGCCCTGCCCCTACTGCTCGCCGGGGCGCCCGCCCAGGCGCAGGTGACGGATGGCTGGGATATGGCCCAGACCGACAAAGGGCCGAGCGCCAGCATCAGCTATGAAGGCGGACAAAGCCTCATCCTGCGCTGCTTCAACAACAGACTGGAGGCCCTGCTGGTCGGCTTTCCTGTCGAAGCCGCTCCCGGCCTGCGGCCCCTGACCTGGACGCAGAACGGGCAGGAGGAGCGTCAGACCTGGATCAACATCCCCGGACAGGCCGTCATGGCCGCCATCCGGCCGGGCCGAGTCGCCCGACTGTTCCACCAAGGCGGCGACCTGGTCATTCATCCTTCATCCACGACCCCGGTCGAGCCGGGACGGCCCCGAGAGCGTCTCCGACTGCCTCTGCCTTCCGACAACAGCGCCATTGACGCGGTCCGGGACGCTTGCGGGACAGACCCGGATTCAGCGCGTGACGGCTTGCTGGAGACCGAGCCTTCGTTCTCTCGTCCAGCCAGTCTGCGGGAGATTTGGGCCTCCGCTCCCGCGCCCGCCTATCCATCCAGAGCCATGCGACTGAGCCATGGGGAAGTCATCTATAGCTGCATCGTCGCCGCGCAGGGCGCTCTGGAAGACTGTCGCATCGAAACGGAAAATCCCGCGAATGCGGGCTTCGGGGCCGAAGCCCTTAAAGCCTTGCATAGAGCGCGTCTGCGGCTGGGACATGGCGTGGAGCCGGGGCGACTGACGGTCAGCCGCCTAGCCTTCTCCTTACGCTAGGGCTTCGTTTGTCGGTCAGTCCAGTCGCTGGGGCCGGGTGACGATCGGGGCGTTGGGATCGGTCTGGGCCGGTCGGGCCTGGGTCGGCGGCGGGCCGTCGGCCTGGACCGGGACGTCGGGCTGGGGCGCGCCGGGAGGCGTGACGACCACCACCGGCGCGGGCGTCGCGGCGGCCGGGGCCTGTGCGGCGGGGGCCGGAGTCGCGGAGGTCGAGGTCGCAGAGGTCGGTGCCGGAACCGGAACCGGTCGGGATGGAGCGGGCGTCGGGCGCGCGGGCGCAGGCGACGCGGCTGCGGTTCGCGGCGAAGGCGCGCGCGCGACGGGCGCGGCGGCGGGCGTCTCGACGACGGTCGGGGCGGGTTGCGGCGTCGGCGCCGACGTTTCGACAGGGATCGCGGGGGTCTCGACCGCAGGTTCCGTCATGGCGGCAGGCGGCGGTGGCGCGGCGTCGTCCGCGCCCGAACGGGCCAGCAGCCACACCGCCACAGGAACCAGGACGGCGGCGGCCGCCACCCCGGCGTAAAGCGGCCAGCGCGAGCGAGGCTTGGGCGCCAGGGAGGTCGCTGGGGAGGCCGCCATGGCGGCCGGCGGCGCGCCGACGGGCGCGGGCTCGGCCTGGACGAACGACGCCGAAGCGGCTTCCGCCACAGGCGCGGCCGTCGCGGCCGCGACGACAGGCGCGGACTGAGGCGCAGCGTCCGGCAGCGGCCGCGGCGTCAGGTCTGCGGCGGGCGCGGTGGCGGGGGCGGCCTGCGGCGCCGGCGGAGCGGCGGGTTGCGGAGCCGAAGCGGTCGGCGCGGGCTGGCGGCGCGGCACCATGGAGCCGCCGAAGACGCCGGAGGGACGACCCGCGGGCGCGGCCGGGCGAGCGGCGGCAGGCTGAGCCGCCTGCGGGCGCGGCTGCGCAGGCTGGGTCTGGGCGGGCCTGGCCTGCGACGGCTTCGGATGGGGCGGCATGGCGGTCAGGCGGGCCAGACCCTCGTCGCGCGGCAGCGGGCCGACGTGGAAGGCGGCCTGGGGCGGGCGGCCCCAGGTGATCTGGCCCCGGCGGAAGGGTTCGGGCTGCGTTTGCGGCGCCGGATTATCGGTCGTCTGGGGCTTGTCGTCGGCGTCGGACATTCGGTCTCCGGCGCTCAGGCGAGCGCGCATCAGGTCGAAAAGGCGTTAGAGGGCCAGGACGGTGAGCGCCGAGTTCGGCGCTTTCGTGGCCTTCAGTTCTTCAGACGATAGCCCGTCTTGAAGATCCAGCCCACCACCGCCAGACAGGCGAAGAAGAAGCCCAGCGTGGCCAGAAGGCTGACCTGAACGCTGACGTCGCCCACGCCGTAGAAGGCCCAGCGGAAGCCCGAGATCAGATAGACCACCGGGTTGAACAGGGCGAGCGTGCGCCAGCCCTCCGGCAGCATCTCGATCGAATAGAAGGCGCCGCCCAAGAAGGTCAGGGGCGTGACGATCAGCATGGGAATGAACTGGAGCTGCTCGAAATTCTGCGCCCAGACCCCGATGATGAAGCCGAACAGGGCGAAGGTGGTCGAGATCAGGATGAGGAAGGCCAGCATCCAGAAGGGATGCAGGATCTCCAGCGGCACGAAGAAGGCCGCCGTGGCCAGGATGATCAGGCCCAGGATCGCCGACTTGGTCGCCGCCGCCCCGACATAGGCCAGGACGATCTCCAGCGGCGAGACGGGGGCGGACAGGATCTCGTAGATCGTCCCGGTGAACTTGGGGAAGTAGATGCCGAAGGAGGCATTGAAGATCGACTGGGTGAACAGGCTGAGCATGATCAGCCCCGGCACGATGAAGGCGCCGTAGGGGACGCCGTCCACCTCGGTCATGCGGCTGCCGATGGCGCCGCCGAAGACGACGAAGTAGAGCGACGTCGTGATGACCGGCGTCACCAGCGACTGCCACAGCGTGCGCAAGGCCCGCGCCATCTCGAAGCGGTAGATGGCCCAGACGCCATATCCGTTGAAGCTCATCACGCGGCCTCCCGATCCTGATGGACCAGGCCGACGAAGATGTCCTCGAGCGAGCTCTGGCGGGTGCTGAGATCCTTGAAGCCGATGCCGAGGTCCGACAGGCGGCGCATCAGGGACGGGACGCCGGTGCGCTCGGCGTTGGAGTCGAAGACGTATTCGATCTCGCCGCCGTCATTCTTGAGCTCCAGCGGCCAGTCGGCCAGTTCGGGCGGCAAGGCGGCCAGCGGCTCCTGCAGGTTCAGGGTCAGGGTCTTGCGGCCCAGCTTCTGCATCAGGTCGGCGGTCTTCTCGACCAGGATCAGCTCGCCCTTGAGGATGACGCCGACGCGGTCGGCCATCTCCTCGGCTTCCTCGATGTAGTGGGTGGTCAGGATGATGGTCACGCCGCGATCGCGCAGGCGGCGCACCAGGGCCCACATGTCGCGGCGCAGCTCGACGTCCACGCCCGCCGTGGGCTCGTCCAGGAAGAGGATTTCCGGTTCGTGGCTCAGGGCCTTGGCGATCATGACGCGGCGCTTCATCCCGCCGGACAGGGTCATGATCTTGGCGTCCTTCTTGTCCCACAAGGAAAGGTCGCGAAGGATCTGTTCGACATAGGCCGGGTTCGGCGCCTTGCCGAACAGGCCCCGGCTGAAGGTCACGGTGGCCCAGACGGTCTCGAAGGCGTCGGTCGTCAGCTCCTGCGGGACCAGGCCGATGCGGGTGCGGGCGGCGCGGTAGTCGGACTGGATGTCGTGGCCGTCGGCGACGATGGTTCCGCTGGACGGGGTGACGATGCCGCAGACGATGGAGATCATCGTCGTCTTGCCCGCACCGTTCGGACCCAGCAGGGCGAAGATCTCGCCCTTCTCGATCTCCAGATCGACGCGCTTCAGGGCCTGATGGCCGGACTTGTAGGTCTTGGTCAGACCTTCGATGGAAATGACGGCTGGCATGGAGCCCCTCCCGGCTTCGGGGATGGCAGATAGGCAGGGCGCCCCGCCCGCTCAAGGGGGAGGCCCCTTCTGGCGCGAAACGGCGTATGATGAAGGGCAATCGTTCAGGATGTCCGTCATGTCTGTTCGCCCCCTCTTCCTCGCCCTGCCCCTCGTCGCCGCACTCGGTCTGGCGGCCTGCGAGACCGAAAGCATGCTGCCGGAAACGGACGGGTTCGGCGCCGCGCCCAACCTGCCGGCGCCGCAGCCGCAGCGAGTCCCCATGGTGAAGATCGCCCCCGCCGTCGGCTGGCCGGAAGGCCGGACGCCGATCCCAGCGGCGGGGCTGGCGGTGAACGCCTTCGCGACAGGGCTGGACCATCCGCGCTGGCTCTACGTCCTGCCCAACGGCGACGTGCTGGTCGCCGAGTCCCAGGCGCCCGCCAGGCCGAAGGAGAAGAAGGGGGGCCTGCGCGGCTGGATCGAGGGACTGGTGATGGCGCGCGCCGGGTCGGGCGAACGGCCCAGCGCCGACCGCATCAGCCTGCTGCGTGACGCCGACGGCGACGGGACGGCGGAGACGAAGACCGTCTTCCTGGGCGGGCTGACCTCGCCCTTCGGCATGGCCCTGGTCGGAGAGCGGCTGTACGTCGCCAACGCCGACGCCGTGGTCATGGTCCCCTATCAGACAGGCCAGACGCGCATCGACGCGGCTCCGGTCAAGGTCGCGGACCTGCCGGCCGGGCGCAATCACCACTGGACCAAGAGCCTGGCCGCTTCGGCTGACGGGACCAAGCTCTATGTCGGCGTCGGCTCCAATTCCAACATCGGCGAGAACGGGCTGGACGAGGAGGTCGACCGCGCCGCGATCCTTGAGATCGACGCGGCGACGGGGGCGCGTCGCGTCTTCGCCTCGGGGCTGAGAAACCCCGTCGGCCTGGCCTGGAACCCGCAGGACGGCCGCCTGTGGACCTCGGTCAATGAGCGCGACGCCCTGGGGAACGATCTGGTCCCCGACTACATGACCTCGGTCACCCCGGGCGCCTTCTACGGCTGGCCGTGGAGCTATTACGGCCAGAACGTCGACGAGCGGGTGCAGCCCGCCCGGCCCGACATGGTCGCCAGGGCGATCAAGCCCGATTACGCCCTGGGGCCGCACACGGCGTCGCTGGGCCTGACCTTCTATACGGGGACGCTGCTGCCGCAGTGGCGAAACGGGGCGATCATCGGCCAGCACGGCTCGTGGAACCGCAATCCGCCGTCCGGCTACAAGGTCATCTTCGTGCCCTTCCGCGACGGGCGGCCGGACGGGCCGCCGCAGGACGTGCTGACCGGGTTCCGCAATGAGAAGGGCGAGGCCATGGGGCGGCCGGTCGGGGTGGCGGTCGACGGGCGCGGCGCCCTGCTGGTCGCCGACGACGTGGGCGACGCGATCTGGCGCGTGGCGCCCGCCGCGCGCTGAGATGCGGCGGCGGCGTCATCAGTCATGACGACGTTCGTCTGATTTCCTCTGTAGACGACCCCGTGTGAACGCCGCCGTCATTCCAGCATCAGGTTGACGTTGCGTCGGCCTTCGACTTGACCTTACGTCATTGAAAAGCACGCGAAAGCTTGTCTTTTTTCAGAATGACCCGGCCTGCGTCCCCGCCGCCGGTTGACCCGCCGCCCCTCGCCGTCCATCACCGTGGCAAGGGCAAATCGGGAAGAGGCGGCGCACCCATGGGACTGGCGGCAAACATCCGGCGTGACATCAAGTTCGCGAGCGGGCTGTTCCGGCTTCTGAAGCGCATCAAGCCCATCACCCTCGACAGCGACGTCCTGGCCTGTGACGACATCGAGGAGGCGGTCGACAAGTTCGGCCCCAACATCGCCGTCGAGGACGAGACCCGCAAGCTGACCTATCGCGAGTTCGAGGCCCTGGCGAACCGCTACGCCAACTGGGCCAAGAGCCGCAATCTGAAGCGCAGCGACGTCATCGCCCTGGTGATGCACAACCGCGTGGAATACGTCGCGGCCTGGTTCGGCTTCTCCAAGGTCGGGGTGGCCACCGCCCTGATCAACAACAATCTGACCGGCGCGGCCCTGGCCCACTGCCTGACCATTTCGACCGCCTTCAACGTGGTGACGGACGAGGACTGCTGGCAGGCGGTCGAGGACGCGCGCGGCCTGGTCGACCGCAACCTGATGATCTGGGTCCACGGCCTGGGCGAGGAGAATGAGACCAATACGCGCCGCGACCTGGACAACGCCGTGCGCAGCGCCTCCTCGGTTCGGCCCGACCGTTCGCTGCGCCAGGGCATGACCAACCGCGACACGGCCCTTTACATCTACACCTCGGGCACGACGGGCCTGCCGAAGGCGGCGCGGATGCCGCATTCGCGGGTGCGGACCTATATGCGCGCCTTCGCCGGCGCCACGGCCTCGACGACCAGGGACGTGCTGTTCAACGTCCTGCCGCTGTATCACTCGACCGGAGGGCTGGTCGGGGTCGGTTCGGTGCTGCTGAACGGCGGACGGATGGTGACGCGGCGGCGTTTCTCGGCCACCCATTTCTGGCCGGACGTCAAGGCGACGGGCGCGACCATGTTCGTCTATATCGGCGAGCTGTGCCGCTATCTGGTCAACAGCCCGGAACACCCGGACGAGAAGGGCCACAAGCTGCGGCTGGCCTTCGGCAACGGCCTGCGCCCCGACGTCTGGCCCGAGTTCCAGAGCCGCTTCGGCATCAAGGACATTCTTGAGTTCTACGGCTCGACCGAGGGCAACGTCTCCCTGTTCAACTTCGACGGCAAGGCGGGCGCCATCGGTCGGGTGCCGGGCTATCTGAAGTCGCAGATCAATATCCGTCTGATCGCCCTGGACCCCGAGACGGGCGAGCCCCTGCGCGGACCGAACGGTCTGTGCGTTCCGGTCTCCATCGGCGAGACCGGCGAGGCCATCGGCCAGATCGGCAGCGACATCCGCCACGACTTCTCAGGCTACGCCGACAAGAAGGCGTCGGAGAAGAAGATCCTGACCGACGTATTCAAAAAGGGCGACCGCTGGTTCCGCACCGGCGACCTGATGCGCCAGGACCGCGAGGGCTACCTCTACTTCATGGACCGGCTGGGCGACACCTTCCGCTGGAAGGGCGAGAACGTCTCGACCGCCGAGGTCGAACAGCGCCTGTCCGAGGCGCCGGGCGTGCAGGAGGTCATCGCCTATGGAGTCGAGGTGCCCGGCCAGGAGGGCAAGGCGGGCATGGTCGGCCTGGTGCTGGACGGCAAGTTCGACGCCGCCAGCTTCGCCGCCTGGGCTGACGAGCAACTGCCGACCTACGCCCGACCGGTGTTCGTGCGGATGCTGAAGTCGGCCGACACCACCGGCACCTTCAAATACCGCAAGGTCGACCTGGTCGCCGACGGCTTCGACCCGGAAAAGGTCGACGGCGCCGTCTATGTGCGCGGCGGCAAGGCCGGCTATCAGAAGCTGACCGCCAAGGCGCGCGAGAACATCCTCAGCGGCGCGACGCGGCTTTAGATGAAGAGACCCTCTCCCGATGGGAGAGGGCTTGAGCCTCCAAGAGCGCAGCGATTGGAACAGGCGAAAGGGTGAGGGTTCACGGGTGAAGTCGGCCGAAGGCCGTAGCGCGGCGGCTTACGCCGACTGACAGGACAAGCCCCTCACCCTTTCGCGCCAGAACGATCGCTTCGCTCTCGTGCGCTCAAGCCCTCTCCCGCCGGGAGAGGGTCTCTGTTCTTTTTGTCCCGAACCGGGATTCGCGAAACGCGCCCTTAAGCATTAACGGCGATAACGGCCTCCCGACCCTTTCGGCTCCAGGACGCCTGCTCGCCTCATGTTCCAGATCATCGGCATCGTCATGCTGTTCGCCATGGTGTTCGGCAGCTTCCTGCTGCACGGCGGCAAGATGGCGACGATCCTCTATTCGCTGCCCTATGAGCTGATGGCCATCTTCGGGGCGGGGATCGCGGCCTTCCTGATCTCCAACAGCCTGCCGGTCATCAAGGCCACCCTCGGCGGCCTGGGCAAATGCTTCGCCGGGCCGAAGTGGAAGAAGCAGGACTACAAGGACCTGCTCAGCCTGCTGTTCCAGCTGACCAAGACGATGAAGTCCAAGGGCGTGATCGCCCTGGAGAACCACATCGAGAAGCCCGCCGAGAGCGCCATCTTCCAGAAGTATCCCAAGGTGCTGAAGGACCACTTCGCCACCGACTTCATCTGCGACACCCTGCGGATGATGACCATGAACCTCGAGGATCCGCACCAGATCGAGGACGCCATGGAGAAACAGCTGGAGAAGCACCACCACGAGGCCCTGGCCCCGGCCCACGCGCTGCAGACCCTGGCCGACGGCCTGCCGGCGCTCGGCATCGTCGCCGCGGTGCTTGGCATCATCAAGACCATGGGGTCCATCACCGAGCCGCCGGAAATTCTGGGCAGCATGATCGGCGGCGCCCTGGTCGGCACCTTCCTGGGCGTCTTCCTGGCCTATGGGCTGGTGGGGCCGTTCGCCTCGCGCCTGAACGCCATCGTCGAGGAGGAAGGCGCCTACTACAAGATCATCCAGTCGGTGCTGGTGGCCCACCTGCACGGCAATGCGGCCCAGATCTCGGTCGAGATCGGACGCGGCGACATCCCCTCGACCGCCCAGCCGTCCTTCACCGAGATGGAAGAGGCCCTGGCCGCCGCGCCGATGGACGCCTGACGCCTTTCAGGCGCTTTCGGAACACGGAGCGTTCACGACGGTTCTCTCAGGATCACGGCCGCGTGCGCGGCCCTACGCCTGGAGCCGTCCCATGCCTGCGCGTCCCTCACCCCGCCCTTCCCGCCTCGGCCGTTGCGCGGCCACGCTCGGCGGTCTTTCGATTCTGACCCTCGTCGCCGCCTGCAACGAGCGGGCGCCCGAGCCGCCCGCCCCCGTGACGGACGCCGCGCCTGCAGCGGCCGCGCCGCCCGTCAGCCCCGTGCCCGCGCCCGATTCGACCGGAACAGCGACCCCGCCGCCGGGAGACGCCGCGCCGGTCCCCTCGCCGCCGCCCCTGCCGCCGGACCCGAACGAACCGACGCCGCCCGATCCCATGGACCCGACCGCGCCGCGCCCGGTCCCGCCCGACGGGGCCTGAGCTCTGGCCTGAACTGCCGGTCGAAGCCCTGCGGCCTCACCCGCCTTCACGAACGCGTGAGAAATCGCTTGCGCTCCTCCTCACGAAGCCGTTATCACTCCCTCAGCGAGGTTCATGGTCTCGCTTTTACCTTCTGAAGGAAGAAACCTATGCGCATCACCGCTCTGATCGCCGCTTCGGCCGCCGCTCTGGCCCTGGCTGCTTGCCAACCGGCCGCCACCGACAAGGCTGAAGACGCCGCTGCCGACGCCACCGCCGCCGCCGACACCGCTGCCGACGCCGCTGCTACGGCTGACGCCGCCGCCACCGACGCTGCCGCCGCTGCTGGCGAAGCCGCTGGCGAAGCCGCCAAGGCCGCCGACGCTGCTCCGGCCGCTGACGCCGCCGCCGCTCCGGCCGCTGCTCCGGCTGCCCCGGCTGCCTAAGACTTCACAGTCTTAAATCGCGGTCCTGCGGACCGTGATGGAGAAAGGGATCGTCTTCGGACGGTCCCTTTTTTCATGCCCGCCTGCCGGGTCGATGGCGCTTCCGTCCCGCCGCCAGGGTCGATAGACGGCTGTCATGACCCGTTCCCCCGACATCACCGCCCCGCCGATGGACGACGACGCCTCGCCTCAATTGCTGTGGGCGGACGACGGTTCGCCTCGCTCGGGTCGGTTCGGCGATGTGTATTTTTCCAAGGACGACGGCCTGGCGGAGACCCGCGCAGTCTTTCTGCAGGGCTGCGGCCTGCCCGAAGCCTGGGCCGGGCGCTCCGCCTTCACCGTGGCCGAACTGGGCTTCGGCACCGGGCTGAACATCGTCGCCCTGCTGGACCTGTGGCGGCGCGAGCGGCCCGAAGGCGGGCGCCTCAAGGTCTTCTCCGTCGAGGGCTTCCCCCTGACGCGCGAAGAGGCCGCGCGCGCCCTGGCCGCCTGGCCGGAACTGGCCGAGACGGCCGCCGCGGTGCTGGCGGTCTGGCCTGCCGGGACGCCGGGTTTTCACCGACTGGACCTGCCGCAGTGGGGCGCGACGATCGACCTGGCCGTCGGCGACGCCCGATGGGCGCTGGAGCAATGGTCGGGACCGGCCGACGCCTGGTTCCTGGACGGTTTCTCGCCCGCGCTGAACCCCGGCATGTGGTCGCCCGAGATCCTGGCCCTGGTCGCGGCGCGCTCTGGCTCCGGCGCCCGGCTGGCCACCTTCACCGTCGCCGGAGCGGTGCGGCGCGGCCTGGCCGATCACGGCTTCACGGTCGAGAAGAAGCCGGGCCACGGCAGGAAGCGCGAGCGGCTCGAAGCGCGCATGGCGGGCCCCGGTTCTGACCCCAGCCCTGACCCCAGTCCTCTCCACGTCGCCGTCTTCGGCGCCGGAATCGCCGGAGCCGCCGTCACGCGCGCCCTGATCGCCGAGGGCGTCCGCGTCACCGTCATCGAGGCCGAACGGGCGGGCGCCGGGGCCTCGGGCTTTCCGGCCTCCCTGGTCACGCCGCGCCTGGACGCGGGCGACGCCCTGATCGCGGGCCTCCACGCCCAGGCCCTGGAACGCGCGGGCGCGCTTTATCGCGCCCTGCCCGACGCCGTCGTCGCCGAAGGGGTGCTGCAACTGGAACAGGCCCCGCGCGACGCCGCCCGCTTCGACAAGATCGCCGCCCAGACCCTGTGGCCCGAGGGCGTCATGCAGCGGCTGGACGCGGCCGCCTGTTCCGCGCGCCTGGGCGAGCCTGTCACGCGCGGCGGGCTGATGATGAAGACGGCGCTGACGGTGCGGTCCGACGCCATACTGGAGCCGTGGCTGGCGGGCGCCGAGCGGATCGAGGCCAGGGCGGAGCGGCTGGAGGCTGCGGCGGAGGGCTGGCGCGTGCGGGGCGCGGACGACGCCATCCTGGTCGAGGCGGACGCCGTAGTTGTGGCCGCCGGCTGGGGCTCGGCGCGACTGGCGCCCGAGTCGCCGCTGTCGCCCGTGGCCGGGCAGGCGGACTGGATCGAGGGCGCGACGTCGGCGCCGCCCGTCGCCTGGGGCGGTTACGCCGCGCCGACAGGGCGGGGGATGCTGTACGGCGCCACTCACGAGCGGGGGATCGACGCGCCCGAGGCCTCAGATGCGGCCAGCGCCCGCAACCGCGCGACCCTGACCGCCGCCCTGCCTGAACGCGCCGCAGACGTGGAGCAAGCGCCCGTCCACGGCCGCCGCGTCGCCGTGCGCGCGACGACGCCGGACCGCCTGCCCCTGTGCGGCGCATGGGAGGACGGGCTTCATGTCCTTACCGGCCTGGGGTCGCGCGGCTTCTGCGTCGCGCCCCTTTTGGGCGAGCATCTGGCGGCCCTGCTGCTGGGGCGGCCCTCGCCCCTGCCGGCCGAGGCGGCCGGGCGGCTGAATCCCCGACGCCATGAAGCGCAACCCGCGACGACGGCGCGCGTTGACAGCCAAGGTTCATCTCCAGACGCTATCTGACGCTGACCGAGCCCCTCGGACTCGCCCAATCATGGAGCAACGCCATGTCCGCCCGCCTCGCCTTTTCCGTCTTCCTGTGCGCCCTAGGCGCCTTGGCGGCCTGCGCCCCCGTCTCGACCTCCGCCGATGGGACGACGGCCACGGCTGCAAACGCACGCAAATGCTTCTTCCAGGACGACGTTCGCAGCTTCCGGGCCTCGGCCGACGGGCGAAACGTCTATGTGCGCGAACTGGACAAGACCATCTATCGGCTTGAGGCGGCGGGCGCCTGCCCAGAGCTGAGCGACGCCCTGGCCATCGGTTTCGCGCCCATGGGCGGGATGAACAGCCTGTGCACCGGCGACTACACCCGACTGGTCGTCGGCGGCTCGCCCTCGTCCATGCCGTGCAGCGTGCGCATGGCCGGCGCCCTGACCGAAGCCGAGGTCGCCGCCCTGCCGGCGCGGGACCGGCCCTGACCGCACTCGATCCATGCTCGCGCCAGTTGCAGATTACTTCTCTGTAATTGCGAATGAGTCGTTTGAGCGTGGATCGCTGAACGGGTAAACAGCCTTGCTATGCCCGCGACGCCGGACAGAAGGTTGGCGCGCGCCTGACTGAACGCTCAATCTCCCAGGATATCCGCACGTGGCGACCTCTCGACGCTTTCCGGCCCGACTGACCTCCGCCATGGCCGTGGCTTTCGCCGCGAGCCTGACTCTGGCCGCCTGCGGCGGACACGGCGACGCCCCCAAGGAAAAGGAAGGCGGGGCCTCGCGCCAGACGGTCAGCGCCACGACGGCGATCTCGGTCGCCCTGCCCCGCACCGTGGTCGCCTCGGGAACCGTCTCGGCCTGGGAGGAGGTGCCGGTCGGCGCCGAGACCGGCGGGCTGACGGCGACGACCCTCTATGTCGATGAAGGCTCCTACGTCCGCCAGGGCCAGCCCCTGGTGCAGATGAACGACGTCCTGCTGAAGGCCCAGGTGCGCCAGCAGCAGGCGGCGGTGCAGACGGCCGAGGCCAACGCCGCCCGCGACGACGCCGCCCTGGCCCGCGCGCAGGAACTGAAGGAGCGCGGCTTCCTCAGCCAGGCCTCGCTGGACACGGCCCTGGCCAACCAGCGCGCCTCGGCGGCCAATCTGGCCTCGGCGCAGGCTGCCCTGTCCGAAACCCAGACCCGCCTGTCCCAGGCCACCATCCGCGCGCCGGTCAGCGGCCTGATCGTCAGCCGCAGCGTCACCAAGGGCCAGATCATCGCCGCCGGGACCGAGCTGTTCCGCATGGTGCGCGACGGCCGCCTGGAGCTGGACGCCCAGGTGCCCGAGACCGAACTGCCGCTGATCCAGGCCGGTCAGAGCGCGGCCGTCACCTCCAGCCAGGCCGGATCGACCACCGGCACGGTCCGCATCGTCACGCCCGAAGTCGATCCGCAGACCCGCCTCGGCCTGGCCCGCATCAGCCTGGCCCCCGGCAGCGCGCTGAAGCCCGGCATGTTCGCCCGCGCCGCCATCGAGGCCGGCGCCCGCCCGGCCACGGTCGTGCCGACCGATGCCGTCCTGTATCGCAGCAACAGGTCAGGGGTGTTCGTGCTGAACGCCGATTCCTCGGTGCGCTTCACGCCGGTGACGGTGCTGTCGCGGCGCGACGACCAGACCTCGTTGGACGGCGTGGACGCCGGGGCGCGGGTCGTGGTGGCCGGCGCCGGCTTCCTGAACGACGGCGACAAGGTGACGGTGGCCGCGCCGCGCGCCGCCGCGACCGCCGCTCCGGCCGCCGCCCCCGCCGCCCAAGCGCCCGCCAAGAAGTAAGGCCCGGCCATGAACCAGATTTCCGCCTGGGCGATCAAAAACCCCATCCCCATCATCCTGCTGTTCCTGCTGCTGACGCTGGGCGGCGTGACCGGCTTCGCCGGGATGCGGATCAACAACAACCCCGACATCGACTTCCCCCTGGTCGCGGTCACGGCCGCGCGCCCCGGCGCCGCCCCGACCGAGATGGAGGTGCAGGTCACGCGGGTGATCGAGGATTCGATCGCCGGCCTGTCGGGCGTGCGCCACATCTATTCCAACGTCTCGGACGGGGTGTCCTCGACCACTATCGAGTTCGAACTGGGCACCGACACCGAGCGCGCCACCAACGACGTCCGCAACGCCATGAGCGGCGTGCGCGCCAGCCTGCCCCAGGACATGCAGGAGCCGACGGTCCAGCGCATCGACATCACCGGCGACGCCCTGATCACCTATGTCGTGCGCTCGGAGACGATGACGCCCGAGCAGATCAGCTGGTTCATCGACAATGAGATGAGCCGCGCCCTGCTGGCGCTGGGCGGAGTCGGCGAGGTCAACCGTTCGGGCGGGGTGGACCGCGAGATCCGCGTCGAACTCGATCCGCAACGCCTCAGCGCCTACGGCGTCACGGCGGCCCAGGTCAGCCAGGCCCTGACCAACGTCAACAACAACCTGCCGGGCGGGCGGGTCACCATCGCGGGTTCGGAGCGCGCCGTGCGCACCCTGGGCGCCGCCGGCTCGGTCGAACAGCTGCGCGAGACCCTGGTGCCCGTCGGCGACGGCAAGAACGTGCGCCTGGGCGATCTGGGCGCGGTGGTCGACAAGTGGAGCGAGCCGCGCCGCCTGGCCCGCTACAACGGCCAGGAGGCCGTGACCTTCAACTTCCTGCGCTCGCGCGAGGCCAGCGAGGTCAAGGTCTCGGAAAAGGTCCGCGCCGAGGTCGAGAAGATCGACGAGGCCCACCCCGAACTGACCATCGAACAGGTCACCTCGAGCGTGAAATACATCGAGGAATCCTACCTCGCCTCGCTGGAGGCGCTGATCCTGGGCGCGGTCCTGGCGGTCATCGTGGTGTGGATCTTCCTGCGCGACTGGCGGGCGACCCTGATCGCGGCGACGGCCATGCCGATGTCGCTGATCCCGACCTTCGCCATCCTGGGGCCGATGGACCAGTCGCTGAACGTGGTGACGCTGCTGGCCCTGTCGCTGACGATCGGCATCCTGGTCGACGACGCCATCGTCGAGATCGAGAACATCGTCCGCCACATGCGCGACGGCAAGCCGCCCTATGACGCCGCCTTCGAGGCGGCCGACGAGATCGGTCTGGCGGTCGTAGCGACGACCGGCACCATCATCGCCGTGTTCGCGCCCGTGGGCTTCATGCCCGGCATCATCGGCCAGTTCTTCAAGGCCTTCGCCCTGGCCGCCTGCATCAGCGTCTTCTTCTCCCTGGTGGTGGCCCGTCTGCTGACGCCGCTGATGGCGGCCTATCTGCTCAAGCACACCCATCATGAGGACAAGGATCCCTTCTGGATGGGCGGCTATCTGCGCTCGCTGAGGTGGTGCCTGAAGCACCGCTGGATCGTCTTCGTCATGGGCGGCGTCTTCCTGTTCGGCTCCATCGGCCTGTCGATCGCGGCCAAGATGTCGTTCGAGTTCATGTCGCCCGCCGACGAGGGCCGCGCCGCCTTCCAGGTCGAGCTGCCGCCGGGCGCCACCCTGCGCCAGACCGACGCCGTGGTGCAGCAGGTGACCCAGAAGCTGAACGCCCGGCCGGAGGTCACCTCGGTCTACGCCGCCATCGGCGGCCAGTCCGTCAACCAGGCCAACGTCTACGCCGACATGGTGCCCAAGGGTAAGCGCGAGCTGAGCCAGCAGGCCTTCGCCCGCGTCATGGTCGACGAGCTGAAGCAGATCCCCGGCGCCCGCATCCGCGCCGGCATCGCCCAGCAGGGCGGCGGCCCCGGCGACGGGACCAGCTACACCTTCTCCATCCTGGGCGACGACCCGGCGACGCTGGAGGCGGCGGCCCGCAAGGTCGAGGACGAGATGCGCGGGGTCCAAGGCCTGGCCAACATCGTCAACACCGCCGCCATCGCCCGTCCGGAAATCCTGGTCACGCCGCGACCGGACGAGGCGGCGTTGCTGGGCGTCTCGGCGGGCGCCATCTCCCAGGCCGTGCGCGTCGCCACCATCGGCGACATCGATCAGAACCTGCCCAAATACAATCTGGGCGATCGACAGATCCCGATCCGCCTTCAGCTGACCGAGGAAGCGCGCGAGGACCTGAACGTGCTGGAGACCCTGCGCGTCCCGACCGCCTCGGGCGCCGCCGTGCCTCTGAGCGCCGTGGCCGACATCGAGTTCGGTGCCGGCCCGGCCACGGTCAGCCGTCAGGACCGCTCGCGCATCGCTTCCATCTCGGCCGAGCTCGACGGCCTGACCACCGGCGCGGCGGGCCAGGCGGTCAATCGCCTGCCGGCGGCGAAGAACCTGCCGAACGGCGTGCGTCAGGTGCCCGCCGGGGACGCCGAGTTCATCCAGGAGATGCTGGTGGGCTTCGGCATCGCCTTCCTGTCGGGCATCCTGCTGATGTACGCGGTTCTGACCCTGCTGTTCAAAAGCTTCGCCTATCCGGTCACCATCATGGCGGCCCTGCCCCTGGCCATCGGCGGCGCCTTCATCGCCCTGGTGATCGCGGGCAAGAGCTTCTCCATGTCGGCCCTGATCGGGGTGTTGATGCTGATGGGGATCGCGGCCAAGAACTCCATCCTGCTGGTCGACTACATCATCATGGCCGAGAAGAGCGGGCTGAGCCGTTTCGACGCCATCATGGACGCCGCCCACAAACGGGCCCGGCCGATCCTGATGACGACCTTCGCCATGGGGGCGGGCATGGTGCCCATCGCCATCGGCTGGGGCGCCGACGTGGAGTTCCGCTCGCCCATGGCCGTGGCCGTGGTGGGGGGGCTGATCTCCTCGACCTTCCTGTCCCTGCTCTACATCCCGGCGGTGTTCACCATCGTCGACGACATCGCCGGCTTCGGACGGCGGCTGCTGCACCGGATGTTCGCCGGACAGCGGAGGCTGGCGGGAGAAGACCGCACGCCGGCGGAGTGAGGCGACAGGCTCGCGAATGAATGAGGAAAGCCCCCGGTCCATGCGACCGGGGGCTTTTTCGTGGGGCCGCAGAGGACGTGTTCACAAGCGCGTGGCGGCGATCTCCTCGGCGAGCGCCTGAATCCTCGGGAACTTGTCGTCGATTTCCGAACGCGAGAAATAGGGCTGACTTCGCAAACGATTATAGTCGCTCAGAAAAGCCTCGGCCGTGTTCAGACAGGCCCCCATCCGCGCGAACGCCTCAGCCGCCGCATCAGAGCCCGTGTCCGCCACAAGGTGGGGCTGCAGCATGCTGCGATAGGGTTCGACCTCCCATGCCACGGAATCCGGCGGCCAGGTCGTCGTCTTATGGACGGCGGAACGCAATTTGACGCCCAGATGCGCCACGCCCTCGGCGCAGGCCTTGAGCGCATAGGTTGACTGACGGCGCGCCTTACGCGCCGACGCCCGATCGGCCAATGTGGGCGCCAGCCAGACCCCCGCCGCCGCGACGCCGACCCCCAGCACCGTGCCGAGCGCGGACACCCAGGCCGCCGCCGTCGGCGTTCCCAGATCCAGACGCTCCCACAGGGGGCCGCTCCAGAATAGCGCCAGCCCCACGATCAGGAGGACGGCGTAGGCCGTCACCAGCACAACGTCGCCTAGCGGACGCCGCATGACACCCTCCCGTATGGCGATGAACAAGGCGGCATGGCTAGACCTTGCAAAAAGGGCGGTCCGACCAAGATCGAACCGCCCCAGAAGGATCAGAGCGCCGGCTGGCCGGCGCGAGATCAGTAGCGGACGCGCAGGGTCATGCCGTAGGTGCGCGGCTGGCCCATGAAGGCGTTGTAGGTCTGGGTGTCCAGCGCCGGGTTGTAGAAGGTGCCGTTCGGCTGGACCGTGGTCTGGAAGGCCGAGCCCTGCAGAGGGGCGTTGATCGCCACCTGCATGTATTCCTCGTCCGTCAGATTCTGGCCCCAGATGTCCAGCGCCCAGGTCTCGTCCTCGGCGCCCAGGGTGATGCGGCCGTTCACCAGGGTCATGGCGTCCTGCATCTTGTAGGGCAGCAGGTCGGAGCCGGTGTTGAACTCGGTCGAGTATTTGGCCGACAGGTTCAGGCCCAGCTTCAGCCCCGCGCCGATCGAGCGGTCGAAGGCCATGGAGGCCGTCGCCGACCATTCCGGCGCGAACGAGGCGCGGGCGCCCGGCAGCAGGGACAGCTGCGGGAAGTTGCCGGGGTTGGTCAGGTCGGCGGCGGTGAAGTCGCCGTACTTGGTGTCGGCGTAGGTCACGCCGCCCGAGAAGGACAGCCCCTCGACCGGGGTGAACCAGACGAAGTCGGCGTCGACGCCTTCCGAGGTCAGCTCAGGGATGGATTCGACCACGAAGGCCGTGCCCAGGAAGGTGTTGAGCTGGAAGTCCTCGAACTTCTGATTGAAGTAGGTGATGTTGAACAACACCGAGCGATTGAAGAGCGTATTCTTCAGCCCGATTTCGTAGCTGTCCACGGTCTCCGAGGGGAACAGCAGGGAGCTGTTCGGCGTCACGCCGGTCTGCACCCGGTCCATGTTGTAGCCGAACGACTTGTAGCCGCGCGCATAGGAGGCGTAGGCCATCACGCTGTCATTGAAGCGATAGCTGCCCTTGATGGTGCCGCTCAGCTCTCCGTCGTCGTGGTTCTCGGAGATGCTGCGATTGTCATACAGCGGGTTCGCCCACGGCAGACAGATGGTGCCGACCAGGGTCGAGGCCAGGGCCTGGATTTCCGCCGGCGTCAGCAAGGGGTTGGCCAGGCCGATGGCCCCGCCGATGGCCCCGGCGTTGCCCAAGGCGCCGCCGCAGGCCGCGCCGTTCGTGCCCCGATTGTCCTGAAGGCCCAGCAGACGCTTGTCATCCAAGGTGTAGCGCAGGCCCAGGGTGACGTCGAACTGGTCGGTGACGCGCCAGGTGTTGTTGGTGAAGACGGCGAAGGACTGGGTCTTCTGGCTGTAATGGTCCTGCACGCCATGGCCGAGACCGAAGCCCGGCCCGGTAGGCGTCGTCGCCCCCGTCAGACAGCCGACGATGCCCATCGGCGTCGCCCCCGCCCCGGTCACGCAGTTCACCGCCGTGGGGTTGGTCAGGCCCAGACGCGAACCCAGCAGCAGCGACATATAGGGGGTGTAGCCGGCGCCGTACCAGTAGCTGTCGGCGCGGGCGATGTTCTCCTGGGTCGCGAAGACGCCGACCAGCCAGTCGAGGCGATCGGTGGCGCCCGCCAGGCGGAACTCCTGGGTCAGGTTCTCAAGCTCGAAGCCGTAGCCGCCGTCGTCCTGGCGATAGAGCAGGTCGGCGGTGGTGTAGTCGAGGTCCATGCCGTTGACGCCCGACCAGTTCCGCCACGAGGTCAGCGAGGTGAAGGTAGCGTTCCACGACGGAATGTCGATGTTGGCCTCGGCCGAAAAGCCCATGTCTTCCATGGTCTGGCCGGTGCCGCGGTTGGCGTAGGCCGTGCGCGAGAAGGGCAGAGCGCCGAAGCCCGGCGCCGGGGCCGCCTGCTGGCCGCCGATGGCGGTGATGATGCCGTAGGTCGGGCCGGTGCGGACCTGGGTGGAGACGCAGCAGTATTCGTCGCGCTTGGAGTAGTCGGCGATCAGGCGGATCGAGACGTCGTCGGAAGGCAGGATCAGCAGTTGGCCGCGCGCGGTCCAGAAGTCCTGGTTCTGATCGTCGGTCTCCTGGCGCGGGCCGGGGCCGGTGACGACATCGTAGAAGCCGTCGCGCTGACGCTTGGCCATGTAGAGGCGGCCGGCGACCTTGTCCGTGATCGGGCCGGTGATCGACCCGGCCAGGCCCCAGGCGTTGAAGTTGCCGTAGGTGGCCTCGGCGCTGAAGCCCGGCGTGAAGGACGGGGCCTCGGTGATGATGTTGATGACGCCGGCCGAGGTGTTCTTGCCGAACAGGGTGCCCTGCGGCCCCTTCAGCACCTCGATGCGGCTCAGTTCGCCCAGGTCGCCGAAGCCGACGCCGTTGCGGGAACGATAGACGCCGTCGATGACCACGCCGACCGAGCTTTCCAGGCCGGGGTTGTCGCCGACGGTGCCGACGCCGCGGATGCGGGCGGTGGTGGCGGTTTCCGACTGGGTCGAGGTGACGGTCATGCCCGGCGTCAGGATCTGCAGATCCTTGATGTCGCGGACCCCGGCGCCGTCCAGCGCCTCCTGCGACAGGGTCGTGACCACGATCGGCACGTCCTGCAGGCTCTGTTCACGCTTCTGGGCGGTGACGATGATGTCGTCGACCGTGGTCGGCCCCTCCTGGGCGGCGGCGGCCCCGGCGAAGCCGAAGGCCGCGACGCCGACGACGGCGACCGAAGCGGTGCAGCGAAGGATGTGGTTCAAACGCATAAGGCGGCTCCCCGACTCTATGGGCCCGGCCGCGTTTCGCGGCCGTGCGCGATTCCTGTCCCTGATGACTCGCGCTCATTGAACGACGCGAGTTCTCACTCAAAAGGGGTAGTCCATGGTCGAGTCACCGACAAGGAAAGGCCGCCTGGAGAACGATAATTTCACCCAAGCCCGCCCCACCTGTGGCGATAAAGAGACAAATATACTGACGTTAGGTCAATGTTATCAGCGATCACTCAGCCGAAGCGACTGATTTTTCATCGCGTCTTTTCTTTCGACCGGCCTCGGCCAGGGCGAGAATCATCGCCGCCGTCAGGGCCGACAGCACCGAACCGCCGATGACGCCCAGCTTGACCTCGATCTGTTCCGGCGAATCCACGGCGCCGGGGAAGGCCAGGACGCCGATGAACAGGCTCATGGTGAAGCCGATGCCGCACAGCAGGCTGACGCCGTAGAGCTGCATCCAGCCCGCGCCCGAGGGCTTGTCGCCCAGACCCAGCTTCACCGCCAGCCAGGCCACGCCGAAGACACCCGCCTGCTTGCCGATGAACAGGCCCAGAGCGATCGCGATGACGAGGGGGGCGAAGGCCTGCTCCAGCGACAGGCCGGCGAAGGAGACGCCCGCCTTGGCGAAGGCGAACAGGGGCAGGACCAGATAGGCCACATAGGGGTGCAGGTCGTGCATGGCGTCCTTGAGCGGGCTCTGGGACGTTTCGCGGCGGGGATCGACCGGCACGATCAGGGCGAAGGCCACGGCGGTCAGGGAGGTCGACAGGCCCGACTGCACCGTCAGATACCAGACGGCCGCAAAGCCCAGCACCCAGAAGGCGGCGGCCATGCGCCGCCGTCCCAGGATGGCGAAGACGGCGATGACGCCCAGCGCCGCCAGCAGCGGGATCCACTGCACGCCCTGGCTGAACAGGACGGCGATCAGGGCGATGGCGCCCAGGTCGTCGACGATGGCCAGGGTCAGCAGGAAGACGCGCAGGGAGGACGGCAGACTGCGCCCCACCACGGCGAAGACGGCCAGGGCGAAGGCGATGTCCGTGGCCAGGGGAATGGGCCACCCCTGGTGCGGGCCGCCCAGCGTCCCGGCGATCGCCAGATAGACCAGACCCGGAACCGCCATGCCGCCGAGCGCGGCCAGGATGGGCAGGGCCAGCTTCTTGGGATTGCTGAGCTCGCCCTTGAGAATCTCGTATTTGATCTCCAGGCCGACGACGAGGAAGAAGACGGCCATCAGGCCTTCCTTGATCCAGTCGGAGATCGTCTCCTCCAGCCGCAGCGGGCCGATCTGGACAGCGTGGACGCTCTTGAGCCAGGCGAAGTAGTCGGCCGACCAGGGCGAGTTGGCGACGATCAGGGCGGCGACGGCCGCGAGGCCGAGGACGGCCCCGGAACCGGCCTCGGTCTTGAGGAAGGCGAGCGTGAATTTTCTGGCCACGAAGGTCTCCGAAACAATGAGATGGTCTGTCGTGGCGTCAGGTTATCGACGGACGCCGGACCGGATTCGCGCGCAGGGCGGCGCCAGCCTGGCCTCGGGATCGGATCGCACGAGGCCTGATGTCTGCGGGTGAAAATACGGATCGGCCGCGAAGGTTCAACCCCGCCTAGCGCAATCGGCCTCGCAGTTGCGAAATGCGCGGCGAAGGGGCATCTGCGGCTCATGCCCGTCTCCCCCGCCTATCGCCCCGAACCCCGCTTCTTCGACCTAGGCGCCGACTACGGCGACGCCGTGAAGGCGGCCGATTTTCCCCAGACCATCCTGCGCCTGCGCAACGACCGGGCGGCGGCCGAGGTCGGGCTGGAGACGCTGAGCGACGCCGAATGGATCGCCCACTTCGGCCGGTTCGAGCCCCTGCCCGGCCAGCCCGGCCCCGTGGCCATGCGCTACCACGGCCACCAGTTCCGCGTTTACAACCCCGAGATCGGCGACGGGCGCGGCTTCCTGGCGGCGCAGATGCGGGAAGTCCCTCAAGCCGATAAGGACGCCAGCCTCCCTCAAGCAGCTTCCCTCCGCGAGGGAAGCGGCGCTCAAGCAGCGAGCGACCGCGTCGCGAGCGATAGCGCTCTTCCAGGTCGACTTCTCGACCTGGGAACCAAAGGCTCGGGCCAGACCCCCTGGTCGCGCCATGCGGACGGGCGGCTGACGCTGAAGGGCGGGGTGCGCGAGGCGCTGGCGGCGGCCATGCTGGACAGTCTGGGCGTGCCCACCTGCCGCATCCTGTCGCTGATCGAGACGGGCGAAGACCTTGAACGGCACGACGAGCCGTCGCCCACGCGGTCGGCGGTCATGGTGCGGCTGTCGCACAGCCACATCCGCTTCGGGACCTTCCAGCGCGCCGCCTACTACGGGCGCAAGGACCAGATCGACGTGCTGATGGAGCACGCGCGCAGCCTGTATCATCCGGCGGTCGCGCCGGGCGACGCGGCGGGCTTCCTGGCGGCGGTGGTCGAGGCCTCGGCGGCGCTGACCGCGAAGTGGATCGCGGCGGGCTTCGTCCACGGGGTGCTGAACACAGACAATCTGAACGTCACGGGCGAGAGTTTCGACTACGGCCCCTGGCGCTTCCTGCCCCACTATGAGCCGGGCTTCACCGCCGCCTATTTCGACCAGAACGGCCTCTACGCCTTCGCGCGCCAGCCCGAGGCGGTGTTCTGGAACCTGACCCAGTTGGCAGGCTGTCTGAAGCTGATCGCCGAGCCGGAGCCGCTGGCTGCGGCGCTGAACGATTTCGGCCCGGCCTATATCGGCCATCTGCGGGCGGCCTTCCTGAACCGGCTGGGCGTGCAGAGCCTGGGCGAGGCGGCGGACCAGCGGCTGCTGGACGCGACCCTAGCCCTCGCGCGCGAGAAGAAGGAGGCCCTGCGCTGGGAGCCGCTCTTCTTCGACTGGTTCGGCGGCTTCAGCTCGGCGGCGCGGGCGCTGGGCGGTCCGCGCGGCAAGACCTATCAGGGCGAGACCTTCGACGCCTTCCGCTTCGCCCTGATGGAGCACGAGCCCGACCGGCCGGAGCGGCTGGAGCATCCGATGTTCGCCGCCCCCGAGCCGGAAGAGATGCTGATCGATGAGGTCGAGACCCTGTGGAGCGCCATCGACACGGCCGACGACTGGGCCCCGCTGAAGGCCAAACTGGCCCGGCTGGAGGCCGCGAAGGCCGCCTGGGACTTGTGAGTTTCCCGCTCATCCCCGCGGAGGCGGGGACCCAGTGAGAGCGCCGCGCGCGCCCGACGACCGTACCCCGAGCCCCCGCTCAGACCTCGCGCCTCGGAGCCAAAGACCTGGGTCCCCGCTTCCGCGGGGATGAGCGGATATTGTGAGACGCCCCCAAGTCATCAATTGATGTCATCGGCCGTTGACTCGAAATCCGCCCGGGCGTAGAGGCGGATGATCCCGGCTGGGTTACGAGGAATTGTGGTTTCGGCCCTGCTGTCGCCACGTCCCTTCCCGACCGTGAACACAGATTGTTTCCGCCGCTTGCAAACGGGATCACAGGAACTGATCTTGTGACTGTTGCGAATTAACGGTTACGGCCATGACGACGACCACCTTGACCCCTCACCAGGCGCGCGCCCGCGCCGACTATCTGAACATCACGCTTTGGACCTTCCAAGGCTGGATCGCCATGTTCTTCATCGCCGCCGGCTACGCCAAGCTGACCGAGTCGATGGAGAATCTGATCGTCCTGATGCAGTGGCCCGCCATGACCGGCGAGGCCTTCGTGCGCGGCCTGGGCGTCGCCGAGATCGTGCTGGCCGTGATGGTTCTGACGCCGCTGGTCTCGTGGCGGTTCGGCCGCCCCCTGCTGCTGACGGCGGCGGCGGGTCTGCTGGCCCTGGAGACGATCGCCCTGGGCGTCCACGCCTTCGGCCTGGACCTGGGGCTGAGCCTGACCAACGTCTTTCTGATCGCCATCACGGCGCCGGTGCTGTGGCTGCGTCGCCGATGAGCGGCGCGTCTTCCTGACCCGATTTGCAGGCTCGCTTCTCCCCCTCCCCCTGAGGGCCTGCGAATACGAAGGCCGCGACCCGTCCCCGGTCGCGGCCTTTTCTTTTGAGCCGTTCACAACTTCGTAGCCCGGCGCGCGAAAAGCTTCCCTTTACGTCCGCGTCAAGTTATGAAGACGTCATGCCGATTGCTGACGACCACCGCACCTATTCGATCCGGCAGCTGTGCCGGGAGTTCGGCGCCACGGCGCGGGCCCTGCGCTTCTATGAGGACAAGGGCCTGCTGACGCCGTCGCGCAAAGGGCAGACGCGGGTCTACGGCCCGCGCGACCGCGCCCGGCTGAAGCTGATCATGCGCGGACGGCGCATCGGCTTCACCCTGGTCGAGATCCAGGAGATGCTGGATCTGTATGACCAGAAGGACCACAACGTCCATCAGATGGCCATCGCCCTGCCGCGCCACCGCGCCCGCATCCAGGCGCTGAAACAGCAGCTCGAGGACATCGAAGGCGCGATCGAGACAGCCGAGGCCGCCTGCGCCTGGATGGAGTCCAAGCTGTCGGAACACCGTCCCGATCTTCTGCCGGGCGCCGAGGCCTACGCCAGCCTGCTGAGCGAACGCCTCAACGACCCCGACGACCACTTCCAGACCTTCAAAGCGAGAGCGTGATCCCATGGCCTACAAGGCGCCTGTCCGCGACCTGTCCTTCGTCCTGCACGACGTGCTGCAGGTCGAGAATTTCGGCAATCTGCTGCCCGACGCCGACCTGTCGCGCGACCTGATCGACCAGATCGTCGAGGAAGGCGGCAAGTTCGCCGAAGAGGTCATCGCCCCGATCAACCGCACCGGCGATCAGGAAGGCTGTCACATCGAGGGCGACGTGGTGACGACGCCCAAGGGCTGGAAGGAAGCCTATCACCAGATGGTCGAGGCGGGCTGGCCCTCGCTGGGCTTCAGCACCGAGTTCGGCGGACAGGGGATGCCTTCGGTGGTGTCGAGCGCTGTGGGCCAATTCACCGCCGGCGCCAGCGCCGCCTTCTCCATGTATCCGGGCCTGACCAGCGGCGCCTTCCACGGCATCGAGGCCAGCGCCTCGGACGAGATCAAGCAGAAGTACCTGCCGAAGATGGCGTCGGGCGAATGGACCGGCACCATGAACCTGACCGAGCCGCAGTGCGGCACCGACCTGGGCATGGTCCGCACCAAGGCTGTGCCCAACGGCGACGGCTCCTATTCGATCACCGGCCAGAAGATCTGGATCTCGGCGGGCGAGCACGACTTCGCCGACAACATCATCCACACGGTGCTGGCCCGCGTCGAAGGCGCGGTTGCGGGCATCAAGGGCCTGTCCCTGTTCGTCGTGCCGAAGTTCCTGGTGAACGAGGACGGTTCGCTGGGCGAGCGCAACGGCGTGGCCTGCGCGGGCCTTGAGCACAAGATGGGCATCCACGGCAACGCCACCGCCGTCATGGCCTATGAGAACGCCAAGGGCTGGCTGATCGGCGAAGAAGGCCGCGGCATGAACAACATGTTCGTGGTCATGAACGAGGCCCGTCTGGGCACCGGCCTGCAGGGCCTGGCCATCGGCGACGCCGCCTATCAGGCCGCCGTCGAGTTCGCCAACGACCGCCTGCAGGGCCGCAGCCTGACCGGACCGAAGAACCCGGACGGCCCGGCCGACCCGATCATGGTCCACCCGGACGTGCGCCGGATGCTGCTGGAATCGAAAGCCTATGTCGAAGGCGGCCGCGCCTTCATCCTGTGGACCGCGCTGCAAGCGGACCTGCAGAAGGCCGCCGACGAAGCCGTCGCCACCAAGGCCAAGGACTACATGGGCCTGATCACGCCCGTGCTGAAGGCCTATCTGACCGACAAGGGCTTCCACGTCGCCTCGCTGGCGATGCAGGTCCACGGCGGTTCGGGCTACACCGAGCATTTCCCCGCCTCGCAGTATCTGCGCGATGCGCGGATCACCATGATCTATGAGGGCACCAACGGCATCCAGGCGCTGGACCTGGTGGGCCGCAAGCTGCCCGCCAACGGCGGCCGCGCCATCATGAGCTGGTTCGCCGACATCGACGCCTTCGTCGGCGAGAACGGCGACGACGAGGCGATCAAGCCCTTCGTCGACGGCCTGGCCGACGCCAAGAAGAAGCTGCAGGAGGCCACCATGTGGCTGATGCAGAACGGCATGGCCAACCCGGACAACGCGGCGGCCGCCTCGACCGACTATCTGCACATCTTCGGCCTGACGGCCTACGCCTTCCTGTGGGCCCAGATGGCCAAGGCGGCGCAAGAGAAGATCGCGGCCGGTGACGCCGATCCCTATTACGCCAACAAGCTGATGACCGGCCGCTACTTCGTCGAGCGCATCCTGCCCGACGCCGGGGCGCACCTGAAGAAGCTGAAGTCCGGCGCCGAGGTGCTGATGCAGATGCCCGCCGAGGCGTTCTGATCCGCTTCTGATCCAGGGGCCTCTCTCGCCACGGCGGGAGAGGCCTTTTCTTTATTGCAGAAGGGCGGCGCAGACCGCCCGCGTCAGCAGGAAACACCCCATGAACGTCCTTGGCAGCCCCGAACCCGACTTCATGAAGGAAGAGGAGATCGTCCTCTTCTCCGACTCCGTCGCCAAATGGATCGACGAGCACGCTCCGCAAGAGAAGTTCCAGCAATGGATCGCCGAGTCCTCGGTGCCGCGCAGTCTGTGGAATGCGGCGGGCGACGCGGGCCTGCTGGGCCTGTCGCTGCCGGAAGAGGGCGGCGGCTTCGGCGGCGATTACCGGCACGAAGTCGTGCTGATGCGCCAGCTGGGTTGGAAGGGCGCGGACCACTTCGGCATCAGCCTGCACAACGCCATCGTCATGCCCTACATCTGGCACTACGGCACGACCGAGCAGAAGGCGCGCTGGCTGCCGCGCCTGCAATCAGGCGAACTGGTCGGGGCCATCGCCATGACCGAGCCGGGCGCGGGTTCGGACCTGCAAGGGGTCAAGACCACCGCCGTGAAGCAGGGCGACCACTATGTCCTGAACGGCTCCAAGACCTTCATCACCAACGGCCAGCTGGCCAACTTCATCATCGTGGTAGCCAAGACCGATCCGGCCGAGGGCGCCAAGGGCACCAGCCTGATCTGCCTCGAAACCGATGGAGCCGAAGGTTTCGAGCGGGGCCGCAACCTGCACAAGATCGGCATGGAGGCGAACGACACCTCCGAGCTGTTCTTCAACGATGTGAAGGTTCCGCTGGAGAACGCCATCGGCGGGACCGAGGGCATGGGTTTCGTCCAGCTTATGCAGCAACTGCCGCAGGAGCGTCTGAACATCGCCGTTCAGGGCGTCGCCGCCGCCGAGCGCGGGCTGGAGGCGACCCTGGCCTACGTCAAGGAACGCAAGGCCTTCGGCAAGCGGGTCATCGACTTCCAGAACACCCAGTTCAAACTGGCCGAGATCAAGACCAAGCTGACCGTCGCCAAGGTCTTCGTCGACCACTGCATTGCTCTGCACCTGAAGGGCCAGCTGGACGCCGCCACGGCCTCCATGGCCAAATACTGGGTCACGGACATCCAGGGCGAGACCATCGACGAGATGCTCCAGCTCTTCGGCGGCTACGGCTACATGACCGAATATCCGATCGCCCAGCTGTACAAGGACGCCCGCGTCCAGCGCATCTACGGCGGCACGAACGAGATCATGAAGCTCTTGATCGCGCGGACGCTCTGAGCCCATTGAGGGGCATGATCCGTCTTCACGTTCAGGGCGACCTCGCCCCCGGCGGCGCCGTGGCGCCCACGCTCGACCAGTCGCGCTATCTGACCCAGGTGATGCGGTTGAAGGCGGGCGACGAACTGCTGGTCTTCAACGGCCGCGACGGCGAGTGGCGCGTCAGCGTCGCCGAGGTGCTGAAGAAGGGCGTGATCCTGCGCGCCGAGGAGCAGACGCGGCCGCAGGCCTATGGCCCCGATCTGGAGCTGATCGTCGCCGTGGTGAAGAAGGCGCGCGTCGAGACCATCGTCGAGAAGGCCGCCGAACTGGGCGCCAAGCGGGTGCGGCTGGTCCTGACCCACCGCACCAACGCCGACCGCCTGCGTCTCGATCGGCTGGACGCCATCGCCGAGGAGGCGGCCGAGCAGACCGGCCGCCTGGACGTGCCGGCGGTGGATGATCCGGTGAAGCTGGACGCCCTGCTGGACGGCTGGGAGGACGGACGTCGGCTGATGTTCTGCGACGAGACGGGCGGCGCGCCGGCGATCACCGCGTTGACGCCGTTTTCTCCCTTCCCCTTGTGGGGAGGGTCGTCGGCACGCAGCGGCGACGGGGTGGGGGCGGCCGAGGGCGCGCTGGATCACCAGGCCCTCCCCACCCGATCTCGCCCGGATGGGCTCGACCACCCTCCCCATGAAGGGGAGGGAGAGGGTCGGTGGGCCATACTGATCGGGCCGGAGGGCGGGTTTTCGCCCGAGGAGGGCGAGCGGCTGCGGTCCCTGCCCTTCACCACCGCCGTATCGCTGGGGCCGCGCATCCTGCGAGCCGACACCGCCGCCATCGCCGCCATGACGCTGTGGCAGGCGGCGGTCGGCGACTGGGAACGCTAGAAGTTTCCGCCGCCCCCTTGAGCCCGGCCGCCGGCTGGCCCATCTAGCCGCGACAGCAGAGGTTACAGATGTCCGACACGGCGCCCCTTTCCAGAGACCAGCTGATCCACGCCATGTCGAAGGGCGAGAAACCCCGCGACCAGTGGCGTATCGGCGCAGAGCACGAGAAGTTCGGCTTCGACAAGTCGACCTTGCGCCGCCCGGCCTATGACGGTCCCGGCGGCATCAAGGCCATGCTGGACGGGCTGACGCGCTTCGGCTGGACGCCGGTGGAGGAAGCGGGCCACGTCATCGCCCTGGAGCGCAGGAACGCCGAGGGCTTCAACGCCTCGATCAGTCTGGAGCCGGGCGGACAGTTCGAACTGTCGGGCGCTCCGCTGAAGGACATTCACGACATCTGCAACGAGACCGGCCAGCACCTGATGGAGGTCAAGCAGGTCGCGGACCAGCTGAACCTGGGCTTCCTGGGCCTGGGCTTCGACCCGATGTGGCGGCGTGAGGACATCCCCGTCATGCCCAAGGGCCGCTATGACGTCATGCGCGCCTATATGCCCAAGAAGGGCAGGCTGGGCCTGGACATGATGCTGCGCACCTGCACCATCCAGGCGAACCTCGACTTCGACAGCGAAGCCGACATGGTGATGAAATTCCGCACGTCGCTGGCGCTGCAGCCCATCGCCACCGCCCTGTTCGCCAACAGCCCCTTCACCGAAGGCAAACCGAACGGCTTCCTGTCGGCGCGCGCCAACGTCTGGACCGACACCGACCCGGACCGCACCGGGATGCTGGACTTCGTCTTCGAGGACGGCTTCGGCTATGAGCGCTACGCCGACTATGCGCTGGACGCGCCGATGTATTTCGCCAAGCGCGGCGAGACCTATGTCGACCTGTCGGGCCAGTCGTTCCGCGCCTTCATGGACGGAAAGCTGGACGCCCTGCCGGGCGACCGGGCGACGACGCAGGACTGGGCCGACCACCTGACCACCCTGTTTCCCGAAGTGCGTCTGAAACAGTATCTGGAGATGCGCGGCGCCGACGGCGGGCCGTGGAGCCGCATCTGCGCCCTGCCCGCCCTGTGGGCCGGAATCCTGTACGACGCCCCGTCGCTCGCGGCGGCGTGGGACCTGTGCAAGGACTGGGACATCGCCGACCACGAGCGCCTGCGCCGCGACGTGACGCGGCTGGGCCTGAAGGCCGAGGTCAACGGCCGCAGCGTGCGCGACATCGCCGTCGACATGGTCAACATCGCCAAGCAGGGTCTGAAGAACCGCGCCCGCTTCTCGGGCGGCATGGTGGACGAGCGCGGCTACATCACCGAACTGGAAGACATCGCCGACAGCGGCGTGACCTCGGCCGACCGCCTGCTGGAGCTGTACAACGGCGAATGGGGCGGCGACATCAGCCGCGTCTATCGCGATTGCGCCTACTGAAGCTCTCCTGAGACGCGAGCCGCAAGGCGCCCTTAACCGGCAGACGCTAGGATAGGGTCCAGCCTGCCTTCAGGACCGCGCCTCAGGACCGCCCATGCCCTTCACTCCGGCCGCCGCCCCTTCATCGACGGGACAGCCGCAGCCGCCTCCTGACGCCGTGGTCGATCTGGCGACCTTCTTCGACGTCTCCCTGGACCTGCTGGTGATCCGCGACCTGGAAGGGCGGATCGTGCGGGTCAGCGCCTCCTGGGCCTCGACCCTGGGCTATCAGCCCCAGGAGCTGGTCGGCCTGGCCATACTGACCCTGGTCCACCCGGACGATCTGCCCGGCACCCTGGACAGCGTGACCGAGGTCGAGACGCGCCGCCCCGGCGATCCGGTGCTGGGCCACGTCAACCGCTATCGCCACAAGGACGGCGGCTACGTCACCCTGGAATGGCGGGCGCAGAAGTTCGGCGACCGCATCTACGCCGTGGCCCGCGACGTGACGGCCAAGGCGGCGGCGGAGCGCGCCCTGCTCGAGGCCAAGGCGGCGGCCGAGGCCGCCAACCGCGCCAAGTCCGATTTCCTGGCCAATATGAGCCATGAGATCCGCACGCCGCTGAACGGAGTCATCGGCGTCATCGACGCCCTGGCGCGCACGCCGCTGTCGCCCCAGCAGGCCGAAATGGTCGAACTGGTCCGCAGTTCCGGCGTGACCCTGGAGCGGCTGGTCACGGACATCCTGGACGTGTCGCGCATCGAATCCGGGCGAATGACGCTGGAGGTCCGTCCCTTCGACCTGGACGACGCCCTGATCCCGACCATCGCCCCCCTGCGCGGTCTGGCCGAGGAGAAGGGCCTGATCTTCCGCATCGAGCGCGCCGAGAGCGCGTGCGGCGTCTTCAACGGCGACGTGGTGCGGATCCGCCAGATCCTGGGCAATCTGCTGTCCAACGCCGTCAAATTCACTGCACAGGGCCAGGTTTCAGCCCATATCGACCTGCTGGACAGGGGCGACGGCGCCGCCCTGCTGACGCTGGAGGTGCGCGACACCGGCATCGGCTTCGGGGCCGACCATGCGGCGCAGCTGTTCCAGCGGTTCAGCCAGGCCGACGCCTCCATCACCCGGCGGTTCGGCGGGGCCGGGCTGGGCCTGTCCATCTGCCACGCCCTGACGGAGATGATGGGCGGACGCATCGAGGCCGAGTCGGCCCTGGGCGAAGGCAGCCGTTTCCGGGTCGAGCTGCCGCTGACGCGCATGCCCGTCCCCGCGCCGTTCGAGACGACCGGCGGCGAAGAGGCGACGTCGGACCTATCGCCTTCCCGCGCCCGCCCCCGTGTCCTGCTGGCCGAGGATCACCCGATCAACCAGCGGGTGGTGCAGCTGATCCTGGGCGACAGCGTCGAGCTGACCGTGGTCGAGAACGGGGAGCAGGCGGCAGCCGTCTTCGCCGCTGAGCGGTTCGACCTGGTGCTGATGGACATGCAGATGCCGGCGATGGACGGGCTGAGCGCCACGCGCGCCCTGCGCGAGATCGAGGCCGCCGATCCGGCGCGTCCGCGCGCGCCGGTCATCATGCTGAGCGCCAACGCCATGGCCGAGCATCAGGAACAGGCCGCCCAGGCGGGCGCCGACCTTCACCTGGCCAAGCCCGTCACGGCCGAGGCCCTGACCGGCGCCGTCCGCAAGGCCCTGACCCTGGGCGGCCGCCCGGCCTAGAGCGAATATCTAGCCCAGCCAGCCGGCGATCATGGCCCGCAGCGGATTGGCCGGATCGGACAGCAGCCGCGCCGTCATGGCCAGGGAGATGACCACCAGCAGGGGCCGGATCAGCCGCGGCCCGAAGCGCATGGCCGCGTGCGAGCCCAGGCGGCCGCCGATGAACTGACCCACCGCCATGATCCCGGCCAGCACCCAGACAATGTGGCCGCCGACCGCCAGGACGACGATGCCGACGACATTGCTCATCAGGTTCAGCGCCTTGGTGTGCGCCGTCGCCCGCGTCAGCCCCATGCCCAGCAGCATGACGAGGCTCAGCGCGAAGAAGGACCCCGTCCCCGGCCCGAAGAAGCCGTCGTAGAAGCCGATCCCGCCCGCCACGACGGCGTAAGCCAGCGGCGTCAGCCGGGCGTGGGCGTCCTCGTCGGCCGCCTTGGGGCCGAGCAGGAAATACAGGGCGATGCCGACCAGCAGCACGGGCAGCAGGATCATCAGCCAGCGCGTGTCCACCAGGGTGACGGCGAAGGCGCCCAGCCCCGCCCCGATCGCCGTCAACAGCATCGGCCAGCGGATCAGGCGAAAATCCACCCGCCCCTTGCGCCAGAAATTCCACAGGGCCGAGGCCGTGCCGACGCTGCCCTGAACCTTGTTGGTGGCGATGGCGGCGACCGGGTTCAGCCCCACCGACAGCAGGGCCGGCAAGGAGATCAGCCCCCCGCCCCCGGCGATGGCGTCGATGAAGCCGGCGATCACCGACGCGACGCCCAACAGGGCGATGATCTCAGGCGTCAGTTCAAACACGCGCGCAGCACTCCGGTCAGGCTGGCGCTATAGACCCGCCCGTTGCGGACCGCCACCGCGTCGAGGTGAAGATGGACGCACGAGCTCAAGCCGGTGCCTGCGATACGGGGACAGCGACGCGCCCGCCGCTTAGTTGTGCATCGCACCCTCACCCAATCGTCAGTTGCGCAAAAAAATCGTCGTTACCTAAACTCTCGCTGCGACGATTGGCGTCGCTGGGAGGGACCAAACATGAAAAACATGCATATCCTCGTTGGAGGGGTCGTTGCCGCCCTAACTCTTGCTGGCTCTACGACTGTGGCTCAAGCGGACCAGGCTGCTTATATGCGGTGCGTAAGGGCTACAGAGGTTTCGTGCGGCTTTCCCTACCCGGACGATATTGATGCTTACCAGGAATGCGTGCGCGTGAACGTGCCCCTGAATTGCGACTGGTTATTGGACCCCTAACGCTGGGTGGGTCGCCCGCTCTCTTCGGAGGGCGGGCCTCTCTTTGGTTCCGGGGCGTCGCGTTTCGGATCAAGTGCGGAAGATCGCTTCACGACCCTAATCAGACACTGCGCACTCATCTCCGTCGGGAGGAAGGTCGAAGAAATCGATATATCGGCCCTCAATAGCGCCCCCTTCTCTTGGGGTACGGGCCTCATTGATGGCGCCTCGCCATGCGCCACTTTGGAATTCATCGGGAATGGCGTCGATGTTTGGATCGATCCCCCGAGCTTCCAACTCATCAAACCAGCGGTCACGGTGAGATGGCGGAAGCCGTTCGCCGCACCACGGACAAAAGAACAACTGCTGCTTGGCTCCGCCTGCCGGCACCCAGTAGAGGTCGAAGCGTGGATCGTAGCGAACCGTTCCCCAATCGTTCTGCGGGTGCTCTGCCATATGGCCGGTAGGGCAATTTAGATCGTCTTCCATATCGCTGTGTATCCGGCCCTCTGGGCCGAATGGAAGTGTCCGCTTCCCACCCATTGCGGACCTTCGCGGTGTCCGCCCGCGCGCGAGCAGAGCCACAGACAGTTAAGCTGTCGCTGTGCGCTCGCCCTAGGGCGAGCAGAAGAAATGCAAGATCACTAGGGGGATGGCGATGTAAAAGCTCCAACGGAAAGCCAAAACCCAAGCGCGATCACTCTCCTTGTAAAAGGTCAACTTTGACCAAAGAATTTCAAACACATAGCTGTACGATGGGTAACGCCGCTCGCGTATAACCAGTGAGAGTAATGTTGCTGCGACCAGGCCAAACTCGCCGTCATCAACAGAAATACTCGGAGGGAGTCGATCAGTGTCATGGCTTCATTATGCGGTCCCGCCGCTCAGGAACAATGTCCGCTCACCATCCTTAAGCGAACTTCGCTTCACGACCGTTGCAGACGTTCAGATCACTCTTGGGCGCGCCACGGGAAGGCCCGTCCATATGTATTCTCGACTGCTTGGCGGCAGGTGCCTTTTGTCCAAGTTAGCCCCTCAGGAATGGCGTGGCGTTCGGCAAGTCGCGCCAACCCAGCGTCCCGCGCCTTCTCACCCTCTGCGACTTCGAAACAGTGAAGTTCGCTTTCCCGGAGATAGTAAGTGACGAAGTATCCTCCCCGGAGGGCCGCACTCTCCAGTTCGTCCAATCTAGCGGCGGAACCGACGCGCACGAGGAGCACGTCACCAGACCGGGGTCTCTCCAGCGACGCCAGCGCGTTACATGAACGGAGGATGTTCGTCCCCTCCTGGAGACCAATCTTCATGACTGAGGTCGTCTTAAGGTCAAGGATCTGACACTTCTCGGTATTCGTGGCTATAAAGACCGAGACCCCATCCCCGTTAGCGCACGAATATCCATCATGCGGAGTTAGAGCCGCCACGACCTCCCGCCCAGCCACACCGGACTGAACCTCATACCGGCAAATCGAGGTTGGCGACTGGTGAGCGGACTTCTCTAGTGCGCGATTAGACGCGCAGGCTGCTAAGGCGGCCGCCCCAATACAGATGGCTGCAACGACTGATCCGGTGCTGTTCATCTGTCGGTCCAATCAGATGGCGGAACGCTCATCTTAGTCCCCTCCGTGGGCTGTCAGCCAATGTCGGCTTTCCCCTTACCTGACACGCACCCCGTCCGCTTCCCATAGCGACGGCCGGGGTTTTCTGCGATCAAGGCGGCCTGCATCAGGAGGCGCAGCCATGACAGGGTCCATCCATATCGGCGTCGGCGGCTGGACCTTCGAGCCGTGGCGCGGGGTCTTCTATCCCGAGGGACTGGTGCAGAAGCGGGAGCTGGAGTTCGCCAGCCGGGCGCTGACCTCCATCGAGATCAACGGCACCTACTATTCGACCTTCAAGCCCGACAGCTGGGCGAAGTGGCGCGACGAGACGCCCGACGGCTTCGTCTTTGCGGTCAAGGCCAGCCGCTACTGCACCAACCGCAAGGTGCTGTCGGACGGCGCCGAGAGTTTCGAGCGGTTCCTGTCGCAGGGGCTGACGGTGCTGGGCGACAAGCTGGGGCCGATCAACTGGCAGTTCATGGGGACGAAGAAGTTCGATCCCGAGGACTTCGAAGGCTTCCTGAAGCTGTTGCCCAAGGAGAAGGACGGGGTGCGGCTGCGCCACGCGCTGGAAGTGCGCAATCCTACCTTCGCCACCGAACAGTTCTATGATCTGGCGCGCAAATACGGCGCGGCCATCGTCTATGCGGTCGACGACGAGGAGCCGACCTGGCCGCAGATCGACGAGGCGACGGCGGACTTCACCTACGCCCGGCTGATGTCCAGTCGCGAGGAGGAGCCGACGGGCATGACCTCAGGAGAGTTGGACGCCGTGGCGAAACAGGCGCGCGGCTGGGCCGAGCGCGGCGACGTCTTCGCCTACTTCATCTCGGGGGCCAAGGTGCGGAACCCGGCGGCGGCCCAGGCGCTGATCGCCAAGCTGAAGGACTGAGACCATGCCCATCGCCACGCGCGCCTTCGCCGCGACCGCCGCCGACCAGCCGCTGAGCCCCTACAGCTTCGAGCGCCGCGATCCCGGCCCGGACGACGTGGCCATCGAGATCAAATACTGCGGCGTCTGCCACTCGGACCTGCATGTGGTGAAGAACGACCTGGGCGGGACGCGCTATCCCATCGTGCCGGGCCATGAGATCGCCGGGGTGGTGACGGCGGTCGGCGCGAACGTCACCCGGTTCAAGGAAGGCGACCGCGTCGGCGTCGGCTGCATGGTCGACAGCTGCCGGACCTGTTCGGCCTGCCGCGAGGGGCTGGAGCAGTATTGCGAGCCGGGCATGACCCAGACCTACGGCTCGCGCGATCCCAAGGGCGCCGGCGTCGGCCAGACCATCACCCAGGGCGGCTATTCCGACCGCATCACGGTGGACCAGGCCTTCGTGCTGAAGATTCCCGACAGCCTGCCGCTGGATGCGGCGGCGCCGCTGCTGTGCGCGGGCGTCACCACCTGGTCGCCGCTGAAGACCTGGGGCGTGGGGCCGGGGTCGAAGGTGGCGGTGATCGGCCTGGGCGGCCTGGGCCATATGGCGGTCAAGCTGGCCGCCGCCCTGGGCGCCGAGGTGACGGTGCTGTCGACCTCGGACCGCAAGAAGGCCGACGCCGAGCGGATGGGCGCCCGGCATTTCCTGATCAACTCGGACGCCGAGGCCATGAAGGCGGCGGCCGAGCAGTTCGACCTGATCATCAACACCGTCTCGGCCACGCATGAGATCGCCAGCCACGTCAATCTGCTGGCGCGCGACGGGACCATGGTCATGCTGGGCCTGACGACCGAGGGGCTGCCGGTCTTCGCCATGCCCCTGCTGTGGCGGCGTCGCCGCATCGCCGGCTCGCTGATTGGCGGCATCCGCGAGACGCAGGAGATGCTCGACTTCTGCGGCGAACACGGGATCGTGTGCGATATTGAGGTGATCGCCCCCGATCAGATCAACGAGGCTTATGAACGGATGGAGCGGTCGGACGTGCGCTACCGCTTCGTCATCGACATGGGCCGCATGACCGCAACGGCGTAACCCCGTCTTCTCGTTCGTCTCCAGCCGCGCTAAGGCTGTCGGCAAGGGAGGTGGACGGCGTCGCGACCACGACGGCCGCCGCACAGGACAGGGAGAGGTCATGACGCGTACCGCATTCGTCACCGGGGGCACCCGGGGCATCGGCAAGGCGATCGTTCAACGACTGAAGGAAGACGGGCTGCAGGTCGCGGCCGGTTATTCCGGCAACACCGAGGCCGCAGAGGCCACCGCCCGCGAACTGGGCGTCATGGTGGTGAAGGGCAACGTCGGCTCTTTCGACGACTGCGCCCGGGCGGTGCAGGAAGTCGAGGCGCAGTTCGGTCCCATCGACGTTCTGGTGAACAATGCGGGCATCACCCGTGACGGCTTCTTCCACAAGATGAGCGCGGACCAGTGGTCCGACGTGATCCGCGTCAACATGGACAGCGTGTTCAACATGACGCGCCAGGTGATCAACGGGATGCGCGACCGGGGCTTCGGCCGCATCGTCAACATCTCCTCGATCAACGGCCAGAAGGGCCAGATCGGCCAGACCAACTATTCCGCCGCCAAGGCCGGGATGATCGGCTTCACCAAGGCGCTGGCGCTGGAGAACGCGCGCAAGGGCGTGACCGTCAACTGCATCGCGCCGGGCTACATCGACACCGAAATGGTCGGCGCCATGGACCAGAAGGTGCTGGACAGCATCGTGGCCCAGATTCCGGTCGGCCGCCTGGGCAAGGGCGAGGAGATCGCCGACATGGTGTCCTGGCTGTCAGGCGAGCGTGCCGGATATGTCACAGGCTGCACCCTGTCGCTTAACGGCGGGCAGTACCTGGTTGGATAAGCCGCGTTCGCCCAAAATCCGCCGTTCGGGCGTATCACCTCTTAAATCATGAGGATTGCGGTCGAAGCCGTGGCGGAGAAGCCGCCTCTCTTCGCCGTCGCCGCGCCCAGCGCCGCGACGGGCGCCGGCCTGCGCCTGCTCTGCGTCACGGGACTGGCGATGGCCGTCGCGGGTCTGGCGGGCGCCGTCAGGGCCGAGGCCCAGACCCGCTCCAACGTCCAGGCTGAACAGAGCCGCGTCATCCGCGACCAGTCGGTGACCCGCACCACCCCGCCGCCGGGACGCTATGTCTCCGAGGCGGGGCAGGCCTTCATCCTGGACCGGGCGGGGTCGCTGACCCTGCTGCGGTTCGAGCGCTCGACCGAGACCTGGGCCCTGCGTCCGTCCTCGGCCCCGCGCGGCGACACCATCTATCGCAACGACGCGGGCGATCAGGTGCTGCGCGTCACCGCCGGCGGCGGCGTCACCGTCTATACGACGCGCACGCCCGGCGGCTCGCCGGTCTCCCTGGCCGGGCCGCCTGTCAGCCTGGAGCCGCCTTCGCTCGGCCCGGTGCAGATGTTCAACCTGATGACCCGGCGCAGCAGCCTGGTCTCGGAAGCCATGGGCCGGCTGGTCCGCATCAACGTCTTCGGCGAGGAATCCGAGGCCCTGTGCATCGAGGCGCTGATCGTCACCACCGACGCCGTGGTCCGCATCGCCCGCTCGCCCAGCGCCCGCCCCTTCCTGGACCGGCTGCGCAGCATCACCGTGGTCGAGGGCCAGCGCGCGAGCGTGACCTACGCCAGCGGCGACCTGCGCGTCGTGGTCGATCCCCGGCGCGGCATCGCCGGTCGTCCGTCGTCGGCGCGCGTCATCCGGGCCGTCATCCCGCAGGACTGACGTGGACCAAAGGCCCAGGCCGCCCCATCTGCCCTTTCGCGCCCATTGGGCGTATGAGGGCCGCCATATTCACCATCAGAGAGGCTGATTTCACAGTGACCTCTTCCCTCACCGCCGTTTCCGCCGAGGACAAGGCCAGGACCCGCGCCATCGTCCCCGTGTCGATGAAGGGCTATGACGCCGACTTCCAGGCCTTCGCCGACGCCCTGGGCGCCTCGTTCGCCCGCTACGGCTTCGCCGTCATCGCCGACCACGGCCTGGACCAGGGCCTGATCGACGCCGCCGTGACCGACGCCAAGAGCTTCTTCGCCCTGCCCGAGGACGTGAAGCGTCAGTATCACCAGCCAGGCACCGGCGGCGCGCGCGGCCTGACGCCGTTCGGCGTCGAGGCGGCCAAGGGCGCCAAGGCCGTCGATCTGAAGGAGTTCTGGCACACGGGCCGCGAACTGCCGGAGGGCCATCCCTATCGCCGGTACATGCGCGACAACATCTGGCCGACCGAGGTCGCGGGCTTCCGCGAGCACGTCTACGGCCTGTACGACGGTCTGGACACGCTGGGCCGCCGCATCCTGAAGGCCATCGCCCGCTATCTGAAGCTGGACGACGCCTATTTCGAGGACAAGGTCCAGCTGGGCAACAGCGTGCTGCGCCTGCTGCACTATCCGCCGATCCCGGCCGACGCCGAGGGCGTGCGCGCGGGCGCCCATGAGGACATCAACGTCATCACCCTGCTGCTGGGCGCCGAGGAGGCCGGGCTGCAGCTGAAGGACTCGGACGGCGAATGGCTGGACATCGCCCCGCCGCCGGGCGCCCTGGTGGTCAACATCGGCGACATGCTGCAGCGACTGGTCAACCACGTCCTGCCGTCGACGACCCACCGCGTGGTCAACCCGGCGCCCGAGCGTCGCGGCTTCGCCCGCTATTCGACGCCCTTCTTCCTGCACTTCAACCCGGACTTCCCGATCGAGACCCTGCCGTCGACGATCACCCCGGACAACCCGGACCGCTATGCGGGCAAGACCATCCTGGCCGAGGACTTCCTGACCGAGCGGCTGAAGGAGATCCGCCTGATCTGACCGGGCGGGACGACTGAAAGCATGAAGGGCCGACGGAGCGATCCGCCGGCCCTTTTGCTTGCGGCGGCGCCGGCGTCAGCGCGCGATGCGCAGGCGGGTGATGTCGCGGCCGATGGCGCGGAAGGCGTCACGCAGATCCGTGCCGCTGTCGGCCTTGAAGAAATGGGTGTCTTCGTTTGTGGCGCAAGCGCGCATGACGTCCAGGGCGGTATCGACGACGCCGACTCGTCCTGTGGCGTTCCCAAGGTTGAAGCCCACCGTGTAAACGACGATGTTCTGAGCCTTCATCCCTTCGCACAGCTTCACCGACTGCTGGAAGGGGTCCCCGTTGGTGGCCGCGCAATAGATGCGGCTTGTCGAACGCCCGCCCGTATTGGCGGCGACGTCCTCACAATAGGGCGCATTGAACTCACCGTCCGTCATCAGGACCACGGCCTTGAGAGTCCTGGACGTATCATAGGGAGCCGGCTGGCCGTCGCCCGTGAAGATCGACCCGAAAGTGGGCGACACCAGATACCAACCCCAGGCGATGCCGATCTGTCCGGCGGTGTTGCCCGCAGCCCCGAGCGAATTGATACGGTCTTCGAGATCCCCGCGAACGCTCGTCAACGGCAGGATCGGCTGCGAGTTGCAGTTGGTCGCATAGACCCGCCCCACAGGAGCCACGCCAGGCGCAGTATCCTTGTAAGCATCCTCGCCGGTCCGCTCGCTCACGCAATTGGTTGCGGGCAGGCTGGACATGGAGCCTGCGGAATTCCTGAAGACGAAGTATTCACAGCCCCGCAGGGTGCAATAGGCCTGACCGTCAGCGGTTTTCACATAGGGATCGTAGTTCGGGCCGAAACGATCGATGACGAAACGATCTGCGTCGAGAATTTCGATCGGAGCGAAGTTGCCGTTGATGTGCGGTACGTTGTTGGTGCGTCGTTTCAGGCCGGAAACGCCGTCGATGTGGACATAGTCATTACCTGCCAGACCGTGCCCTGCGGAGGTCACGACGAGGTTGCAGTCCGCCCTGAGGCATTTCGAAAACGCGCCGCCGGACCCGTTTCTGGAGTATCTGGACGTGTCAGAGCCGTTCAGACTGAAGGTATTCGTATTGATAACGGTGACGCTGAACGCGCTGTCGTTGATGTTGGTGGTGTTGGACACCCCCGAGATCGCCACCCGATCCCCCGTTTTCAGGCCGTGATTCGTCGAGGTCGTCACCCGAGCGGGACTTGCGCGCGAGACTGACGAGACAGCCCCCGCAACGTCATAATAACGTATGTCGGTGATCGCGGTCGGCCGGCGCAGGTCGCCGCGAGCCGCCTTGGCCAGCGTCCCCGGCAGGGTGGCGCTGGCGTCCAGCTTCACCGCCCAGTCGTAGGGGGCCACGGCCGCGCGGGAATAGAAGGGCGACTGCTGGTCCTGCACGACGATCTTGACCAATTCCTTGGCCGCTTCGCGCAGGTCGCCGATGCTG
The DNA here is from genome assembly GCF_037055245.1 of Brevundimonas olei. Taxonomy (GTDB): domain Bacteria; phylum Pseudomonadota; class Alphaproteobacteria; order Caulobacterales; family Caulobacteraceae; genus Brevundimonas; species Brevundimonas olei. The sequence goes on from NZ_CP146369.1 coordinate 3,119,100, forward strand.
CCGCTCATCGATCCCGTGGTGTCCAGCACCATGGCCACCTCGACGTTGCGCGACGCGCGCAGGACTTCGGAGCGGGTGCTGACCGGGAGATAGTCGTCCAGAAGCTTGCCGTAGGGGGGCAGGACGATGTTGGCGACCAGAACCTTGACGTTGACCCTGGCGTCGCCGGTGACGCGGTTGTTGAGCAGGACGAAGTTGGCCGTGTCGCCCGAGGTCTCGCCGAAATAGCCGGGCATGTTGGCCTTGAGCGCCGCCAGGCCGACCTTGTTGATGTTGACGTCGTCCGTGAAGGTCGAACGGGCGGCGGCCAGGGCGGCGGCGTCCAGCGCGTCCTGAAGCTGGGCCTTCACCTTGGAGGCCTGATGGATGTCGATGGCGCCCAGGGTGATCATCAGCAGCACCGGCAGGGCCAGGGCGAACATCATCGCCACATTGCCCTGGGTCTGGCGCAGGAAGCGCGCGGTCAGTCGCTTCAGCCCGGCGGCGGCGCGGGCGCGTGTCAATCGGTCCATCGTGTCGCCAACCCCGGCTGCCCTGGCGCGGACGCTGGGGTCCGCCGTCGTCCCCAGCATGACGCGGGTCCGTTAAGGCTTGGCCCCAAGCTCACGGTTAACAGCGTGTTGCGAAACCCGCCCCCTCAGCGGTGGTCGACGCAGGCGTCCAGCCCCTGTTGGCGCACCGTGCCCATGGCCGCCTGGATGCGGGCGGCGCGGCGGCGGACATAGGGGCCGGAGTTGGCCGCCTTGTAGCGGCGCGGGCTGGGCAGGATGGCGGCCAGGCGGGCGGCCTCCTGCGCGGTCAGCTTGTCGGCGCTCTTGTCGAACCAGTGGCGCGAGGCGGCCTCGGCGCCATAGACGCCCGGCGCCCATTCGGCGACGTTCAGATACATCTCCATGATCCGCCGCTTGCCCCAGCCGATCTCGATCAGGCCGGTGTAGCCGACCTCCAGCCCCTTCCTGACCCAGTCGCGGCCGGGCCACAGGAAGACGTTCTTGGCGGTCTGCTGGCTGATGGTCGAAGCGCCGCGCCTCTTGTCCGAGCCGCGCTGTTCGGCGCGTTCGTTGGCCTCCATCGCCTTCTGGATGGCTTCGACGTCGAAGCCGTGGTGCCAGCAGAAGCGGGCGTCCTCGGCGGCGATCACCGCCTCGACCAGACGCGGCGAGATGCGGTCCAGCGAGCGCCAGCGATAGTCCATGCCGTGCCCGGCCGCCGCCTGTTTGACCATCAGGATCGTGGCGAGAGGCGGCAGGAAGCGATGCACCGCCACCCCAGCCAGCGGGAACAGGGCCAGGATCAGCAGCAGGGTCAGGATCGGCCGCCGCTTGCGGCCCCTTGCGCGGGTCATGCCGTCATCCTGCCTCAGCCAAGCTTCAGCGCAAGCGCGATCAGAGCGAGGCCACGCCCGCGTGGCCGTCCTCGTCGGACCAGGCGATGCGGGCGGCGCCGGAACTCATGGCCAGGGCGGTGATGGGAGCGCCCTTGTCCTGCTTGACGAACTGCAGGCCGCGCCCGGCCGGATCGGCCCACCAGACGCGTCCGTCTTCCAGCCCTGCCGCCAGACGGCCATGGGCGGGGGCGGCGGCGACCTGGGCGATCAGGGTCGTCTCGTCATAGCCGATCTCGGTCGCCTCGCGGCCCATCGGCCCGTTGGAGCCGACGAAGGGCCACAGCACCACGCCCTGCGCGCCCGAGGTGGCCAGAAGCTGTCCCTTTGCCATGAAGGCGAAGCTCTTGATCTTGGACGGATAGCCGCCCATCCGCATGTTCTTCTGATCCTTCAGGCGCCAGCCGTGCAGCTGGTTGTCCTGCATGGAGGTGACGACAAAGGCCCCGTCGGTCGAGAAGCCGACCGCCAGATGCGATCCGGCCCAGGCCAGTTTGGTCGGCTGCTGCTGCTCGATGCGGGCGTACCACAGCCAGGCGCCGCCATAGGTCGAGGCGGCGATGCGGCGGCCCTTGGGGTCGAAGGCCACGCCCGAGACGGTGCGCTCGTGCTGGAAGTCGCGGCGGAAGTGCGGGTCCTTGACGTCCAGCACGCTCAGCGTCCGGCCTGAGGAGAAGGCGATCAGCCCCGACTCGGCCGAGGCGGCCACGGCGTCGATCCATTGGCCCTTGGTCTGGGCCAGCAGGACGGCCTCGCCCTCGCGGCTCCAGACCAGTTTGCCGTCGTCGCCGCCGGTGACGATCCCCTCGCCCGAGGGGTGGACGCAGGCGCACAGGACGGCGCCGTCATGGACCTCGCTGCGGGCGCCGCTCTCGAACCGCACCGAGCCGTCGCCCAGGGCGAAGATCGCGCCGGTCTTGTCGAACAGGGCGGCGGTGACCTGGGCGTCGAAGGAGAAGGTCGTCATGTCGGCTCGCACACGCAAAGAAAGTCAGAGGGGCCTCATAACCTCCCCCGTCGCGTCTGTCGCGTGGCGGGTCTATGAGGGGGCCATGACCCTGCTGCTCATTCCCGGCTTCATGGCCGATGCGACCCTGTGGGACGAGATGACCGACGATCTGGCCCCGTTCGGGCCGCTGGTCGCCACCGACCTCAGCCGGGGCGAGGATATCGAGAGCATGGCGACGGCGATCCTGAGCGACGCGCCGGAGCGGTTCGTCGCCGTGGGCTTTTCCATGGGCGGCTATGTGGCGCGAGAGCTGGCGCGGATCGCGCCGGAGCGGGTGAAGGCCCTGATCCTGATCGCCACCTCGGCGCGCGGGGATACGGAAGAGCTGATCCGTCAGCGGCGCTCGTCGCTGAAGGCGCCGCCGAAGGCCTTCAAGGGGTTGAGCCGTCCGGCCATCGTCTCGTCCCTTCACCCCGATCTGGCCGACGACGAGGCGATGATCACGCGGGTGCGGGACATGGGGTTGAGACTGGGCGGCGAGGTGTTTCATCGCCAGTCGGCGATGGCCCGGGCGGGCGATCTGGACCGGCTGGGAGAGATCGTTCAGCCGACGCTGATCGTGGCGGCCGATGCGGATCGGCTGCGCAGCGCTGAAGAGGCGGAGGAACTGCACCGCGGGATTTCCGGCTCGACGCTGGAGACGGTGACGCACACCGGCCACATGATCCCGCTGGAACAGCCGAAGGCGCTGGCGCAGGTGATGACGAAATGGCTGAACACCCTCTCCTGATGGGAGAGGGCTTGAGCCTCCAAGAGCGTCAGCGATTGGTACAGGCGAAAGGGTGAGGGTTCGGGGGTGAAGTCGGCCGAAGGCCGTAGCGCAACGGCTTACGCCGACGGACAGGACAAGCCCCTCACCCTTTCGCGCAAGGGCGACGGCTGCGCCGCCGCGCGCTCAAGCCCTCTCCCGCCGGGAGAGGGTCAGCGAACTATTTGTGCGTTTCGACCCAGCGTTTCGTCATCAGTTCGCCGGACGCATAGGCCTCCTGAAGCTCGACGCTCCAGTAGTTGAGGGCCTCCAGCGGGATCGGGGCGCCCGAGACGGCGCAGCGGACGAAATCGCCGCGCTGCATGATCTCGAAATCGGGCGTGCCGTAGATCAGCTTGGCTTCCACACGTCCCGTCATGCCGCGCAGGCCTCGAACCCGGCCTTCAGAGCCGCTTCGTCCAGATCACGGCCGATGAAGACGGCGCGGCTCCAGCGGCGCTCCTTCTCGCCCCACGGCTGTTGCAGGTCGCCTTCGAGGATCATGTGGACGGCCTGGAAGACCAGACGGCGGTCTTCGCCGGCCACGTCGATGATGCCCTTGGCGCGCAGGATGTTCTGACCCTGCTCGCCCAGCAGCTTGTCCAGCCAGGCGGTGAATTTGGCGCCGTTCAGCGGGCGGTCCAGCGTCAGGGAGATGCCCTTGATGTCGTCATTGTGGGCGTGGCCGCGCGGGCCATGGTCATGCCCATGATCGTGATGGTCATGATCGTGCGCGTGGTCATGGTGGTGGTGGTCATGGCCGCAGTGTTCATCGTGGACGTGGCCCTCGGCGCCGTGGGGCGGGTTCACGAAGTCCGGCTTGACCTCGAGGATGCGGTCCAGATCGAAGGCGTGCAGGCCCAGCACCTGATCCAGCGGCACGTTCGAACGCTCGGCGCGGACGATGGGGGCCAGGGGGTTCAGGGCGCGCAGGCGGGTCTCGACGGCGGCCAGAGCGGCCTCGTCCACCAGGTCGATCTTGTTCAGGATGATGCGGTCGGCGAAGGCGACCTGCTCGCGCGCCTCTTTCGAGTCATCCAGACGCGCCATGACGTGTTTGGCGTCGACCAGAGCCGTCACGCTGTCCAGTTGGGTCTTGGCCTTGACCTCGTCGTCGACGAAGAAGGTCTGGGCCACCGGGCCGGGGTCGGCCAGGCCGGTCGTCTCGACGATGATGGCGTCGAAGGCGGGCTTGCCGGGGCGCTGGCGCTTCATCAGGCCGTTGACCACGCGGATCAGGTCGCCGCGCACCGTGCAGCAGACGCAGCCGTTGTTCATCTCGAACACGTCCTCGTCGGCGCCGACCACCAGGTCGTTGTCGATGCCGATCTCGCCGAACTCGTTGACGATGACGGCGTAGCGCTTGCCGTGGTCCTCGGTGAGGATGCGGTTCAGCAGGGTGGTCTTGCCGGCGCCGAGGTAGCCGGTGAGGACGGTCACGGGTGTCTTCTGGGTCATGGCTCGCTAGATGGCGGCTGAGGGCCGCCTTGGGAAGAGGCGAAACCGCTCAGCAGGTCGGACAATCCGGCAGGACCGCCGTTTCCAGCTGAAGGGTCGTGTGGCTGATGTCGAATCGACCGCGCGCCAGGCCTTGCGCCTCGGCCAGAAGGGCGTCGCCGTCGGGACGCTGGTGGACGATATGGGCGGTCAGGGCCGCGTCCGTGGTCGACAGGCCCCAGACGTGCAGGTCGTGCACCGCCGTCACCCCCGGCAGGGCCAGGAAGGCGGCGCGAATCTCGCCCACGTCCAACCCGTTCGGCGCGGCGTCCAGCGCCAGGTTCACCGAATCCTTCAGCAGGCCCCAGGTGCCGATCATGATGACGGCGACGATGAGCAGGCTGACGATCCCGTCGATCATCGACCAGCCGGTCAACAGGATGACCGCCCCGGCGATCACCACGCCCAGCGACACGGCGGCGTCGGCCATCATGTGCAGATAGGCGCCGCGCACGTTCAGGTCCTTGTGCTGGTCCTTCATGAACAGCAGGGCGGTGCCCAGATTGATGACGAAGCCGATCCCCGCCACGGCGATGATGACTCCCGAAGCCACCGGCGCGGGCTCGGCCAGTCGGCGCACCGCCTCGAAGGCGATGGCGCCACAGGCGAAGATCAGCAGAAGGGCGTTGCCCAGGGCCGCTAGGACCGTCGCCTTGCCATAGCCGTAGGTGCGCTTCGGCCCCGCCGCGCGCCGCGCCAACCAGGCCGCCCCGCCCGCCATGGCCAGGCCCAGCACATCCGACAGATTGTGGCCCGCATCCGCCATCAGGGCGGTGGAATCGGCGATGAATCCGGCCGTGAACTCGGCGGCGACAAAGGCCAGGTTGACGATCAGGCCGACGGCGTAGCGCCAGTCGCCCGTGTCGGTCGGGCCATGATGGTGATGATGCCCGCCCAGACCATGGGAATGGCCATGGGAATGGCCGTGCGAATGCCCGTGAGCATGGCTGTGGGAATGATCGTGATGATCGTGGCCGTCATGGCCGTGTGCGTGATCGTGCGCCATGTCCGTTCAGCTAGATCCTCCCTCGCGGGAAGGTCAAGACCCGCCAGGATAAGTCTTTGAATGTAAATATATAACCTATCGAAACTCAGTGCTGGTGCGTCAGCACCAGGAAGCCGATCAGGATCAGGGCTCCACCCAGGATGGCTCCCTCGTAGCGCGCCCACCGCTCCAGCCGCAGGATGGAGTAGCCTGCGGTCGCCAGGGCCGCCAGCAGGGTCATGCCCAGCACCGTTCCGGCCGTGAAGGCCAGAGTCAGAAGGGCCAGCGCCCCCACGCCCTCGGTCGCCGAAGACAGATAGATGGGCAGCAGCACCTCGCCCGGCGTCACCGCCATCATCAGCACCAGGCCCCAGAAGGCGGCGCGATCCGACACCGCCGGCTCGGCCAGTTCGGTCGCGGGCCCGCCTGCGGTCGCCGGACGCCTCAGCGAGGCCCTGGCCAGGTAGAAGGCGCCGAACAGGAACAAAAGGGCCGCCGACAGGTGGGGCAGCAGCCCCTCCACCCAGCGGTTCAGCGCCAGACCGGCCGCCACGATCAGCGAGCCGACCACCGCGGTCGACACGATATGCGCCAGACCGGCCGTGACCACGGCCGTCATCACCCGCGCCACGCTCCAGCGCTGGGCGCGGCCGACGAGGACGAAAGGCAGCCAGTGGGTCGGCAGGGCCGCGTGCAGGAAGGCCGCGACGAAGCCGCCGCCCAGAAGCGATAGCAGCACCGGCTCGGCGAGATCGGGAGAAGACATGGCCGCTCCCTTAGAATGTTATCTTATAACAGTCGAGAAGAATCGGCGAAGAATCTTCATGCGCGGCGTCACGCCGCGCTCTCTATATATGCCCCCATGCGCGCCTATTGGCTTGCGTGGTCCGTGCGATCCGGCCACAGAGTCCGCCAGGAACCGGTTTCATGCGGGTTTTGGCCCGGCAGGCGTCCGTTTCACGTTGACTCTTCCGTGACCATCCGTATATGTCGCCGCTCTTCGCCCGCAGGGTCTCCTGGCGGGCGCATCCATTTTTGCGTTCACGCTGAGGCTTCCTAATGTACGCGGTGATCAAGACCGGCGGAAAGCAGTACCGGGTTCAACCGGGCGATGTGATTGTTGTCGAGAAGATCGACGGCGACGCTGGCGCTGCCGTCAATTTCGGTGAAGTCCTCATGCTGGGCGGCGACAAGGGTGTTACGGTCGGCGCTCCGCTGATCGACGGCGCCGCTGTCGCAGCCACGCTGATCGAGACCCGCAAGGGCGAGAAGATCAAGATCTTCAAGAAGATTCGTCGTCAGGGCTATCGCCGCACGAACGGCCATCGCCAGATGGAATCGGTCCTGCGCATCACCGGCATCGAAGGCGCCGGCGAGAAGGCCAAGTGGGACGGCAAGGTCGAGCTGATCACCAAGGCGGAAATCAACGCCCGCGCCCGTGGCCTGGCCCCGCGCGTCGAGGCTGTCGAAGCCGAGGCTCCGAAGGCCAAGAAGGCTCCGGCCAAGAAGGCCGCCGCCAAGAAGGCTGACGCCGCCGAAGGCGCCGAAGCCTAAGAGTTTCACCGGCGCTGGATCAGCGCCAGTCCAGATCGTGAGGGTGCGCTCAAGCAGGCCGAATGGCCGATAGCGCCCCAAGAAGAGGAGCAGCAAGATGGCTCACAAGAAATCCGGCGGTTCGTCGCGCAACGGTCGCGACTCCGAGTCGAAGCGCCTTGGCGTGAAGAAGTTCGGCGGCGAGCGCGTGCTGGCCGGCAACATCCTCGTGCGTCAGCGCGGCACCAAATTCCACCCGGGCGCCAACGTCGGCCTGGGCCGCGACCACACCCTGTTCGCCACGGCGACCGGCGCGGTGCAGTTCACCACCAAACGTGGCGGCCGTTGTTACGTGTCGATTCTCCCGGCCAACGACGACGCCCAGGCGATGGCCGCCGAGTAACGCGAAGCCAGGACAGTATTTCCCCGGATCGCGTTGCTCTCGACAGCAGCCCGATCCGGACCAAGGGAAAATTTTCCGCGGGGAGTCTGGATCACCAGGCTCCCCGTTTGCGTTTCCCCGCCTCGAAGCCGCCCGAGCCCTCCAAGGAGGCGGCGCCGAAGACATCGAGGCCGAACCATGTGCGTGATCGAAACCTCTCCCGTCGTCGAGACGCGGCGCCTGCTGCTGCGCGCCCCCGGCGCCCAGGACGTGTCGCGGATCGCGACCCTGGCCAATGACCACGACATCGCCCGCATGACCAAGCGGATGCCCCACCCCTTCGGCGTCGACCACGCCGAGGACTTCGTGCTGCAGGTGGCGTCCCAGGACCCGAAGAAGGCCAACACCTTCCTGATCGAGCATGAGGATCACGGCCCTGTGGGCGTCATCGGCATGTTCCACGACGCCGACGCCGTGCCCGAAGCGGGCTATTGGATCGGACGGGAGTTCTGGGGTCGCGGCTATGCGACCGAGGCGCTGCAAGGCGCCCTGGTCTGGGCCTCGACGCGGTGGAAGCGCCGCGCCCTGATGGCCGGCCACTTCTCTGACAACCCCGCCTCGGGCCGGGTGCTGGAGAAGGCGGGCTTCCTCTACACCGGCGAGACCCGTCCGGCCTTCAGCCGCGCCCGGGGCGAAAGCGCCGATACGCGGATGATGGTCTGGCTGGCCTGATAGGGTGCGGAAATCGCGGGGCTTTCGGTCAGCGACGCAGTTTTTTCACGAAAGCGGAAAAAGGCTGTTGACCGCCCCGAGGGTCCCCCCTATTAGTCCGCGCCTCGGCGGGGCGACCCACCGGGCCCAGGTGGCGGAATTGGTAGACGCGCTGGCTTCAGGTGCCAGTGGCTTAACGGTCGTGGAAGTTCGAGTCTTCTCCTGGGCACCATTTCTCAAGCGGCGCTGTATCCGATAGGATGCGGCGCCGTTTGTCATTTCGGCCCCGACCTCCCCTTCCCTGCGCCGCGACAGCAAAGGTCGAGCCTGCGTTCTGGCGATAGCGCGCGGTTCGTCTATGTTACGGCCTGAACGACTGACGAGTTTTGCGCGCATGACGGTTTATTTCCACGAGGGCGACCTGCCCGACGGCCTCGACCTGGGCCTGGAGGTTGCGATCGATTCCGAGACGATGGGCCTGCGCTTCCGTCGCGACCCGCTGTGCGTGGTGCAGCTGTCGTCCGGCGACGGGAACGCCCACGTCGTGCGCCTGAACCGCCCCGCCTATGACTGCCCCAACCTCAAGCGGCTGCTGACCGATCCGAAGGTGCTGAAGATCTTCCACTTCGGCCGCTTCGACATCGGCATGTTCGAACTTCACCTGGGCGTCGAGACGCGGCCGGTCTACTGCACCAAGATCGCGTCCAAGCTGGCGCGCACCTATACCGACCGGCACGGCCTGAAGGACGTGGCGCGCGAACTGGCCGGGGTCGACATGTCCAAGGCGCAGCAGAGCTCGGACTGGGGGGCGGCCGAACTGAGCCAGGCGCAGATGGACTACGCCGCCTCGGACGTTCTCTACCTGCACGCCATCAAGGACCGGCTGAACGAGATGCTGGTCCGCGAGGGCCGCATGGAGCTGGCCCAGGCCTGCTTCGACTTCCTGCCCATGCGCTCGCGCCTCGACCTGGCCGGTTGGGACGAGATCGACATCTTCGCCCACGCCTGAAGGACGGACCTGAAACGCCGATGAGCGAACAGCACGCCCAGGACGAGCAGAAGCGCGCCGACGAGGCGCGCGTCGCCCGCGCCGGCGAACGCTGGCGCACGCGCTCGCGGCGGGTGAAGCTGTATCGGCGCGTCCTGCCCATCGTTATCCTGATGCTGGCGGGAGGCGCCCTGACCTGGACCGTGTTCCGCACCGTCATGTCGGGGGTGGAGCGCAAGGCCAGCGAGAGCCGCGAGATCCGCCTGGACAACCCCATGTTCCACGGCCAGGACGCGCAGGGGCGCTCCTTCGTCATCGGCGCCCAGGGCGCGGTGCGCGACCCGGCGACCGGCCATTTCCGCCTGATCGGCCCCCTGCTGCGGTTGAACCTGGGCGCGCGAAAGACGACGGAGCTGAGCGCCGACGGCGGCACCTATATCGAGACGCAGCGCAAGGTCGTCATCGGCCCGAACGTCAAGATTTCCGACGGCGGCACGGGCTGGGAGCTGACCACGCCGGAAGCCGTGGTCGACACAGACACCGGCGTCGTCACCGGCGACAAGGGGGTGCAGGGTCGCGGCCCCCTTGGAAGCATCGATGCTTCGTCTTATGCGATCTATGATCAGGGCCAGCGGGTCGTCTTCAACGGCCAGGGCGAAAACAAGGTGCGCGGGACCATCAATCCCGCCGGAGCCGACAGATGAACATGTCCAAGTCCAAACTGACGCTCGCGGGCGTCGCCCTGCTGACCGCCCTGGCCCTGCCCGCCGTTTCGGGCGCCCAGAACGCATCAGCCAACCGCGCCGACGCCAGCCGCCAGCCGGTCCAGTACGGCGCCGACGCCGGCGAATACACGCCCGACGGCTTCTCCCTGCGGGGCCGGGCCGAGGTGACGCAGGGGTCGAACCGCCTGCGCGCCGACGCCATCCGCGGCTTCACCGCCAACGGCGACCTGACCCGCATCGAGGCGAGCGGCGGCGTCTACTTCGTCACCCCGGACCAGAGCATGAAGGGCGACCGCGCCGTCTATACGCTGAACGACGGCAACGTCGTGGTGACCGGCGACGTGATCCTGACCCAGGGCAAGAGCGTCCTGACCGGCAACCGCCTCGTCTACAACGTCCGCACCGAGACGGCCCGCATCGAGGGCGGGGGCGCCAACGGCCGCGTCCAGGGCGTCTTCTATCCGCAAGGGAACTGACCCCGCGTGGCGCGCAAGGAACTCTCCGCCCTCAACCGGGACGCCCCCGCCGCCGCAGAGACGACGGCGCTTGAGGAGGCGCGTCCCACCGGGCTGCGCGTCGAACACATCGCCCGCAGCTTCGGCCAGCGTCAGGTGGTGCGCGACGTCTCCCTGAACGTCCAGCGCGGCGAGGTCTGCGGCCTTCTGGGTCCCAACGGGGCGGGCAAGACGACCTGCTTCTACATGATCACCGGCCTGATCCCCGCCGACAGCGGCTCGATCTGGCTGGACAATGAGGACATCACCCAACAGCCCATGTACCAGCGCGCGCGCATGGGCCTGGGCTATCTGGCGCAGGAAGCCTCCATCTTTCGCGGCATGACGGTCGAGCAGAACGTCAAGGCCGTGGTCGAACTGCGCGAGACGACGGCCGCCGGCGTGCGCGACGAGACCACCCGCCTGCTGGAGGAGCTGCGCATCGACCATCTGCGCCACGCCCCGGCCACCGGCCTGTCCGGCGGCGAGCGCCGCCGCGTCGAGATCGCCCGCGCCCTGGCCGCCCGGCCCAGCTTCATGCTGCTGGACGAACCCTTCGCCGGCATCGATCCGCTGGCGATCGCCGACATCCGCCAGGTGATCCGCTATCTGTCGGGCCAGGGCATCGGCGTGCTGATCACCGACCACAATGTGCGCGAGACGCTGGACATCATCGACCGCGTCTCGATCATCTCGTCCGGCTCCGTCCTGTTCGAGGGCACGGCCGATGAGGCGGTGGCCGACGCCGAGGTGCGCCGCGTCTACCTGGGCGAGATGTACGCCTGACGTCGAAAGGCGCACGACGAAAGCGCCGTTCGCCTGACGTTAACAGCTTCGGATCATGATCCCAGCAAGAAGCGGGCCAACAGCGCCCGCGCGCGGGGTGGAACGACGTGATCGGGCAGAGGCTGGAGGTCAGACAGGGGCAGGGGCTGGTCATCACGCCCCAGCTGCAGCAAGCGATCAAGCTGCTGCAACTGTCGAATCTCGAGCTGGAGGCCTTCGTCGAGGGCGAGCTGGAGCGCAATCCCCTGCTGCAACGGGACGAGGGCGAACCCGGCGTCGACACCGCGCCCGAGGCTTCCCAGGACGCCGCAACCGCCGACGGCGGCGACGAGGGCGAACTGCGCTTCGTCGAAGGCTCGGACGCCCACGCCCAGACCCTGGACGCCGGCGCCGACGACCTCTACGGCGACGCCGCCCCCGGCGAACGCGTCGGCGACCGCCAGGGCGACCAGGCGACCGACCAGCCCGGCCTGGCCGACTGGTCCCGCGCAGGCTCGGGCGGCGGCCTGGCCGACGGCGAGGAGCGCGAGCGGCCCGACCATCGGGACGAGACCCTGTGGGAGCATCTGCAGGCCCAGGCCTCGGCCGCCGGGTTCGGCCCGGCCGACCACGCCATCGCCCTGACCCTGATCGACGCCACGGACGAGGGCGGCTATCTGCGCGCCGACCTCGACGAGATCGCCGAACGGCTGGGCGTCGATGCGGCGCGCATCGAAACGGTGCTGTCCGTCTGCCACGGCTTCGAGCCGACGGGCGTCATGGCCCGCTCCATTCCCGAATGCCTGAAGCTGCAGTTGATCGAGCGCAATCGCTTCGACCCGGCCATGGGTGCCCTGCTCGACAATCTGGAGCTGCTGGCGCGACGCGACCTGACCGCCCTGCGCAAGGTCTGCGGCGTCGACGGCGAGGATCTGGCCGAGATGATCGCCGAGCTGAAGGCTCTGACGCCGCGCCCCGGCGCCGGCTTCGGCGGCGAACCGGCCCAGACGGTCGTGCCCGACGTCCATGTGCGTCCCGATCCGGCCGGCGGCTGGCGGGTCGAGCTGAACACCGACACCCTGCCCCGCCTGCTGGTCGACAAACGCTATCACGCCGTGGTGGCGGCGGGCGCCCGCTCGGACATCGAGAAGACCTTCGTCGCCGACTGCGCGGCCCAGGCCAGCTGGCTGGTCAAGTCGCTGGACCAGCGCGCCCGCACCATCATGAAGGTCGCGTCCGAGATCGTGCGCCAGCAGGACGCCTTCCTGGCTTTCGGCGTCGAGTTCCTGCGCCCCCTGACGCTGAAGACGGTGGCCGAAGCCATCGAGATGCACGAATCGACGGTCAGCCGCGTCACCTCGAACAAATACGTGGCCACCCCGCGCGGGGTGTTCGAGCTGAAGTTCTTCTTCACCGCCGCCATCCAGTCCAGCGACGGCGGCGCGGCCCACTCGGCCGAGGCCGTGCGCCAGAGAATCAAGACCATGATCGACGGCGAATCCGGCGACGGCGACGTGCTGAGCGACGACCGCATCGTCGAGATCCTGAACGAGGCGGGAATCGACATCGCCCGGCGCACTGTGGCGAAATATCGCGAAGCCCTGCGCATTCCCTCGTCGATCCAGCGCCGCCGCCTGATGAAGGCCGGCTGACTGCGACCAAGCGTCACCACAAATCGGTGATCGCCATTGACACCAAAGCCGGTCAGTCGCGTTCTAGGGACATGAAGATCCAAGTCAGCGGCAAGCAAGTGGATGTCGGCGAAGCGCTAAGCTCGCGCATCTCCCAGGAACTCGAAGAGGGAGTCGGCAAATATTTCGCCCGCGGCGCTCAAGACGCCGAGGTCGTGGTGTCCAAGGATCGACACGGCTTCCGGGTCGATTGCTGGGTGCGTCTGGCCTCGGGCCAGTCCCTGGTGACGACGGGTTTCGGCGGCGACGCCCAGGCCGCCTTCTCGGACAGCCTGGACAAGCTGGAAAAGCGCGTGCGCCGCTACAAGCGCCGCCTGAAGGACCACCATATCGGTCCCAAGGGCCTGTCGCCCGAGAAGACCGAAAACGCCGCGCGTGAAGTCGCCGCCATGACCATCTTCCGCGACCCCGACACGGTCGAGGACGAGGCCTTCGGCGACGCCGGCCTGCCCGGCGAACCGCCGCCTGTCGGCATGGTCATCGCCGAGACCGAGTCGGAGATCCGCACCCTGACCGTAGGACGCGCCGTGGCGGAACTGGACATGACCGGCTATCCGCTGGTGATGTTCCGCAACGCCGCCCACGGCGGTCTGGCCGTGGTCTATCGCCGGCCCGACGGCAACGTCGGCTGGATCGATCCGCAACGCACGACCAAGGGCGCGGCGGCGCAAGCCGTCGGCTGAGGCTTCCTCAGGAAGGGCGAAGAGGCTAAAGAGCACTCGCCCTTCCGCCAATGTCGGGTTCGATTTTCGGGGTAAGCATGGACATCGCTGATTTGCTGTCGTCGGACGGGATCGTCCTGCGGGGCGGCGCGTCATCCAAACGTCAGGCCCTTCACGCCGTGGCCGAAGCCTTCGGCGCCGCCTTCGACATGGACGCCGACAAAGCGTTCGAGGCGCTGCAGGAGCGCGAGGCCCTGGGTTCGACGGGCCTGGGCTCTGGCGTCGCCGTGCCGCACGCCCGCATCCAGGGACTGGACCGCGTCTGCGCCGTTTTCGTGCGGCTGGACACGCCGGTGGCCTATGAGTCGCTGGACGATCGTCCGGTCGACCTGCTGTTCGCCCTGTTCGCGCCGCTGGAGGCCGGGGCCGAACACCTGCGCGCCCTGGCGGCCGTGTCGCGCGCCCTGCGCTCGCCGGAACTGCGCGAACAACTGCGTCAGGCGAGGACGGTCGACGCCATCCGCGCCCTGTTCGTCAAGGACGTGTCGAAGACCGCCGCCTGAGCGGTCTTCCCTTTCCAGGAAGGGCGAACGTCCGCCGCCCGGAGCGAATATCGGAGTTCGGCTCGATTCCATCCGAACCGAGCCTAGTGAACCGACATCGGCTCCAGGTCATGAGCGACGGCGGCGGCGAAGGCGGTTTCGCGATCCAGCATGACCGCCAGACGTTCGCCGTCAGCGCCGTGCACGGCGTAGAGAATCTGATCGGGATCGATCTCCAGATCGGACGCGGTCTCGACGCGAGCGTCGGCCAGAACGTCGGAGGCGCGGATCGCGCGCACATAGACCAGATCCGGGGCGCCGAAATCGGCGAAGTCGGGGATCTTCGTATTGGGCATCTTCATGGTGGGCGTCATAAGACCGCCTCCTTACGCTTGACTGAACGCCTGCAGAGCCAGGCGGTTCGACGGCTGGGCTCAGCCCGTCGTGATGGGAATGCGCCGCACGCTGCGTTCCTGCTCCGGGCGGATCAGGTCCACGTGCAGCAGACCGTGCTCCAGCCGGGCGCCCGCGATCTCCAGTCCATCGGCCAGGACGAAGCTGCGGACAAAGCCCCGCGCCGCGATGCCGCGATGCAGGAAGGCCTGAGGGTCGCGCCCGGCGTCCTCTCGTTTGCCGGTGATGGTCAGTTGCCGTCCCTCGACGGTGACGGACAGTTCCTCCGGCGTGAACCCCGCCACAGCCAGGGTGATGCGCACGGCGGCGTCGCCGAGCTGCTCCACATTATAGGGCGGGTAGGATTCGGCCGCCGCCTTGGCGGCCCGGTCGATCAGGGCTCGGGTATGATCAAAGCCCAACAGGAAGGGGCTGTCGAACAGCAGGGTGCGCGTAGTCATGGGGCCCTCTAACGAAGCGACCTCGGCCGTCCGATCCTCCCCGACATCGGCAGAAGATCCGGCCTGAAGGATAGATGGGAAGATGGAGCCTTCGGGTCAACGCCGGACCTTCGTTCACCCCGCATACAGGTTGGAACCTTCACCATATGCTTCGCGTTTTTCGCGAAGATCGCGACCATCGAAAGGAATTCACCATGAGCGCCAAGCTCGCCGTCGTCGGCGTCAGCATCGCCGCCCTGCTGGGCGCCGCCGCCTGCACCACGACCGATCCCTACAGCTCCGCCCCGCGCCGCAACAACACGGGAACCGGCGCCATCGCCGGGGCCGTGGGCGGCGCCCTGCTCGGCTATCTGACCAACACCTCGAGCGGCGAACAGGGCCGCAAGAACGCCCTGATCGGCGCGGGCATCGGCGCCCTGGCCGGCGCCGGCGTCGGTCAGTACATGGACCGTCAGCAGCGCGCCCTGGAAGCCGAACTGTCGGGCACCGGCGTCGGCGTGGCCCGTCAGGGCGACAACCTGGTGCTGCGCATGCCCTCCGACGTGACCTTCGCCACCAACCAGTCGTCGCTGGACGCCCGCTTCCTGCCGGTTCTCGACGACGTGGCCCGCGTGCTGAACGAATACGACCGGTCCATGGTCGATGTGGTCGGCCACACCGACTCCTCGGGCGGCGACGCCATCAACCAGCCGCTGTCCGAACGCCGCGCCTCCTCGGTCGCCTCCTATCTGATCGACCGGGGCGTGATGCGCGAACGCATCTATGTGGCCGGCATGAGCGCCCGCAACCCCATCGCCTCCAACGACACGGTCGAGGGCAAGGCTCAGAACCGTCGCGTCGAGATCCTGATCCGTCCCTTCACGGGCTGATCGGCCGAAACAGCCTGAAACAGGAAGGGGCGGCCCGTTCGGCGCCGCCCCTTTTTCATGTCTGGCCGCCAGTCCGGCGGCCGGGACGAAAGAAACGGCCTAGCTTGACCTCTATCCCCTTGCCTTGGCCGGTTCACTGTCGGCTTGCTGTCCCGGCAGGAGATTCCGATGGACGGCGACGAGCTGGGCAGGACGATAAGGCTGATCGGCATCGCGGCGGCGACGGCCGTCGTGGTCGCCGCTGCGGTCATCGCGATCGGCCGCCTGCTTCTCTAGCTAGGCCGCGTCGAGGGGACGGCCGATGGAGAAGTAGCGGAAACCGCGCGCCCGCATGTCCTCCGGACGGTAGACGTTGCGCAGGTCGACCATGACCGGCTGTTTCAACAGCAGCTTGATCCGGTCCAGGTCCAGGGCGCGGAACTGGTTCCATTCGGTCATGATGACGGCGGCGTCCGCGCCCGCCAGGGCGTCATAGGGACCGTCCGTGAAGACCACGCCGTCCAGAAGTTTGGCCGCCTCCTCCATGCCCTCCGGGTCAAAGGCCTGAACCCGCGCGCCGCGCGCGATCAGGGCCGGGGCCACGTCCAGAGAGGGGGCGTCGCGCATGTCGTCGGTGTTCGGCTTGAACGTCAGGCCCAGCAGGGCGACCGTCTTGCCCTTCAGCTCGCCGCCCAGGGCCTCGGCGACGCGGTCGGCCATGGCCTTCTTGCGCGCGTCGTTGATGGCCACCGTGGTCTCGATCAGCTTCAGCGGCGAACCGGCGTCGGTCGCCGTGCGCACCAGGGCCAGGGTGTCCTTCGGGAAGCAGGAGCCGCCGTAACCCGGCCCCGCGTGGAGGAATTTGGAGCCGATGCGGTTGTCCAGGCCGATGCCGCGCGCGACTTGTTGCACGTCGGCGCCGACCGCCTCGCACAGGTCTGCGACCTCGTTGATGAAGGTGATCTTCATGGCCAGGAAGGCGTTGGCCGCATATTTGATCAACTCGGACGTGCGCCGGCCGGTGAACATGATCGGCGTCTCATTGAGGTTCAGCGGCCGGTAAAGCTCGGCCATGACGGCGCGGGCGCGCTCGTCGTTCGTTCCGACCACCACCCTGTCAGGGCGCTTGAAGTCGCCGATGGCGGCGCCTTCGCGCAGGAACTCCGGGTTGGAGACGACGGCGAAGTCCGCGTCGGGACGGCGCTGGCGAATGATGCGCTCGATCTCGTCGCCGGTGCCGACGGGGACGGTCGACTTGGTCACCACGACGGTGAAGCCGTCCATCAGGTCGGCGATCTCTTCGGCCGCGGCATAGACGTAGGACAGGTCCGCATGACCGTCGCCGCGCCGCGAAGGCGTGCCCACGGCGATGAAGACGGCGTCCGCCGTCCGAATCGCCTCAGCTCCGTCGACGGCGAAGGCCAGCCGCCCGTCGCGGACGTTGCTGGCGACCAGATCATCCAACCCCGGCTCGTAGATGGGCATGATGTTCTGGTGCAGACGCTCGATCTTGGAGGCGTCCTTGTCGACGCAGGTCACCGTGTGGCCGAAGTCGGCGAAACAGGCGCCCGACACCAGGCCGACATAGCCGGTTCCGATCATGGCGACGCGCATGGGTGGCTCCTCTCATCAACCGTCTCTGCCGCAATAGCCCCGGTCGAGGCGCTTCGCCAGCGTCCCGCCGACGCAGGTCGAAGAAAGCCAAAGAAAAAGGACGGCCGACCCGATGGATCGACCGTCCTTGATGTCTTTCAACCTGGAAGCCTTCGGGGGCCGATCGAGACCGGCCCCCTCAGGGCTTAGAAGTTGATGTCGACGGTGGCGCGACGGTTCAGCGGCTCACGCACGCCGTCGGCGGTCGGCTTGGCCAGCTGGGTCTCGCCCTTGCCGTCCAGCGAGATCACGCCGCCGTTGACGCCTTGAGCGACCAGGGCGTCAGCCACGGTGCGCGCACGGCGGTTCGACAGGCCCATGTTGTAGGCCGCGTTGCCCGAGGTGTCGGTGTGGCCGACCACCAGCACGCGCGTCGGAGCGCCCGACTTGGCGTAGTTGGCGGCTTGCGTCACCACCGAGCGGGCTTCCGCCGTCAGGTCCGAACGGTCGAAGTCGAAGTAGACCACGAACTGACGCGCAGCCGGCTTGGCCGGAGGCGGCGGCGGCGGCGGCGGGGGCGGCGGGGGAGGCGGCGGGGGAGGCGGCGGCGGCGGGGGCGGCGGCGGCGGGGCCACCGGCTCGGCGCCGAACGCATAGCGCAGGCCCAGCGTCACGGTGTGCGACTGGTCGTAGTCGCCCGACAGGGTCCCGACCGGATTGGCGCCCGAACCCGACGTCACGGCGTCGAATTCCATGTCGCCCGTCAGGTAACGGTACGTCAGGTCGATGTTGGCGCGGTCCGACACGGCCCAGGCCAGACCGGCGATCGCCTGAGCGGCGAACTTGGTCGAGCTGTCATCGGCGGCGAAGGCGACGCCGCGGTTGCCGCGCACGAAGCCGGTCGTGTCGGTGTTGACGCGGTTCACGCCCACGCCCAGGCCGACGAACGGACGAATGGTCCAGTCCGGCGAACCGAAGTCGTAAAGGACGTTGGCCATCAGGGTCGTCGCCGTGATGTCGCCTTCCGGCGAGTGGCACGGGCCGGCAGCCGGGGTCGCATTGCAAAGGCCGCTCACGTTCCCAGGAGCGCGTACGCGACCGATGTCGCCCGAGCGGTAGCCGCCCTCGAGTTCAACGCGCCAGTTCGGGTTGAAGCGGTAGCCCAGGCGAGCAAACGCCGCCCAGCCGTCGTTGACTTCCCAGTTCCAGTGTTGGCCGGTCGCCGACGCTTCGGTGTTGATGTCGTCGATGATGTGGTAGCCGGCGTCGATCGCGCCGTACCAGCCATCGGGCTCCGCCGATGCAGCGCCGGCGGACAGGGCCAGGGCGGCCGCCGCGCTCGACGCCAGGATCAAACTCTTGACACGCATAGTGATGCGGCCCTCCGAGATCTGTTTCAAATGGACGACGCGGAGCATCGCCTATCGCCTGCATAACAGCGCTGCCTTATCCGGTCGAGCAGGAAACTAAGCTATTGCGTCCTGTTGCAACACCACCGTGGCCCTGAGGCTACACAAGGTAAGATTTTGTTAAGAGCTCACCGAAGCATAGCCCTCATCTCGACTTCGGAATTAAGAATTCCCGATCCTGCCAAATGCTCAAAGGCGCCTAGCAGATTATATAAGGCCAGAGCATTTGCAGAGTCATCGATAAACTCGCCGCCTTCTAGTCGGTTGTCGCGCCACAGGCCTTCAGGCGTCAGATAAAGCCAGACGGCTCGCAAAGCCGCCGCCGCTTCATCCGCGAAGAACTTGCGCGATCGCGGCTCGTCCGCTTCCGCCAGCGCCGTCGCAGCCTTCAATCTCGCGATCTGCGCCTCGAAACGGGCGCGCGGGGGCCGGCCCGGACCGCCCTCGACGGCTCCGTCCAGAATAACGAGGCCCAAGGCGTCTTTTTCGGAGACGCCTCTGGAGTAGAGGCCGCGAATCAGAGTCGATCTGACGGTATCACCGCCCGAACGGGCGAGAAGGCCCGCCGCTTCCAGCATCATGCCGGGGGACGACGCCCCGGCGCCCCTCCCGCAGTCGAGCGCGGCCTCGACCGAGGCCGCCAGAAGCCGCACCGCTTCAGGCCATGCCGGGTCGGTCGTCGCTTCCGACCAGTCGAGACAAGCCTTCAACATGTCCAGCCGCCCCCTGACGCGGTCGGACAGAGTCGCGTCTCGGATCAGATCATCCCGCAGGGCCGCCGCCCGTTCCTGCATGATCGAAGGCTCCAGCCCCGCCTTCGCCGCACCCGCCCAGGCGGACAACGCCGCCGCCCCGCCCTCCAGGCGATCCAGCGATCCCGTGACGAGAGCGCGCCACGGCCCTTCCCAGCCCAACCGCCCCGCCAAGGCGAAGGCCGCCGCCTGACGGGCCTGCACCTGCGGATTCAGCAGCGCCGGAATCCGCCGCCCCTCGAGGCTGATCAGTTCACAGAAGGCGCCGTCCTCAGTGCGCCCCACCGTCGCCCAGAGCGGCAGCGCCCGAAGGCGAAGCCAGCCACGCAGGCGCGAAAAGCCGTAACGCAGGTCCTCTTCCGGCGGATGATGAAAGTCCATGTGCCGCGGCGAGGAGAGCCGAATGCGCTCCACGATCTTCTTCACCTCCTGGGTCCGGCTCAGGTCACAGACGAGCACCGCGTCCCGCTCCGCGACGATGGCCAGGTTTCTGACCCCCAGCGCCGCCACGATCATGCCGTCAGGCGCGCGCGCCATACAGCCTTCGGCGTCCTCGAAGATATGGCCGCCAATCTCTCCCTCGCCGCTGGCCGCGATCGCGTCCCATGCCCCCAGGTCGGACCATTTGAAATCGACCGCCAGCACCGAGGCGAGATCCGTCCGTTCCATGACCGCATAGTCGATGGAGATTCTCGGCGCATCCCGGAAGGCCGCGCCAAGCAGGATGTCCGCGCCCTCAACCACCGACTGCAGCGCCGTCCGGGCCGCCGCTTCGACCCCCGGAGCGAACCGTTTCAGCTCTGCCGCAAGCACTTCGGCGCGTGCGATGAAATTGCCGCTGTTCCAGAGGAATCCCTGGTCGATGTAGCGCTCGGCCAGGTCGCGACTTGGCTTTTCGATGAACGCCTCGACGGGAGACAATCCGGCCGTCAGGGGCTTGATGTAGCCGTAGGCTTCGGAGGGTTCAGTCGGCCGTACGCCGAGGGTGACGATCCGTCCGGCCTCCGCAGCCTTCACCGCCTTGAGCACGGCCGCGCGGAAAGCGGCATGATCCGGCACGTGATGGTCCGAGGCCAGGAAGACGTTCACCGCCGCCGGCTCCTGCATCAAGGTCCAATGCGCCGCCGCCGCCATCGCCGCAGCCGAGTCCCGGCTTTCAGGCTCCAGCAGCACCGCCGCATCGACGTCGATCTCCAAAAGCTGTTCGAGTATGGTCTGGCGGTGGAGTGCGCCGCCGATGACGACGATCCGCCCGTTCTCGGCCACTAGAGGCGCCACCCGTGTGACGGTCTCCTGGAAGGGCGATCGATTGCCTGCCAGGCGCATGAATTGCTTCGGCCGCGAAAGTCGTGACGCCGGCCAGAGGCGCGTCCCAGAACCACCGCACATGACCACCGGAAAAAGGCGCATCCTTTCTGGATATCGCAGTTATCGATAAAAACCAGCCGCAGGACGCAAATGCTTCATCGCATCGCCCGCCCTTCGGGCGTGACTCCCGCGCCCTTGGCCGCTATCGAGCGCGCACGATGATAGAGACTGATCGGCAATCCGAGGAACGCGGCTGGGAGACGGCGAAGACGCTCGCCGAGGCCCTGCCCTATATCCAAGTTTATGACCGCGAGACCGTGGTCATCAAATACGGCGGCCACGCCATGGGCGAGAGCGCCGTAGCGAAGCAGTTCGCCGCGGACGTCGTGCTGCTGAAGCTGATGGGGGTGAACCCCGTGGTCGTTCACGGCGGCGGCCCGCAGATCAGCGCCATGCTGGACAAGGCGGGGGTGAAGTCGGCCTTCGTCGATGGCCTGCGCGTGACGGACAGGGACACCATGACGGTGGCCGAGATGGTCCTGTCCGGCGCCGTGAACAAAGAGATCGCCCACTGGATCACCGTCGCCGGCAAGGAAGCCGACGTGCGCGGCGTCGGCCTGTCGGGCAAGGACGCGGGCCTGCTGACGGTCGAGAAGACGCGCCGCACCAAGCGCGACCCCGATAGCATGATCGAGCATGAGGTCGATCTGGGCTTCGTCGGCGAACCGACCAAGGTCGATCCCAAGCTGATCAAGGGGCTGATCGCCTCCGAGACCGAGGACTGGGTGCCGGTCATCGCCCCCATCGGCGTGGCCGAGGACGGCCAGACCTATAACGTCAACGCCGACACCGTGGCCGGGGCCGTCGCGGGCGCCCTGCACGCCAAGCGGATGCTGCTGCTGACCGACGTGCCGGGGGTCAAGGGCGCCGACGGCGAGATCATCCGCCAGATGACGCTGGACGAGGCGCAAGGCCTGATCGACGCGGGCGTCGCCACTGGCGGCATGATCCCCAAGCTGGAGACGGCCATGGCCGCCGTCCGCGCGGGCGTCGAGGCCGTGGTCATCCTGGACGGGCGCCGGCCGCACGCCATGCTGGTCGAACTGTTCACCGAGCACGGCGCCGGCACCCTGGTCAAAAGGAAGTGACGGGTTCGGCGTCGAAGACGGCGCCCGAAACCGCCCGGCCGGACTCCGCCTCGACGGAGATCGGCGCGGACCTGCGTCATGTCCGGTCCTGGGTCTTCGACCTGGACAACACCCTGTATCCGCCCGAGACGCAGTTCCTGCGTCAGGTGGAGCAGCGCATCAATCAGTACGTCGTGCGCACCTCCGGTCTGGAATCGGCCGAAGCCCTGGCGGTGCAGCGCGGCTACCTGCACGACTACGGCACCTCGCTGGCCGGTCTGATGATGCATTATCAGATCGACCCGCACGACTTTCTGGCCGAGGTCCACGACGTGCCCCTGGACGTGCTGACGCCCGATCCCGGCCTGCACGCGGCGCTGGAGCGCCTGAGCGGCCCGCGCCTGATCTTCACCAACGGCTCGATCGGCCACGCCCGGCGGGTGATGGAGAAGCTGGAGCTGACGCGCTTCTTTGACGGGGTCTTCGCCCTGGAAGACGCCGACCTGATCCCCAAGCCGGACCCGCGCACCTTCCAGAAGATGCTGACCCGCTTCGGCGTCGATCCGACCACCGCCTGCTTCTTCGAGGACACGCCCAAGAACCTGGAGCCGGCGCACGCCATTGGCATGAGCACGGTTCTGGTCGGCCCCAAGGCCTTCACGGCCGAAGGCGCGCACATCCACCATCGGGCCGCGACCGTCGGCCCCTTCCTGACCACCGCCATGCTGGACGGAGATCCGCAATGACCGACCTGACCCATCTGGAATCCGTGATCGAAGCCGCCTGGGAAGCCCGCGCCGAGGTTTCCGCCGCCACGCGCGGCGAGGTGCGCGACGCCGTCGACACCGCCCTGACCCTGCTCGACTCCGGCCAGGCCCGCGTCGCCACGCGCGGCGAGGACGGCGTCTGGACCACGCACCAGTGGCTGAAGAAGGCCGTGCTGCTGTCCTTCCGCCTGAACGACAACGTCATCATGCGCGCCGGCCACGCTCCGACCCTGCCGCTGTCGGCCGATCACCCGGTCGCCGTCGGCCCCTTCTGGGACAAGGTGCCCAACAAGTTCGGCGACTGGAGCGCCGCCGACTATCAGGCCGCCGGCTTCCGCTCGGTGCCGGGCGCCGTCGTCCGTCGCGGCGCCTATGTCGGCAAGAACGTGGTGCTGATGCCGTCGTTCGTGAACATCGGCGCCTATGTCGATGAAGGCTCGATGGTCGACGCCTGGGCCACGGTCGGTTCGTGCGCCCAAATCGGCAAGAACGTCCACCTGTCGGGCGGCGCCGGCATCGGCGGCGTGCTGGAGCCGCTGCAGGCCAATCCGACCATCATCGAAGACGGCTGCTTCATCGGCGCCCGCGCCGAGGTGGCCGAGGGCGTCATCGTGCGCGAGGGCGCGGTCCTGGCCATGGGCGTCTATCTGTCGGCCTCGACCAAGATCGTCGACCGGGCGACCGGAGAAATCTTCCGCGGCGAGGTTCCGGCCTATTCGGTCGTGGTGCCGGGCGCCCTGCCCGACCCGAACGGCGGCCCCAGCCTGTATTGCGCCGTCATCGTCAAGCGCGTCGACGCCCAGACCCGCGCCAAGACCGGCGTGAATGAACTCTTGCGTGACTAAGGCGTTATCGCCAGAGGTGGGGTGCCGGGTCGGGAGTCTTTTCGGCTGGGAGGCAAATTTGGGTCAGTGTTTCATTGAAGTCACAGCATGTTCGCAATGCTCCTGCATAATGCAGCCTTCCCTAGCTCGAAATCTCTCGAACTAGTCCGCAAGGACAACGACCCACATTCCCCCCTCCTCCCTCAAAGCGCGGACATACTCATGCAGTTCAAGTCCGCATTGAAGCGTAACGTTCACTGAACTGGACCTTTCATGCAGGCAGAGATTTACAATCTGGCTCAGCAAACCTCCCGAGCGCGGCGACGCAATACGACTGTGTTGATGGCCGGAGGTTTCGGCAGCCGACTAGGCGAGCTCACTCGACAAGTTCCCAAGCCGCTCATTCCCGTCGCCGGTCAACCGATGCTGGAACGAATCATCCATCGGATGCGCGGCTTCGGCCTGCACAACTACGTGCTCACAACCCACTACCTGCCTGAAAAGATCCACGCCCATTGCGGCGATGGCTCTGACTGGGGCGTTCATATCCGTTACGCGCATGAAGCAGCGCCGCTGGGAACAGCGGGCGGCCTGTCGCTGATCGGCCCCGTCACCGACGCTCCGGTTCTGGTATGCAACGCGGATATCTTGACGGAAATCGACTTCCCAACCCTCCTTGAGGCCCATGACAGCATGGACGCGGACTTCACGGTCGTGACCGTCCCTCACCATGTGGCAGTGCCCTACGGCGTGATCGAAACCGAACCCTGCGGCGAGATTCGCAGCGTGGAGGAAAAGCCGACCTATTCCTATCGCGTCAGCGCCGGCACCTATGTCATCAACCCGCATTTGTTTTCATTGATCCGCCCCAATGAGCGCATCGACATGCCGCAACTGATGGACCGGGCGAAGGCGACAGGGTTCCGCGTCTGCGCCTATGAATACGATGGCTACTGGATCGATGTAGGCCGCCCTGCAGATCTGAAGAAGGCCTGCGAATATTTGGAGCCAAGCGAACTTACCGGCTGAGCCAGCCGGCGCAGGATTCCGCCCTCTGCCAGCCGGAATCCTGCGCAGCCGGAAGCGGGCGGTTCAAGCGACGTATCGCAAGCCTTCGCCCGTGCTAGAGCCCCTGAGCCAGGACATCTGTTTGTCGATGAGGGCCCGGGTCACCAAGCTTTGGAGCGCCCAACGCAGCGCGGCCCTTCTTGGTCCGCGGGTAAGAGGCGCCACAGCTTCGCACGCAGCGATCTGCGCCATCTGGGCCGCCCATCGTCCATCGAAATCGAGATGGCTGGTCCAGGGAGAATCGCCTTCGTCTCTTGTTCGGCTTCCCAGGCCAGCGATGAAATACTCGTAGCTGGCCGTCACATGCGCCTGTCGACGCAACCCGAGTGTCGTCTTGGTCGGTTCCTGGCCGTCGAGCGCAAAGCGCAGGCGCGCCACGCGCGCGGCAGACGCCCCGACCCCCACGAAAGAAGGAGTGGCTCGCTGACAAACCATCAGTGCCAGAACATCGTCTAGTCTGTCGATTCCGAGGCCGATCAACGGCGACGTCTGAGACGCGGGCGCAGAACGAAGCGCCTGATCGAAAGCCTGAAGATGTTCGCGTAACGACTGAGCGAGCGCGGCGTCTTGCAAAGCGGGAGCGAGCGGTATCCCACAGACATCTGCGGAAGCCTTGATCGAAGCGGCCGCCAGGGCCGCCGCCTTGTAGACGACCGAACCTCGACTTGCCTTGGCTTGACCCCAGCTCAACTCGGTCAAGCTGTGGTCGGCCAGGCCCGGCAGGGCCGCCAGCCAGCGTCCTGTCGATTCATCCGTCACCATGATGTCTGCGGACTTCGACGGAGCTGAATCCGAAACATGCGCACGCGCGAGGCGGAAGAAGACGCCGCCTTTGTAACTGTCCGTGCTGCCAGCCAAGGTGATCCGCTTATTAGAGCGCCCCTTGATCGCCAGAAGCAGAGCCGCCGCGCAGGCCCGATCTCCCTGTTCTGCGCCACGCTCAATCAAAGAAGGGACGAGCTTGGAATCGCCGCATCGTGAGATGATGAGCCCGAGCTTGTCGATCTGGCGATCCACGGATCCTACGACCTTGTTGGCCGCGACGAGATCTTCGAGCGCGAGTTCAGTGGCGATCGGCGTATCATGAAGCGCTGCCGCAGCAGCCATCCAGACGAGATCGGCACGATCAACGACACGCAGTCGACGTAACGTCGGCCCAAGCATCGCATTCGCTTCGGCCGTCCGTCCTGCACGGATAAGCCAGCGCATGTCTCGAGCCAGACCAGCCGGATCATAGATTTCCGGCGGACGCTTGCCGCGGCCAGGCGGGTCCATGAGGAAGGTCGGCCGATCATGGCCGCTGTCCTTGAGGTAACGGCCAGCACCCTGCGCCTTGTCAGCAGCCTGAGGGCTCCAGAAATCGACGATGGCGTCGAACTCTATCGTCTTCTTGGATTGCGACCCCAGGATGACAGGTTGATCCTGATGCTCCAGTAATAGGGTCGCCTGGCGAAGTCGCAGCACCTGCCCCTCTTCGCTGATCAGCCCGTTTCGGTTGATCTGCGCGAGCAGAGTTTCCGTTTCCTCTGCTTCGACAAGATAGGCGTCGCCAAAAGGCAGCGCAGCCAAGGCGGCGCGACGGCCGCGAAGCGCATCAACCTGTTCGCTCCACTCGCTCAGCAGGCCAGCGAAGAAGACCGCTCTCTCGGACTGCAGGTTTTCGTACCGCTCCAACATAGGCGACAGGATGGACAGGGTCTTGTCGGCCTGGGCCTCGGCCGCGGTCAGGATCTTGAGCAAGCCTTCCGTTTGGACTGTGATCGTCATCGCGTCGGCGTCGGCCGAAAGCAGCCGCAACTTCTTAACGGCGAGCTGCATCTGCGTAGCGGGGTTGTTAAGGCCCGCGCTGGTACGTTTGCCGAGGATAGGTTTGCCTGTCGATCCTCCGCCGAATGCGGGTCGATCATGGGCTTCAACCAGCCGCTCGATCTGCCGCAACAAGGCCCTCTGCCCTACATCGTTGAACACGCCCTGGTCGAACAACCGCGTGACCGTCGGCTGTGACAGAAGCAACGCCTCCAACCGGGAGTTGGTTAGAGTCGATCCAGGAACCCGCAGCCGCCGAAGTTGATCGAGATCTGAACGCCACCCTTCCACGAGCGATACGAGGAAGCGCCCACGCTCGGAGTCCATATCCGTGAACCGGCTGCTGAAAGGTTCGACCTTAGCCAGCAGGAGTTCGGTACGGACATTGACCATATCGAGCATGCGCTCCACACGAGCAACCACGGCGTTCGCCGCGAGAGAGGTAGCCGGATCACCTTCATTTTCCAGCAAGATAGCGGCTTCGCCGATCTCGGCGGCCAGCATCGCCACTAGGGACAAGTCTTGGCGGGGTCCGTGCTCCATTCGAAACGCAGCCAACGCTTCGCCCGCTTGAGACAGAGTAGAGATATCCACCACCGGCAGATCGAGAGAGGCCCCCGCCACACTAAGGCGATCCGCTTCAGCCGTGCGTCCGCTGATGCGAAGGGCATGATCCAGAACAGCCCGATGGCCCGCCAGCGTGAGCTCGATCCCAGAGGTCGAGGCGCTGACGGCCTGAGACTGAAGGAAGGCGAGCCATTCCGGCATCGAAAGCTTTTGGGGCGTCACTTTGCCGGCTCCGCATCTACCCCGGATACAGCTGAAACAAGAGAACCCGACCGAAGGAATCTTCCGTAGAGCACCAAAACGCCGGCAGCCAGCGCGCTGAGGCTTAGGGAACGCTGACGTCGCGGAACGGGGCGCCTGTCGTCGGTCAGCCCCCAGCCCGCGTAGAACGGCCCGCCCAGGGTGGTGACGGGCACGCCTCCCAACAAGGCGTGGAAGCCCAGATTGGCGGAGGCGACGTAGACGCGGCTTGCGCGCGTCAAAAGTTCCGGCACGGCTTCGGGCGGCGCCACGGTGCCGAGTTTTTCCAGTTCCTCGCGATGTTTGACCAGTGCCCCGCCCAAGGGGCACACTTGGACGAGCACGATTTCACTGCGAGGGTTCTCGTCCTTGGCCATCTCGACCAACGCCTTAACGTCGGGATGAGTAGCACCGGCGAACAGAGCGGGCGGATCTGATCGATGTTGGCAGACAACCACGACGGGCCCGCTCAGAGCGCTTTTGGGAAATCGGGTGCGGATCAAGGTCGTCGTGGCGGCCAGAAGCTCAGGGTGATCAATGAAGGGAAACCCGTTCAAAATCGTCTCGAGATCGCTTGCCCGACGTGAATTGCAATACAACCCCGTCCAATCCAGCACATAGCCGCTCAGATGTTCCGCCTCATTGATGAGGTCGATCGGCGCACGATCCACATACAGCACCGGATGGTCTTTGATCCCTCGAGATTGAAGTTTGGCGAGTTGCGGCCCAGCCGCGACGCCCCAAGCCAGGATTGCCGTCCCCGGGTGCCGGACCAACTCGTCATACATTCGACCCGTCTTGACCCGCTTGGCGACAAAGAGCTTCCTAAACTCGGGGAAGGCGCGATCAATGGCGTCGTGTTCCTCGCGCGGCGCGCCGAGAACCAGCGCGCGCCATGGCGCTGCGGCGCCGGCGGCGGCGCCAAAGCGCATGCCCCCGTCCATGAAGGAGAGCAGATGCGTCCGCCGCCCAACCGCGCGTAACGTGGGATTACGAGCCAGAAAATCACCAATTGCGACGATCTTCTTCCTTGCCGCCAACAATCGCGTCATACCCGCTCTTTGCTCAGACCAACTCGAAACCACTAGTTATGATGCCCCGCAAAGCGCAAGCTACATTTTCAGAATCTCTGTGCGGTCAAAGATGTATCGCTTGGCCGTTTCGCTGGGCCCGCGCCTAAATGTTTCTGGGACACGTTGAACGTCACGCGCGTGAGCGAGCCGCTCAAGTCGCCTTACGCTGGAGCCAGACAGGAGCTGAACTAACATACAGCGAACTGTGGGCGAGAACGGGCGAACGAGCTCAGCGCCTCGCCACCCTCGGCTTGGAGGGCGCGCCGCTTCTAATCTTCGGCGCGAATAATCCCGATGCGGTAATCAGCTTCATTGCGGCGATGCGCGCCGGATTTGCTCCCTCCTTCATGCCGCTGCCTGCGGCGCGCTTCGACGATCAGGCTTTCTGGAGCGGTCACGCAGCCCTGTTCGCCCACTTGGGCCAAGGCGCAGTGCTTGCCCCCCAAATCGCCGTGGATGCTATTCGCCTAGAATGCCCAACCATTGGCCTGACGCTTATAGCGAGCGAGGAAATCGATGGTTTGGCTGCATCGCCCTTGCCGGCACGTCCTCCAGCCTCGGCTGTCGCACTTCTGCAACACAGCTCAGGCACAACCGGTGTGAAGAAGGGCGTGCCGCTTAGCTACCGCGCCATTGATGTTCAGCTACGGGCTTATGCGGAAGCCGTCGAATTCGACTCCGATAGCATCATAGCCTCCTGGCTGCCTCTCTACCACGACATGGGCCTGATCGCCTGCCTGCTCCTGCCGCTGACCTTCGGCGCAGAGGTCGACTTCATTGATCCGTTTTATTGGACAGCCCACCCACAGTCCCTGTTCGAGGTCGTCGAGCAACGCCGCGCCACCCATGTCTGGCTGCCCAATTTCGCCTTTCGACACCTCGAACGCGCCGTTCGCCGCACTGATCGCATCTGGGCGCTCGGCAGCGTCAAGGCGTGGGTCAACTGCTCCGAACCTTGCAAGCCCGAAACCTTTGCCGCCTTCCTGGCGCGTTATGCCGATCACGGCGTGACCGCGAGTAGCCTGACGTGCTGCTACGCCATGGCGGAAACCGTCTTCGCGGTAACGCAAAGTCCTCCTGGAACACCCGTTACGATCCAGCATGTCGCGGCGATCGGGTTCGGCGAAATCGGTGAAGCCGTCGTGCCGTGCTCGCCCAGCGAAGCCGCCGTCTCCATTCTCGGCTGCGGTCGCACCATCCCCGGCTGCCGGGTTCGCATTCGCGACGCTGGCGGCCAGGATAGAATCTACGGAGAAATTGAAGTCGCGGCCGAGTTCCTGTTCGACGGCTATTTCCAGGCGGCTGAACGAACGGCCATGGCCCTGCAAGACGGCTGGTATCGGACAGGGGACATCGGCTTCATCGATTCCGCCGAACTCTTCGTCTGCGGCCGGCTCGACGACCGGATCATCGTCGGCGGCCGCAATCTGTATGCCCACCAGATCGAGCAACTGATCGCGGGCGTGCCTGGCGTAGCACCGGGGCGGGTCGCCGCCATAGGCGTCTATCATCCCGATTCCGGCAGCGAGCGGCTCATCATCGCAGCCGAGATTTCAGGCGAGTCCGAAGCCATATCAAAGATGATCATCCAGACCCTGAACACCAGCCTGGGTTTGCGTCCCGCCGACGTTCGACTTTTCTCCGATCGTCGAATAATCAAGACCACCAGCGGGAAAGTCGACCGCAAGCGAAACCGCGAACGCTATCTGTCAGGAGGTTTCGCATGACTATGAACGACAGCATTATGGAGCGTTTGGCGGATGTCATCACCGACCATTTCAGCTGCCCCGAAAAAACAATCGGCCGCTCAACAAACGCGAACGACATCGTCGGCTGGGATTCCCTAGCGCACACCATGGTGCTGATGCGGGTCGAAGACGTATTCGCCATCGAACTGCCGATGGAGCACGCTTTCACTGTCCTGAACGTGGGCGAATTGGCCGACTTGGTCCAGGCCCAGTTGTCGGCATGATCGCGGGCGTCGTGGAAGGCAGCGAGCGTCCCATCATTGCGTGCTTGGGAAACTGCCAAAGCGGGGCCATACGCGCCTTCCTGATGACCGTGCCTGAGATCAGCCGCGACCACGATGTCGTCCTAGTCTACCAGCCGACCAAGTCCTTCGAAGCGCTGCGTCCACGAGTGCGGGCCGTGATCCAGCAGGTCACGCACGGCTGGGACGATTTCCGTCTCACCAAGGACGATCTTCCGCCTGACGCGGTCATGATCCGCTACCCCGCGATGCTGCAGAATTATCTGTGGCCGCAGATTCCCTTCCAGAAGCGGCGTATCGCTGGGGATTCAGCGACGAAGACGAAGCTGTTTCCCTACACGATATGCGACGATCTGGTACTTCGCTTGGTGGGAGATGGCGTTTCCAAGGATCAGTTGCTCGAGAGCTATTTCGCCGTCGACATTCTAAAAAAGTACCCCCTAGATCGCCTCCAAGCGATTAATGCCGCCAAGGCGCGACAGCTCGACGACATGTCGGATTTCCGTCTGTGGGACCAGATGGAGACTGGCGGGCCCACGATGCGCACCGCCAACCACCCCGGTGGGAGGCTGATGGCCCATGTGCTGGAGCAAATCGTCGAGCGCCTGCCTCTGGAAGATCGCGACTACGCCCTGAAGCTGGCGCGGGCGCGGGCCGATGGAATCGGCATCCAGAATCTGGATGCCCCCATTCATCCGGCTATCGCGGCTCACTTCGGACTGGACTGGGCCAAGGACCGGCGCTGGTCCTTCTGGCATGAAGGCGACTTCACCTTCGAGCAGCATCTGCTTCGGCTGTACGACTACAGCCACAACACCACCTACTGGGCGG
Source organism: Brevundimonas olei (assembly GCF_037055245.1). GTDB lineage: Bacteria > Pseudomonadota > Alphaproteobacteria > Caulobacterales > Caulobacteraceae > Brevundimonas > Brevundimonas olei. The sequence continues at coordinate 3,150,273 of NZ_CP146369.1, forward strand.
CACGTGAAGCCCTCAAGCGCAAGGAAGACGCGACGGCCCTTCTGGCGCAGGCGGTTGAAGAACTGCCTGAAAGCGTCGAGGTGCTGAAAGCCTACATCGCAGAACTTTCACGGGCCAAGAGGCCAGCCGAAGTCGCGGAGGCGACGAGGCGGCTTCACAATCTCTCCCCCACCCCAAGCCACGCCGTCAGACTTGCCGGCGCCCTGAGGCGGGTGGGGGAAAACGAGGAAGCCAATCGCCTTCTCAGCGCGCTCGATTCTACCGATCCCAACATCCTCATGGCTCTGGCCCAGGGCCTGGCCGAAGGCGCGCCCCAACGCATCGAGATCGAGCACAAGGCCGCCAAAGCGGACCCGGACAATCTTCAGGTGCTTCTGGCCCAGGCCAAGATCCACGAAGACAAGGGCGAACTGGCGCAGGCCTTGGCCACGCTCGACCGTGCCGCCTACGTCAGCAACTGGGCCGCAAGCGTGAGAAAGCGCCAAGACATCCTAAAGGCGCGCATGACCACGGTCGCCGAGAATGCGCTCTCAACCGCCCCACCAGCAAGACATGAGGCTCCCGCGATGACATCCGCTCCCAGCCCGGCGATGAAGACCGTTCAGCAACTCGGAGATTTGACGGGCCGCGTCTGTGTCGTCACGGGCGGCGCCGGCCATATCGGACGCGCCATCGCCGAAGCCTATCTGGAAAGCGGCGCTGCGGTTGTGTTGCTCGACCGCGCATTGGACGGCGCCGCCGACCTACTGGCCAATAGCGCCTGGGCCGGACGCCTGTCGGTCCAGTCCTGCGACCTGTCTGACGACACCAGCATCCATGCATCGGCACAAGAGATTCTCAAACGACATCCGACCGTCGATGTGCTGGTTCACAATGCAGGTTTTGTCGGCACTTCGGCCTCGGACGGCTGGGTGACGCCCTTCGAGACCCAGTCGCCGGCCCTCTTCCGGGCGGCGACCGAGATTAATCTCGTGGCCCCATTCGTCCTGACGCAGGCATTGCTGCCGGGCCTGCAGCGCTCGGCAGCAGCCTCAGTCATCAATGTGGGTTCGATCTATGGTTTGGTGGGGCCCGACTGGGGGCTCTATGAGGGCACGGCCTCAGGCAATCCGGCCGGCTACGCCGCCTCGAAGGGCGGACTGATGCAACTGACCCGTTGGATGGCGACCAGCCTTGGGCCACGCATTCGGGTCAACGCTCTGTGCCCTGGCGGCGTGGAACGCGGCCAAGACGAACGGTTTCAGTCACGCTATGTCGCCAAGACTCCCTTGGCACGCATGGCCACGCCTGAGGATTTCAAAGGTGTGGCCCTGTTTCTGGGATCAGATTTGTCCGCTTATGTCACCGGCCAGGTGCTCGCCGTGGACGGAGGGTGGACAGCCTGGTGATCGCTGCGTGGGATCAAGCTTTCGGCTTGCGGAAGATGAACTCGCCCTCGGGATTGAACGCCGTACCTTCCGGGATCGGCAGACGCTCGAAATCAGCAAACATTTCATCGACCCAGGAACGAGGAATGGGCGCGAAAACGCGACGCAATCCTGCATCCTTGATCATCACGCCGAGCCGGCGCGGCGACAGGAGTTCGGCCGTCAGCAGGTTGAAATAGACTAGGCCTCCGGGCCTGCAGACGCGGATCATCTCGTTAAAATAGCTGACCAGCTTCATCGGCGGAACAAAGTAGAAAACCCCGCTCGAGAAGACCAGGTCCATGCTCCCGTCGGCGACCCCGGTCAGGGTCTCGCCATCACACGGGAGAGACTTGAGGCCGAGTTCGATCTCCATCTGGCGCGCAAGATCGGGGTCGATCTCAAAATTATAGAACTCTTCCGGCGCGAAACGATCCGTAATCGACAGCGTAGAACCGCCCCATGCGGCCCCGATCTCACAAACCCTCTTGGGCGGACCGTCGATGAAGATCGAATCCGGCAGGACGATATCCATGTGAGTCCGCGCTTCGCGATAGCGAGGCGACTCCGCATCGATCATCGGCTTGCCGGAGCGAACAGCCCGTAGAACATCCGTCTTACCTCTCAAGAAGAAGGTCGCCGTGTTCTTGGTCGGAAGATGGAAGAAGGTGCCCCGGGACATTTCAAATGCAAAGAGGGTCTTGAGAACGGCGAGTTGAACGGACTGCTCCTGCAGATCGACCTTGTCGCCTAGGCTGGCCTGCGTGCTCGCCGGTAGTCGAATGTGGCCTGAGTTATAGAGGCGAAGCAGAGACAGTTCGTCCAGATTTCCGGGAATGCCCAGCTTCTGAAGCGCAGTCACAAAGATTTCCATGACGTCCGGGGAATCGGGCGCGTCCAAAGCCAGAAGCGGGAGTACGTCCCGCCAGCGGTTCCGGCTTTTCAACGTCAGGACATGAGCATCATAAGCCTCGCGATCTGTTTCGCGTAGGGCGATCAGGGCGGTCAGCGTCTCGGAAGACAAGGGGCCCCGGCCGAGGTCGATTACGGAAGCCTCGGCATTTTTGTCAACGGCCGGCCTGGATGGTCCGGCGCTCTCTTCTTCGGTCATGAACAACGCGCCCCCAGGCATTGCGATTGATAAAAAGATACGGGTTAAGGGCGCACGAGAACTTCTGCTCCCCCGGGCTCGGCCTCAACCCCTGAGATCAGCGTCCTGATTACCAGCAAGGTATCCTCGGGATCGATCATCGGCTTACCCGTTCGTACCAAATCTACGAAGTTGATGATCGTCCGACGGAACGCCGTAAAGTTATCACGTATCTTCACCTCGGCATTACCGATTGTTCCAAATACCTGCAAGGAAAAGGGTGTCGGCGTCGCACCCAAGGCGTCGATTAGCAAAAGACTATGGTCTTCCAACCGAACGGCGACACTGCCGTGTGCGACCGCGTGTCGCTGCACCGCAACAGGCCGCACACCGAGAGCCCCCATGGCGCACTCCAGCATGTGAACCCCATACCGGGGCCAGTCGACAGGAACGGAAGCCCGGATCAGCCGCAGTTCACCAAACTGTTCCGGCGCCTGTCTCCAGCCGTCCGTTTCGCCAGCGTATCTGAGCCCTGAAGTGGACATCAGCTGTCCGGACCGCAGATAGGGCTCAAACAGGTCAAGCTCATCCCGGCGAACACACAGAGGTTTGTCGATGAAGACCGGCAGCCCGGCCTTGAGGAAGGGCTCAGCAAGCAACCAATGACTGTCGGCGTCATCCCGCAGGATCATGACAGCATCGACGGCGCCGATCATTTCCTCGGGCGTTTCGCAAACCGCGTCGATCTGACAGGCCAGAGCCAAGGCTTGAGCCATCTTGAGATCCGGCATCCAGCACCGGGTGACGCGTACGTCGCCGACGCCGAACTCGTCCGCCTTCCGCGCGCGCAGATAGGCGTGAATGCCGTCCCAGCCGACGCGAGCGAAGGCTGCATCGTCATAGCCGTTGACGATCGCACCGAACGAAAAGGGGTGACCATTGCCCTCAGAGAAACCGAGGATACCGAGCCGCAACGTCATCCCAACGGCACCTTGCCCGCAGCGAGCAGGGCATTAGCGACGGCGAAGTCCTGTGCGTCATCGATATCGAAGGAACGTTCACGATCCATCATGACGGCGCCGGTCCGTCCGAACAGAATTGAGGGCGTATGGGATTTCAGCGCATCAATCACGAAGGCGTACACCGCGCCGTTCAACTGATAGGCGCGCGGCAGAGCCTGCCGTGGAAGCCAGGGAATAGCGCCTTCGATAAACGGCGTTGGCGCGCCGTTGCCATCCAGGCGCCAAGCTCGGTGCGGATTTAGATGCGCATCCATGAAGGTTGCGATGGAATCCAGTCCTTCAGCGTGAAGACGCCGGAGGCATTCGGTCACGTCACGCGGCAATCGGAACGGGGCCGTGCACTCGAGCAAGGTCAAGTAACGCGCCGTCTCTCCCTGCGCGCGCAACTCCCCGATCAGGTGACGCAGAACATCGGCGACGATAGCAGTATCAGACGCTAGTTCTTCGGGGCGCCAGGATACTTCCGCCCCGAGCTTCTCCGCCAGATCCGCGATCATCTCGTGGTCAGTGGACACTATCACGCGATCGATCTCCGGGGTAGCGAGCGCTACCTCGATCGGCCATTGCAGCAAGGGCTTGCCGCCTAGGTCATGCAGGTTTTTGAGCTTGACGCTCTTGGACCCCCCGCGCGCGGGGATAACGGCGATGCACCGTTCAGAACCGATCATTTTCTCGATCTCAGATTTCGAGGAGGAAGGAAGAGCCGGCCGTAGACCTACTCGATGACTTCATAATCCAGAGTAGCAGCTAGGGTGTCGTCATATAAATTCCGAGCGCGGACCCATGCGATATTTTCCGGTTCGCCGCCATTGCCCCGAACCTTGGGGTTGACAATTGCTCGCCTCACGACCTCTGCCGCACGTTCAGCGGATCTGCCGTCTTGAAGGTAGTACTTCTCGTTATTGCGTGGCTCTACTAGCCCTATGGCCACCTCCCGGGCCAAGGTCTCAGCATCCCGGCATTCGATGGCGACACCCAGCTTGACGAGGTCGTAAGGCAGCGGCTCGGTCAACGGATTGATGGCGAAGACCGGCTTGCCGAGTGCAAACGCCTCCAACCCCGCGGTGCTACAATAGGTTACGACGGCATCCGAAACCTTGAGCAGGGGATAGGTGCTCGAGGACCGATCGATCCGAACGTTCAATACACCCATTTCGTCGATAACGTTCTGGTACAGGTCATAGAAGGCCTGATGTTCACGCGGGTGGGGCTTGATCAGCCACAGCGCGTCCCCTCCCATCACCTTGGCGGCTTGCACCAGCGTGCGAATGATGGGCTCAAGCATCGCCAGTGCGATCGGCTGGGACATGAAGGAGATAATCTTGCGGTGCGCCGGCAAGTCCATCTCCTTGCGCATCCGCTTTTCCGACTTGGCCTTCAACGGCGCGAGATGGTGGTCCAGTCGCGGCGAGCCGACCACATAGGTCTGCTCAGGTGGATAGCCGTGATACCCGTTCAATACCTCGGCGCTGAACTCGTCGATCGCGATCAGATTTTCGGCAGTAGGTGCGAAGAATTTCTTGGTCGGGCTTATGGTGCCTGACTGAAGGTCGAACGTCGGTCGCCCCAACATCTTCAGCGTTTCACAGGCGACCAGTGATTCTAAAATGCGTCCGGGGCAGAAGATACCACCAACAAAAAGATCTCCGTTTTCTTCTATAAAAGCGCTCATCTCGAACGCTGACATGTACGTGAGAATGAAGCTGTTCATCATCATCTCAAGAACTGCTTCTCGAGAGGCCAACTTCAGCGGCGTCATATCCGTGCTAAACAATTCCTCAGTGTATGACATCGTATGCTGATACGCCTGGACCAAAACGTGATCCGGAGGAAGCCGGAACTTTGTTATGCCACGATTAATCTTTCTCCATGCCCAGAAAATCTTGGATTCCGCGTCGTCGATGCCGTAACTCTCGAAGCTCCACCAAGGATCATCGACGTAAATCTGCTGATCGTAGAGGAAAACATTAAAATCTTTCGTGAGCTCGCGCACGACAGGCATGACCGCCGAAACGAACATGTCGTCACGCAGTCTGCTTGAAATAAAGATCGTCTGCTCGCCGATCCAAAGATCCTTATGGGCCTGAATCTGACTGGAAGGATATCGCCCCGCCAGTCGAGGCACGCGCACCAGTGCCTCCATGGCCGCAGTCTCTTCAGTCTCGGCGACCTTGTGATCCTCAAGGTGGCCGGTCACGATCGTGGCCGAAAGGCCTCGCGCCAGAAAGCCCGCACGGATCACCCACGCTCGGCGCGGCGATCGTTCGGCAATAAAGACCTCCTCCACCGCGTCATCGATGAACTGGTTGGAATAGGTCAGGGCTCGACAGGCCGAGTATAGGTGATCGCCGACGTTGATGGCGATCGCCCTTTGCAAATGCGGCCGCCAGACTGAGCGGTCATCTCCAACGAGGTCAGTCATCTTTCTGGCGAAGACGTCCACCATTTGCGCCGCCAGCCGACGCGTCTCTTCGTAGATGGGCGGATCATTGACGGAATCTAGACTGGTGTAATTCGTGACCTCCACATCCGGGTATCGTTCCTTGGCGATGTCCAGGAATTCGCCGCGTTCCAGCGTGTTGACGACGTAGAAGCGCGCCCTGCGCATCTGGTCGTCCGTCAACGAATCGATCAGCCGACGAAAATCAATGTTCGGCCCAACCCAAAAGAACAATGAAACTTTCATTCGGTCCTGCACTGCCATTGAAGACAATCTCTAGACCATTTTGCGGGCGCCATGTAAGTGGCTTTGGCATGGGCGACACTAAGCACAGGCCGGATAAAAAAATGCAGGCCAAGGCTTCGATTTCCTCAGAAAAATCCACAGCCTTGGGGTTGCTCTTCTCTGCCGACGAAGCAGCAGCCAAGGCCTTCCTCGACCGGTGCGAGGCTGAAGGGCTGACTGGAATCCTGGTCAGAGCTAGCTACGAAGTCCGCATGCCCGCGAAACTGGCTGGCGCGACCGTCCGCCAGCCCATGGACTATCTTTCACCAGAGGCTTGCGACGCGCTTCACGAAAAGGTCCTGGCTTGGCAAGAGAAGTTGCCGTCCGTTCGTCTCGGGTCCGGCGTGCGCCTTGCGGATTGGAGCGCCGGTGACAATCATCCCGCGCCTCTTTGGGCATGGATCGCTACTCTGACCCCCTATGTGCAGGTCACGATGAGGGCCGTGCTGCTGTTTGCCGCAATCGCAGATCAGGAAAAGCCGGCAGCGTTTGACTGCCTAGGCGTCTCAGGCGACGCAGCTTGGCTTGCTCCCCTGGCCGTCAAGGTCTTCGAGCAGGCGAACATCGAACCCCGTTTCTGGGGACAGCCGCCCGCCCGTCCGGCCCGCGTACTGCCGTGGCCGCGAATTCGTACGCCCAAGATCGACTATCGCCCCGTTCGCCGCCGTGCTTCCTACCTACGGGTTATCGCGGCGCTGGAGGCCCACGAACGGCAGGCCCGTAGCCTCGGCCTCGGCGGCTTCAAGGGCCACGCCGTCCTGATCATGCGCGGCGCCAAGGGCGTCGAATGGCTTGTCAGTCCTCAAACGGGACGCCCCGCCTTCCTCGACGAGTATAGCGAAGGTCTGCCCGAGGCTCTGGCCCAAGCGTGTCGAGATCGCCATTGGCGGTTGACGATCATCTACGAGGGGCCCAAGCCAGTCGCGGATGGCTATCGTTCCCTGGCCGAGACTCATCCGTCGTTCATCTCCGAACTAGCGGGACCGACCTTTGGCGGACTGGCCTCTCAACTTCGCGTACCGGCCCGCGAACAATATGAACCGGCAGTCGCCCGGCTGATCGCTGATCGTGCGTTCCGCAAGGCGTTCGTCTTCGACGGCGTCGATATGTTCGATCAGTTCTCGGATTATCTAGCGCGCTCTATCCTGAATCTGTCGGTGCTCATGACGTCGCAGTCGGAGACCTGGGAAAAAACCTTCGAGATCCTCAAGCCGAACCTGGTTCTCGGCGGGCGATTGGAAGCGAAACCCTGGATCAATCTGGCGGCGTCGCGAACAGGGGCTCGAACGGTCTCGATCAAACTGGGTATCGGAGACGAGATGACGCCGTCCATTCTGGCGCGTCGTCCCGATGGGTCACACGAGACGGAATCCCAGCCCGACGCCCTAGCCGTATGGGGTGAGCACCAGGTCGAACATCTTCGCCGGCGAGCACCGACTTATGGCGGCGACATCAAAGCCCTGGGCCGGACCCGATCCGACACCTTCGTGCGAGCGACGAACGCCCTAGATCACGCGCGCATTCGTGAAAAGCTGGGCCTAGCTCCAAGCAGCCCTGTCATCGTCTGGGCGGCGACCTGCAGAACCCGATGGGGCCTGTGGCCCAACCAAACCGCCGGTAGCGCGGTGCTATCGCCGGATTCCTGGGAAACGGCCTTCAAGGCCCTGGTCAAGCTCGCCGTACGCCGAGACGCCCAGATCGTGGTGCGCCCACACCCCGTTGACGACATGGCCTTCATCGCCGATCAGATCAAGCGACACGGGAAAGGCAGAGCTATTTTCTCAGCCGGTCGTCAGGGTACGCCCAACATCGAACTTCTGTCCGTTTCCGACATCCTAGTTTCCGGCGTGTCTTCGATGTTCGCCGAAGCGATCCTGTCGAACTGCGTCGCCGTCAACCTATGGTCGCCTGAAATCAGCCTCATCTACGAAACCTCTCGTTTTGATCACTATTCGGAAATTTCGGAAGCGGTCAGATCCGCCCGCGAGATGGAACAGCGGATCGACGCCTTGCTAGACAGCCCCGAAAACTATGCGGCGGCGCTTGAGCGCGCGCGCGCCAACTTGCCGAGATACTTCGGCGGGATCGAGGGCGACAACGCCTCGAACACAGCTGTCTGGGCCTTGGAAACAACGCCGATCAAGGCGCCCCAGGAAACCGAGCCCGCCGCCGAGGCGCTCGCATGACGCATGCGGAATCTTCCGCCGGCAGTGAAGACAAGGCCGACGCCTGCATAAGGCGGATCATAAATTGTCCCGTCGCCTCCACTCTTCGGACACGGCGCCGTCGTCTGACCGATATCTTGTTCGTCCCGCGTCTGCCGTCCGGTTCGCGAAAACTGCGATCAGGCCGCCAAACGGTCGAAACCTTCCTTGCAACCTCAGGCCCTGGCCTTTGCGTGATCGGTCCGAACGTCGATGCTGATGTGGCCGCCTGGTTTCCTGAGGACCGATCGAACGGCCTGCTTGATTTCTCAGGCCTCGGCCTGGGCGCGCCCAGCCAAGATCCGCGCCGCCGATCTCTCAATGAAACCTGGTACACAACCGCCAAGGCCGGAGCTGAACTTGCACTGGACGTCATGCAGACGGCGGCGCCGCCGCCTTGGAATGCCCTGATCCGCACCCACCGCAACGCCCTAATGCTCAGGCTCAAGCCGGAACTCGCCCTGAGACTGCGTCGGCTGGAGATCGCGGATGACGCCGCCCGGACCAGGGATGCACGCGTTGTCCATCTGATCGAGGGCGACGACCCCCTTGACGACCTGGAGGCGCACTTTCATGCCTCCGGGATTGCAGTCACGCACGACCTGGGCCCGACCGACAGACGGGGAGCCGCCCGTTTTGTCGCCAGAAGAGACAGTCCGGCCGATGTTCGCGCCGAGGACGCCTGGGCCGCATTTGCTGCAGTGGTGGAAGAGTGGAAACCTGGACGGCTCGACGTCGGCGACAAAGCTGTGATCGTGGGCGACTTGCGCCGGAAGATTGAATTTCGACACAGTCAGACCGTACGGGCGCTACTGGCCGCTGCTGCCGCCCACGGATCGGTTCTGATCCAACCCTTCACGCGGCGCACCAGCAACGTCGTCCGAGCGACCGGCGTGGCCGCCTCATTGGGTTCCACAACGATCCTTGTCCGCCAACCGCAATCCTCGCGACCCCGCACTCCGCTGGCCGGGATCCGCACCCTGCTGCTGAGGCAGATCGACCAAGCTCTGGAATCCGAGTTTACGACGGGCCAGCGAGCCGCAATTCTTGAGGGGTGCGGAGCATTCGTGGCGTCGAGTCTTGCGCCAAGCCTGGCCTTGACGTCAGAACTCAGCCGTCAATTTGCGCGGCGACCTCCTCGCTTCGTCGCCTCAGCTCCCCTTGGCTCGCCTTTCGGAGGGCTGATCGTATCGGCCGCACGCGCGGCCGAGGTGCCCACTGTCGAGTTACAAACCCTAATGATCGGCACCTCGGACCGCGATCCCGTTCCCGTGGCAGAACGGGTCGGCGTTCTGGACGACTCGCAACGCAATATCTTCCAGACGCGCTTCGGCGTTGCGCCCGAGCAATTCATCCTCGCTGGTCACGTCGATATCGGTCAGCTTCATGGCCGCGCTGTCCGCGCCGCGTCACCCCGCAGCGTCATATTCGCCTCCCAGCCGTTGGATGACGTCTCGACCGCCGCTCTCGAAATGACGGTCGCCGCCTGCAGCGTTCTTGGCGACATCACCCTATCGGTGTCGCCCCATCCTGATGAAACAGCCTCCGACATTTCAAAGTCTCGCGCCATCCTCGAGCGCTGGCCCCATGTCGCCAGTAAGATTCTACCTGCCGGTGGGACGCATTCGGCATTAATGGATCATGCCGTGCTGTGCACAGTCGTCAGCAACGTCGCCATGCGGGCGGCCCAGCACGGGATGCCGGTCCTGATCATAAATCCGGGGATCGATGTGCCTGTCGATTTTGCCCGCTTGGGCATCGCGCTAACAGCCCGATCAACAGAAGACGCTCAGAGAATTCTTAGCGATTTTTTTGCACAGGGTCCTAGACTGCAGAGACTGAAGGCGACACGAGAGGCCTATTTCCAGCAGAACCCCCAGTTACTGGATCATGGCGCGGCGGATCGGGTCATCGCCGCTATGGCGCCGGAGGACCCCTACTGGCGCGGAAAGGCGCTCGGGCAGTTTGCGCGGAGTGAGACGCTCTGGATGGGGGTATCGGCATGAGTGAATACGACACCGTTCGACGCGCCGTTGAAGCGTCGGGAGCCAGAACCGGCAAGGAACGCGCCGTCGTCTATCAAGGTTTGCGCACGCAGCGACGCACCAGCTTGCGCAAGCTGCCGTCTCGCGTCGCCGCTAGCGCCAAGAACACCGTCCGCAGCCTCAACGACGCGATCCGTTCCTATGAGCTGGACCTGGTAGCGGGCAGGGTCCGCGACTGGTCCGAAAAGCTTCCTGCGGCGCAGATCGACCCCTCGCTTGATACAGTGACAAACGCAGCGCCGCCTGCACCTCCACTGAGTCGACTGCGGACTCTGGCGCCTCTGACGTTGCGGACGCTATTGCTGCTGCGTCGCGCAGGCCCCGCTGCATCCGTCTGGATCGTGATCGAGCCCTTGATGCAGATCGGCATCATCCTGGCTATCTATCTCGCGCTTGGCTACACTAACATCGTCGACATGGACCCCCTGCCATTCGCCGTCGTCGGCACCTCGGCCTGGTTCATGTTCCGCATGACCTACATCCGCTGCGCCGTCGGCCCCGTGGACGAGTCCCTGATCCTGATCCCGCGCATCCGAGCCGTCGATATTCTGGCTTGCCGCGCCCTCGCCTATGGTGTGATCTACACTCTTGCTGGCATTGCGATCCTGACGTTCCTAGGTCTGCTTGGCTTGGGCGCCCCAGTCGAGCGGCCAGTGGATGTGTTCTTCACGTGGTGCGTTATCTTGGTGATGGCGTTCTCGTTCGGGCTTATCCTGCGCACCATGTGCGCCTATGTCCCGGTGCTGCAACGCGGCGTGCCTTGGACAGCCCGCCTTCTGATCTACTCGTCCGGCGTTCTATTCGTTACCGAACAACTGCCGGACTTTATAGCCAAACCTATGTTGCTGAACCCGCTGCTAAACGCCCTGCAGCACCTCCGCTCAGCCTATTTCACGACCTATGAGAGCCACGACGTTTCCCTAGCCTATGCAACCCTCAGCAGCATGGCCATGTTGACGTTGGGCCTAATCCTCTACGCCGCCAATCGCCGTAAGGTCTGAGCTCGTCAGGTGATGGGCAACCTGCCCTGCACCATCAAGCCCGCGCGAGCGAACGCTGGTTCCAGGGCGTCAAACAGGGCGTTATGGGCGATGGCGCTAACCGCCAGATCCGGCAAGCCGCAATCCTGGCCCGCCAACAGTTTTTCGACCACCTCGGCAGTCAATTCGCTCTGATAGACCGGCCGCACCACGTCGATGATCTTTCCGCATTCATCCGACATGACCCCGGTCGCCTCAACAATGGTCAGGGTCGTATCGCCGAACTCCAGCTGAATCTCGGTCTGCTCGGGAGCATCCACCTCCACGATCAGGGTCAGGCTAGAACCGGCTGGCGTCCCGTAAGATGAGACTCCGAAGGCCTCATAATACCCTTCGCGCTTAGCCGGGAACGGGGCGGAAATGTGCGAATCCGTCAGCCGGACCTCCGCCTCGCCCGCCAGCATCTGAAGCAGATCTATGAAGTGAACCCCGTTGCAAGCCAAACCGATATTGCTTCCGCGAACGGTCATCCGCACTGGCGTGCCGGCCAGTCGAATCCGCTCGGCCAGCGCGCGGTAACGTGGCCATAGCCGTCGAGGACAGTTCACCACCCCCTCCACGCCGGCCGTTTCCAGACGAGAAGCCACGTGGGTGAACGATTCTCGCGCGTTGAAGGCGACCTTCTCGATCATCATCGCTCCAACCTTCCGGTCAGATAGGACCGTCTCGATCAAGGCCTCACGTCCGTCCGCCGGCGTAGCCAGAATCACAACCCGCGCGTCGCCGCCCAAGCCAGACAAGCTCTCGGCGAAGCGCCCCTCCGAGTCCGCGTACTCGGCCCATTGGCTCCTTGCCCGTTCCAACGCGGCGTCTGACGAATCCATGCCGTCCAACGCAATCTGCGTCGATAACGGCTCCAATCCCTGCAGGTGCCTGAACCCGATATTGCCCAGCCCGATCAGGAGCGCTGCGGGTTTGAACTCGTTCTGCATTCAAGGCCTACTGGAAAGACAACTCTAAGCAACTAGGTTTTCAATCTCCCGAACGCAACGCAGATTTCAATCTAATGTGGGTATGATTTTGCGCCGCGAATGATAAATGACCTCGAACTATGGGATCGGCGTCACAGCCGGAAAATTTCCTGGAGATCTTAATGGGTAAGAAAATCGCCGTCACCGGTGCTGACGGTTTCATCGGTTCGCATTTGACGGAGGCGCTCGTCCGCGCCGGACACGAAGTGCGCGCCATGACCCTTTACAACTCGTTCAACTCCGACGGCTGGCTGGACAACTGCGCGCCCGACGTGGCCGGCCAGTTCGAGACGATTTCCGGCGACGTGCGTGACCTGTCGACCTGCATGCAGGCGATCCAGGGTTGCGACATGGTCTTCCATTTGGCCGCCTTGATCGCCATTCCCTACTCCTACGCAGCACCGCGCTCCTACGTCGAAACCAACGTTATCGGCACCTTGAATGTGCTTGAAGCCGCCCGCGCCAACGGCTCGCGTATGCTCCACACCTCGACGTCCGAAGTATACGGGACGGCCCAATCCGTTCCGATCCATGAGAGCCATCCGCTGGAGGCCCAGTCGCCGTATGCGGCGTCCAAGGTCGGGGCTGACCAGATGGCGCTCTCCTTTCATCGCTCATTCGACATGGACTTGTTCGTCTGCCGGCCGTTCAACACTTATGGCCCGCGCCAGTCCGCTCGCGCCGTCATCCCCACAATCATCAGCCAAGCGATCGCCAACAACGGCCACATCCAGTTGGGCGCTCTGACGCCAACCCGTGACTTCAACTTCGTGAAGGACACCGTCGCAGGCATGATCGCCTGCATCGAACGCGCGCCGGCCGGATCGACAATCAACCTGGGTTCCGATTACGAAATCTCGATCGGCGAACTGGCGACCGAGATTTGCAAACTGGTAGGGGTCGAGCCCAATGTTCAACTCGACCCTGCCCGCGTTCGCCCCAGCGGCAGCGAGGTCGAACGTCTGTGGGCTGACAATTCCCGCGCTCGAGAACTGTTGAACTGGACTCCTGGCTATGGCGGCGTCGAAGGCTTGCGCCGCGGCCTGTCGGAAACCATCGAATGGTTCACCAACCCGGAGAACCTCAAGCTGTACAAGACGGGGCGTTACAACGTCTGACATGACCGCTTCTTCGTCCTCCGCCGTCCAGCGCCTCGTCTCCTTTCTACGCGAAGATCTTGGCCAGCAAGGCCGCATCCCTCTCCACGCCCCGACATTCGGGAGACGGGAGAAAGACTATGTCGCCGACTGCATCGACAGCACCTATGTCTCGTCGGTCGGCGACTATGTTGTGAAGTTCGAGAATGAGGTGGCCCGCCGGTCGGGCTGCGCCTTCGGAGTGGCGACGATGAACGGCACAGCCGCGATCCACGCCCTGTTGCATACGCTGGGCGTCGGACGCGGCGATTTGGTGATTTGCCCGGCTCTAACCTTCGTAGCCACCGTGAATGCCGTCCTTTACACGGGCGCACAGCCCGTGTTTCTGGATTCGGACCCGGATACCCTGGGACTATCCCTGTCCGAGGTTGAACGGTTCCTTCAGACCTGTGAGCAACGCGCCGACGGGGTCTGGTACGAAGGACAACGTGTTCGAGCGGCCTTGCCCGTGCACATTTTCGGCCATGTCATCGATGTCGTCCGACTGTCCGAAATCTGCGCGGCGTACGGCGTCGCCGTGGTCGAAGATGCGGCCGAGAGCCTCGGCGCGTCTCGTGACGGACGTCAGGCGGGCTCGCTGTCCGTCGCCGCGGCGCTCAGCTTCAACGGCAACAAGGTGGTCACCACCGGCGGCGGCGGCGCGATCGTCACCAATGATGAGGCGCTGGCCGTCCGGTTGAAGCACCTTACAACGACAGCCCGGGCAAAGCAGGGCTGGACCTTTTTCCACGACGAGATGGGCTTCAATTACCGAATGCCCAATCTGAACGCCGCCCTTGGGTTCGCGCAGATGGAACAGTTGGATGATTTCATCTGCGCCAAGCGCCGGTTGGCCGACCGGTATGAGGCCTTGTTCCAAGGCTGCGCTAACGTCCAGTTCGTCAAGGAGGCCGCCGGCGTTCGTTCTAATTACTGGCTTCAAGCCATCATGCTGCCCGACCTAACCGCCCGGAACGAAGCTCTAGAGAGCCTTCATGCCGAAGGGATCGAAGCGCGTCCCTGCTGGACCCTTATGGTCGACCTGCCCTATCTAAAGGACTCTCGGCGGTTCGGAAATCTGACTGTCGCACGCGACATCGAGAGCCGCTTGGTCAACATCCCCTCCAGCCCCTCCCTGATGACACCGTCGGTCTAAAACCTGACATTGCCTCAGGACTAGAAGCAGCCTCTGATGGACGGAACCAAACTCCGGTTCCGTCCAGACAATTCAGCTGTAGCGAATGGGCCAGCCTTAGCGAATCGGGAAGGCTCGCAGCAGCAGCAGACTGATCGCGCCCAGGAACAACCCGACCAGAGCCCCGACTAGGATAGCGGACGGCGTGCGAGGCCAGCTTCGACGGCTGGGCTCGCTGGGCGAAGCAACCGTCAGAAGATACTTGTGCTGGCGTGCGTAGTTCGCCTTGGCCAAAGAGACTTCTTTGCGCGCCTCTTCGACGCTCTGGACCGCGAACTCGTGCTCAGCGGAAGCCGTCTCGAACGAGGCCAAAGCCCCCGACACGGCGCTGGCGCTGCCGACCAAACGCGCACGCTGCGCTTCAATCGACCGATCCAATTGGCTCAGCTCGGCGCTCAGCCGCTGCAGGCGGGGGCTGTCAGGGCCACCCAGTTTCTGCATGGCCTCCACCTCGGCCGCGACGCCGACCCTCTGAATCTCCAGTTGCTGGATGACCGATCCGATCATCGTGGCCTCTGCGGCAGGGTCCAGTCGTCCAGTGGCGTTACGCAAGGTCGCCATATTAGTCTGCGCGGCCGCAAGTTTCTGAGCGGCCGTGGCGAGTTCCTGCTCGGCCGTGGTGACGAAGTCCTGCCGGACGCGGGCATTGTATCGGTTGATGAACTCTTCGGAAACTTGCACAACCCCTTGCGCCAGACGCCGGGCCTCGGCCGGGGTCCGTCCGGACGCCTCGATATCCACCACCTGGCGAGTCAGGCTGAAGCGCGCGGATACAACCGAGCGATAGAATTTCAGCCTGGCCTCGTTCGAGGGATTACTGGGCAAGGGATGGGCCGGATCCCGACTGCCGTTAGGGAAACTCCGGAAAAGGCCGACCCGCTTGTCCAGAGCGGCCATCGCATCTGGCGTGCGCAGATAGTCCTGCACAAGAGTGCCATCCAGCATGCCCAGAGCGTCCGCAGCGCCAGATCCGCGTCGAAGCAGATTGAATCCTGAGCCACTGCCCTGCGATTCCATGGCGCCGCCCCGCACCACAACCGTGGCCTGAGAAGTAAAGAGCGGCAGCGCGAGCATGACCGAATACAGCAGGCCGACCAGCGCCCCGGCCGCGCCAGTTCCCAAGAGGACGAACCAGACCCGACCATCCCGGGTCTTCTGAAAACGCGAGGCGAAATCGAAACTAGAGGAGAATGTCATCTTCAGCCTGTTCCTCGCGCCGATTGGGCGCTCCGTCCAAGAGATCGCCGGTCGCAACTGCTGTCGCAGCCGTCAGAGCATCCGCGACTGTCTCATAACACACGACCTCGTCGCCCTTTAATAGAACGACGATATCACACCAGTTATCCCAAGGCTCAAATGGAGGCGCTATAGCGATCATGCCGCGCCCCTCGAGACGAGCGTCAAAACGTTCCGTCCATTCCTGATCAAAAATTGGATCTCCGGTGCCGCCGGCGCCATAGGTCAGGTAGACGTCGAAATCCGGCCACAGAACACAAAGGCGTTCCAACCGCGCCCGCTCTTTGGAGGACCAAAGATTAGTGGTGGTCGCCAGCAGGTCAGAACTGAACCAACGCTCAGCGTCCGCCATACAGGCCGAGATGTCTAGGTTGTAGATAGACGCCAGAAAACGGATGAACTCGCGCCCCGTGATCAAACCACGAACCATGCCGCTCTGGCCGATCGGCCACGACGGGCGCCCATCAAGGATCACCGCCCCGCCGGCCGGACGATGCCCGATGACTAGCCGGAGAAAAGCCGCCGTCAACCTCTCATCCTCGGCGAACACCAAGGCGCGTCGACGGCCCAACTTGAAGGATAGATTCTCGAAGATGGGTTCGCGGGTTTCGCGATCCCAAACCTCGACATTGTCCAGGATCAGCATCGCAATGACCCGCAGTCGCAGCCGGTCATCAGTTGCGAACCAGCCTGTCGACCGTGGCCGCAGACGCCCCGACGCCTATCGTCCCCTGGATGGCGGCCAGAACTTTGGTCCATTGAGCGACTGGCGCCTCGGTTACGTAGATCGTGTCGTTCGGCAGTACGGGAAACGCCGTCGCGATGGCGAAGGCGTCCGCGTCGCCCATATTGAGTTGGTAAACTAGGGGACGCTGATCTACGTCGTCCGGCGCGGCCTTCCGGAACACGAACACCCCACGGGGATTGGCCCGTGCGCCGTCAAGACCGCCTACAGCGCTCAGGGCCTCCAGCAAATTCAAGCCAGCCGTCGTGATGTCATTCGAACCGGGCTGACGCACCGATCCTAGGGCCTGGAAGCGAGCCGGAGTCGCCGCAACGACAATCTCCGTGTCGCCGGTCAGGCGCGTGGAGGGGCCGAACGCGATCTGGGCCAGGCTGGTAGTCGTGGTGCCGCTCGCCGTCCTGACAAGAACGGTCGAGCCATACGGGGTCTCCAGCGGAGCCCCGGCCATAGAAACGGCATCCAGGACCGTAACGACATCCTGACCGACTACCCAGCGACCGGGCGTGCGCACCGCGCCCCCCACCGACACGCTGCCCATGTTGCGGCTGGCCACCATCACGGTCGCGTCGGGTCGAACGGTGAAACGGCGGATATTGCTGATGATAGCCTGCCGAACCTCGTCCGCAGACCGCCCCGCAGCGGGTATAGCCCCGGCATAGGGCAAGCGGATTGCTCCGTCGGGTTCGACGATAACGTCCGTAAATTGGGACCCTCGCTGACCCGATGTGGCGAACACGCCCTCGCCGAGCGCTTCGTAGATACCGATGTTCAGACGGTCCCCGACCTCAATCCGATTGGCCGGTGGTCGAGAACTGACACCGCCTGCGCTGATTTCCGGCCGCGCGAAGGGATGCGTCCATGCCGCTGCCGCCGCCAAGGTCAACGGCTCGATCCGAACCGAGCCCTCGCTAGCCGCCGAGGCTATAGCGCCGGTGGACGGTCCATCGGCGGGAATATTCGCACAGGCCGTTGCAAACAACAGGCTGCCCGAAGAGGCGACCAGCGCCATCTTCGAAAATCTCATCGCGCCATCCCTGCTGCGGTAGACGACGAACTGTCGGCGTTTCCGAGGAAACTGTCCAGCGGTCCGCCACGCTAAAAGAGTCCCTGCCGTGCCATGACTGGCAAGACCGTTCAAGGGGGGCGGTGCATTCTTCGCCTCCGAGCGTCAATGAGCCGGCGGCCTGCACTTCAAAACAGCTCAAACGCTGGTTTCACTGTCTTTTCCGCGTCTCGCTGGCTAGGACGACAGTCCACGCCTTGGCTCCGTCCGGACGCGTGACCTTACATGACGAGTTTTATGTCGAACAGCTGACGGAAGGATGGACATGCAGGAACAGATTTGGCTGGTCGGCGCCGGACGCATGGGTCTGTCCTATGCGAAGGTTCTGACAACCCTGGACACGCCATTTGTCGCCGTCGGTCGTGGTGAAGCCTCCGCTATCGCCTTTCAACAGGAAACCGGCGCCGAATGCCGCCCCGGCGGCGTCGCCGCCGCTCTGGAAGCCGCCGACGCGCCGTCCAGCGCCATCGTCGCCATTGACATTCCCGAACTCGGCGCCGTCGCTGAACAATTGATGCAGGCCGGCTGCCGCCACATTCTTCTGGAAAAACCGGGCGGAGTCGACGAGGCGGCCCTCGCTAGAATATCCGCCATGGCCCGAGAAACCAGCACGGACATCCGGGTGGCCTACAATCGCCGCTTCTACGAATCCGTGCGCCAGGCCCGTGCAGGCCTGCAGGAGGATGGCGGGGCTGTGTCCATGACCTTCAGCTTTACCGAGTCATCCGACGCGATCATCAAGATCGGCTATCCGCAGGAGGTGCTCGACAATTGGCTTCTGGCCAACTCCACCCACGTTATCGACACCGCATTCCACCTCGCTGGCGAGCCTCGCGAATGGACGCCGCGCGTCTACGGTTCGCTTTCCTGGCATCCCAGCGCAGCGCGGTTCCAAGGCGGAGGCCTGACGCGCGACGGTGTCATGTTCTCCTATGCCGCCGATTGGGACGCACCGGGCGGATGGGCAGTTGAAATCGCCAGCAGGAAGCGTCGCTTCATTCTGAAGCCGATGGAGCGCCTAGCGGTCCAGCAGCGCGGCTCTTTCGCCGTCGAGTTCTTGGACAGCGCCGACGCCATAGATGGCCATAAGCCCGGCCTGCTGCGCATGACCCGAGCCTTCCTCACCGGCGAAGATGCGGTCGACCTGCCCGACATTCACGAACATCTATCGCGAACGCGCAGCATCTACGCCCCCATGGCAGGCCTGCCCTCGGCCACCTAGAGATCGCGGAAGCGCTTTCGGCGCAGGCTTTCAAAAGAGACGCCCTCCAGGATCTCAACGATCCGGCGGCCCGCCGCGCCGTCCCCCATGGGATTGATCTGATCCCGGATCAGACAGCGAAATTCTGGGCTGACCCCCCGGCGTATAGCTTGGCCGATGGCGGCGGCCTCGGCAGGAACGTCCAGGACGCTGGCTGCGCGCAAACGTCCCTGCTGACGGTCGCCGATGTTCACCGTCGCCACGCGGTGCGCCGGGGCTTCGATAACGCCGCTGGAGGAATTTCCGACCACTGCGGCTGCGGCGGAAAGAGCCCAAGCGTATCGCCGCCGGCCCAACGATTCGACAGCAAAGACACGGCCAGGCGCCGCGGAGACATGGTCCGCAATGGCGCGACGGATCGCCTTGTTGCCCTCGTCCGCGTTCGGCAAGGTGTACAACACCTTAAAGTCTGGCAAGTCGTCCAACGCCTGTCGCAGGGCCGCCATCTGGTCCTCGGGGGCCTGGGCTCCCAAAGTCTCAGGATGGAAGGTGACCAAAAGGAAGGCCGGCGACAGGTCCAGGCCGATCTCGGCGCCGATCTCGGCGATCGAACGCACCCCTTCGGCCATCAGATTGTCTAGCCCCGTCGACCCGACGGTAAACACCCGCTCGGGATCCTCGCCCATTTGAATGATCCGCTGACGATAGGGTTCGGCCGCCGTGAAATGCAGGGCCGCCAGCTTTGTGATCGCATGACGGACCGCATCGTCCACCGCCCCCTCGGTCACATGCCCGCCCTCAATATGCAGGATCGGCAACTGCAAAGCCGTCGCCGCTGCTGCCGCGCCCAACAGCTCGGTGCGGTCGCCTAACAGCAGGACCGCGTCGAGATTCAGGGTCGAGAACGCCTCGACGCAGCCCTTGAGCGCCGCCGCCATCGCCAGCCCGACAGAGAGGGCGTCATCATCCGACTGTTGGATAGGGATGCGAGCGGCGATGGCTTGTCCGTCGTTTTCGATCTCGGCGACCGTCATGCCGTGATCAGGCGACAGATGGGTCCCGCTGACGATCAGGACCGCCTCCAACCGTTCAGACTCACGCAAGGCTGAGAGAATTGGATACAGCAGGCCGTATTCGGCCCGCGTGGCGGTGAACACGCCGATACGCGCCTTGCTCATCGCCGGCTCACATATCCGCCGTCCGGCACGTCGACCGTGGCGACCGCTCCGGCCGCCACCACGGCGTCCGCTCCGATACGGATTCCCTGCAAAACCGTGGCGCCCGCGCCGATATAGGCGCCGACGCCGATCTCCACCCCGCCGCACAGGACCGCACCCGGCGCGACCATCGCATGACGGTCCACCACCGTGTCATGATCCACGCGAGCGCCCGTATTGACAATCGCATTGGCCGCGACGCGCACATTGGGCTGCAGGATCGCTCCGGCGATTACCTGGGCTCCGTCCTCCAGCACCACGTCCGGCGCCATGATGACTCCTCGCCCGATCACCGGAGGAAAATGGAAACCGCGCTCCACGTATTGATCATAGACCCGCCGACGCAGCGCCGTACCCGACGCGCCCTGACGCGGCGTACCGCCCACGCCCAGAGCGGCTTCCACGCCTTTTGGAAAACGATGAAAGGCCGCCTCGTCGTCGCCGATATAGGACAGGTCGGCCAGATCCGGCGCCTCACGTGCAGTTACGCCCAGGCAAAAACGGCCCATGGCCAGTAAACCGTCGAGCACCACGCGCGCGTGCCCGCCGCCGCCGATCAACAGAACAGAACGATTCATGGCAGGATTACTTCATCAACAGCATAAGCGCGCGCGGCCGTTTGGCCGAGCAGGTCGAACATGGCGATCGGGGCCATGCCCCCGCCAGCGCGTTTTACGGTCAGGTTCGCCTCCGTCAGCACCTCGCCCGCCGCGATGTCGCAGGCAGCAACCAGGCATTTGCGCGCGACGGCGATATTGGGAATTTCGGAGGGCTGCGGGCGCTTGACGCCGTCGCCCATTGCCCGACTGATCCGGTCGACACCCTGGACCAGCGCCTGCAGTTCGGACGGCTCAAGAGAAGCCTTGTGATCTGGCCCCTCCATGTCACGGGACAGAGTGAAGTGTTTCTCGATCGCCACCGCCCCTAGAGCCGCTGCGGCCAGGGAGATGTCTATGCCCGGCGTGTGGTCCGAATAGGCCGGCAATACGCCGAAGGCCCGCGCATAGACGTCCATGACCTTAAGATTCACCTCGTCATAGGGGGCCGGATATTCCGTGGTGCACTGCATGACGGTGACACGGCTGAGGGCGTCGCGCGCTTGGACCGAGGCATAAGCCTCGGCAAAGGCCGCGACTGACGGCCGCGCGCTCGGTTCCGCGATCATACCGAAAGCGATCACCGACAATGCTTCCTCCACCTCCGCCAGCCGGGCCATGCCGGTCGACAGGATCATGGGCAGGCCCAGCCGCGTCAGGGCCAGCAGCATGGGGGCGTTGGTCAGTTCGCCCGAGCCGACCTTGATCCGCTTGACACCGAGGCTGTTCACCAGAAAGCGCGCGGATTCGATGTCGAACGGGGTCGATAGGAACTCGATGCCACGAGCGTCACAGCGGTCGGACAGGATGCGGTGATCCGCCTCCGACAGCTCCAACGCCTGCAGCATCTTCAGCTGAGTGTCGCCCGCGTCAAAGTTGCGCTTCTGATAGGCGGCGGTCGGCGCCTGACGCGTCACCAACTTGGTGGCGTCGAAAGTCTGAAACTTCACGACATCGGCGCCAGCGTCCGCCGCCGCATCGACCAGGGCGATCGCGAGATCCAGATCACCGTTGTGATTGACCCCCGCCTCGGCGATGATCGAGCAGTGTTTCGCGTTCACTTCCGTCACCAGGCGGCCCACCCGCCGTCAACGCAGATGTTCTGGCCCGTCATATAGCTCGAGGCGTCCGAGCACAGCAGGGCGGCGGCACCTTTGATCTCATGCGGCGTGCCTATCCGGTTCAGCGGATTCTTGGCAGCTAGGCGGCCGATGAATTCCGGCGCGGCGGCGATGGTCGAGGGATAGGGGAAGGGGCCTGGGCTAAGACAGTTAGCGCGGATGCCGTCTGGCGACAGGAAACTTGCCAGATAGCGCGTGAATTGCAGCACTCCGGCCTTGGCCGCGCCATAGCTGGGCGGATTGGCGTAAGTCTTGCCGTCATAAAGGCGATAGTCCGGAGCCACATGACCATACATCGAGGCGATGTTGAGGATGACGCCCTTGGTCTCCCTCAGCGCAGGAATGGACGCCTTGACGACCCTGAACACGCCGTTCAACGACATGTCGATGTCGTAGACCCAGTCCGCCTCGTCGATGGTCTCCAGACTATTCTTGGCGCCCGACCAAGCACAGTTCACCAGAATGTTCATCGGCCCTTGGTCAGTAAAAGACTGAATGCAGGCGTTCACCGAGTCGGCGTCCAACATGTCGATCTGCAGCGCACCATGATCCCCTGGATAGCGCGCCTTCAAGTCGTCGATGAAGGCCTGGCACTTCTGCGCGTCGCGGCTAGCCACAACGACAGTCGCGCCCATTTCCGCCAGGACTTCACTGATTTGAGACCCTAGAAGCCCCGCTCCTCCGACAACCAGGGCCCGGCGCCCCTTGAGCGATAGCAGATCCGACAGGGCGGGAGATTGAGAATTCATCTGGTTTCCAATTGACGCTGGGGAAGACGAAGGTGCGAGTTTGCTAAGCCATTCCGGCCCCTTGGCACAAGCTGATGCGGCCACTGAACCGCTTCAACGCCCTCTTCTCTTCCGCCACCCCAGCCAAACTCGGATCATTTTCCGAAACAAGCTCGCAAAAGGGCAAAAGCATGTTCAAATAGCAGCCAATGTCGGGAGGTCGGCTTGGACACCACGCGCTTGCGTAATCTTGTGCTTTCTGCGGTCATGCTCAGCCTGTTCGGGATGCCGCTGAGCGCCTGTGGCGGCGGCGGGGGCGGGGGCGCTGTGACACCTCTTCCTCCACCTCCACCTCCACCTCCTCCTCCTCCACCGCCCCCGCCGGGACCTCCGGCGATCCCCAGCGCGACGTCATCGGAGTATCTGCGCAACTGGGGCGTCGGAGACACTGGGGCCATCAGCGCCTGGCGACAGGGCGCGACCGGACGCGGCATGACCGTCGCCGTAGTCGACAGCGGCATCAAGCTGAACCACCAGGACCTGGGCGTGAACATCTCGCCCCTGTCCACCGACATCGTGCCCGGCCGCAACCGACCCGAGGGTGCGGACGACCACGGAACCAGCGTCGCCAGCATCATCGCCGCGCCGTTCAACAACTACGGCACGGTCGGCGTGGCCTTCAACGCCACCATCATGTCGATCCGCGCCGACGTCAGCGACTGCACCGATCCCGACGACAAGATCTGCTTCCGTTCGTCCGACCTGACGCGCTCCCTGGACTACGCCGTGCAGAACGGCGCCCGGATCATCAACCTGTCCCTGGGCGGCGAAGGGCGGCTGGGCTCGCAGTTCGAGGCGGCCCTGCAGCGGGCGGTCAACGCAGGAGTCGTCTTCGCCGTCGCCGCCGGCAATGAGGCCGGCGTCAATCCCGAATGGCCCGGCCGCTACGCCAGCGATCCGCGCTTCGCCGGCTCGATCATCGTCGTCGGCGCCCATGATCGCGCGCGCCAGCTCGGCGACTTCTCCAACAGGGCCGGCGTGTCCCAGGGCGCCTATCTGACCGCGCCGGGCGTCGAGGTCGTCTTCAATTGCGAAGGCGACCAGTGCTGGAAGGGCGGAGGCACCTCCTTCGCCTCGCCCGCCGTGGCGGGCGCCCTGGCCCTTTTGCTGGAGGCCTTTCCCAATCTGACCGGTCGTGAAGCGGTGGACATCCTGCTGCGTACCGGAGCGGACCTGGGCGATGCGGGGACGGACATCATCTTCGGACGCGGCGCCCTGGACATCGCCCGCGCCTTCCAGCCGGTGGGCGCGACCGCCTCGCCCATGGCGGCGGGCCAGTCCGTGAATATCGCGGTCGAACCGGGCGTCCATGTCGGCGGCCCGTTCGGCGACGCTCTGAGCCGCACAGGAGCGCTCGGCACCATCGCCTATGACGAGTATGAACGGCTGTTTCGGGTGGACCTCGGCGCCGCCTACGGCCCCGCGCCGCGCCGCAGCTACCAGCCCAGCAACCCAACCCCCATGCAGCAGTCGCAGGTGACGCTCGACACGCCGGGCGGAACGCGGCTGTCGTTGGCCGCCGCCACGCCCGTGGCCACCCCCGAGCCCGTGGCGGCGCGCTACAGCCCTTATGACGCGCCGTGGCTGGGCGACGAGACGCGCGGCGAGGCCCTGTTCGACGTTCAAGCCGGGCGGCTGTCGTTCGCGGCGTGGCAGGGCCAGGGCGGGGCGCGCTCGCCGTTCCGCAGCGGCTCCGGCGACGGCTTCGTGGCCTTGAGCCAGGCGGATCACGCCCTGCGCGGGGCCCTGAATTTCGGCGCCCTGACCTTCAGCGCCGAGAGCGGGTCCGGCGACCGGCGCGCTCCCTTACGTCCGGTCGAGCGAGACGCCTCGACCTACGCCCGCGCCGGGATGGACTGGCGCGCCGAGAACGGCGGCCTTTCGTTCAGTCTAGGCGCGCTGGATGAGCGGATGGGACCGCTGGGGGCCTATCTGCCGACGCAGTCGGACTTCGCCCTGCCGTCGCGCACCCGCTTTGCGGCGGTCGGGGCGGATGTGGACCTGGGGCGCGGCTTCACCCTGTCGGGCGAGGCGGGTTTCGGCCGCACCGAACTGGAGGGGCGGTTCCTGCACCTGTCGGCCCCGGCGCTCAGCTCGACCTGGCGGGCGTCGTTGCAATCGGCCTGTCCGACGTGGTCCTTCGCCAAGGCGTTAGGCTGCCGCAGCCTGACGTGGGAGATTTCCCAGCCGCTGCGGATCGAGGACGGGACGTTCAGCGCCTATCTGGCCGACGCGCCGCTGGACTATTTCGATCCGGTGACCTTCTCGGAGCGGCGTTTCTCGGCCGCGCCGTCAGGGCGGCAGATCGACTTCAGCGTTCGCAGCCTGCACGCCCTGCCGGGCGGCTCCTGGCTGCAACTCGAGGCCGTCGCAAGCCGCGAGGAGCAGCACCGCGCGGGCGCCCCGACCGGCTACGCCCTGCTGGGCAGCTGGCGGCGGGGGTTTTGAAGCAAGGCCTCTGCCTTCACTTACGCGCCCATCCCGGCGGACGCCGGAGTCCAGTGAAAACGACGCGCGGTTCTTAGAGTCGCCAAGCTCAAAACGAAGCGCTTGAGGCCAAAGCACTGGATTCCGGCGTCCGCCGGGATGAGCGGGGGTTATAGGGTGCAAGCAAAAAGGCCGGCGATCGCTCGCCGGCCTTTCCTGTTTCAGCCTGTGACGTCGTGCTTATGCGCGCTCGACGCACATCGCCACGCCCATGCCGCCGCCGATGCACAGGGTCGCCAGGCCCTTCTTCGCGCCCGAGCGCTTCATCTCGTGCAGCAGGGTGGTCAGGATGCGCGCGCCCGAGGCGCCGACCGGGTGGCCGATGGCGATGGCGCCGCCGTTGACGTTGACCTTGGCCGGGTCGAGGCCCAACTCCTTGACCACGCACAGCGACTGGGCGGCGAAGGCTTCGTTGGACTCGATCAGGTCCAGATCGGCGACGGTCCAGCCCGCCTTCTCCAGCGCCTTCTTCGAGGCCGGGATCGGGCCGGTGCCCATGATGGCCGGGTCGACGCCCGCGGTGGCCCACGACGCGATGCGGGCCAGCGGCTCAAGCCCGCGCGCCTTGGCTTCATCGGCCGACATCAGCACCAGAGCGGCGGCGCCGTCGTTGATGCCCGAGGCGTTGGCCGCCGTCACCGTGCCGTCCTTGACGAAGGCGGGCTTCAGCTTCTCCATCGCCTCGATGGTCGCGCCGTGGCGGATGTATTCGTCCTGATCCACGACCACGTCGCCCTTGCGGGTCGAAATGGTGACGGGGACGATTTCGTCGGCGAACTTGCCCGCCTTCTGGGCGGCTTCGGCCTTGTTCTGGGAGGCGACGGCGAAGGTGTCCTGAGACGCGCGGTCGATCGACCATTTGGCGGCGATGTTCTCGGCCGTCTGGCCCATGTGATAGCCGTGGAAGGCGTCGATCAGGCCGTCCTGCAGCATGCTGTCCTTGAAGGCCAGCTCGCCCATCTTCTGGCCGTTGCGCAGCTGGGCCGTGTGCGGCGACTGGCTCATGCTTTCCTGACCGCCGGCGACGACGATCTTGGCGTCGCCCTGCATGATCTGCTGATAGGCCAGGGCCACGGCGCGCAGGCCCGAGCCGCACAGCTGGTTCAGGCTCCAGGCCGGGGTTTCATTGGCCAGACCGGCGCCGATGGCGGCCTGACGCGCCGGGCCCTGGCCCGCGCCCGCCTGCAGCACCTGGCCCAGGATCACCTCGTCCACATCAGCGGCGGCCACGCCCGCGCGTTCCAGCGCCGCCTTGATGGCGACCTCGCCCAGCTTGGAGGCCGGCAGGGTCGACAGGCCGCCGAGGAAGGAGCCGACCGGCGTGCGGGCGGCGGAGACGATGACGACGTCGGTCATTTTTATTCACTCCCTGGAGAAATTCTTTGCGCGAGGTTGTGCCGCATTCGCAGGCGCTCGTCACCTGTTGCGATGCAGCAATCAGCAAAACGTCATCGCCGCGCCGCAGCATCCGCCGGGAACGATGCCCGCAGCCGCGCTTTCAGAAAGCGAAGGAGACGTGATCTTGCCGAAAGCCCCATCATGCTGAAAGCCCTCGCCCGCCGCATCTGCACCCCCGACGATCTGGACATGATCGAACACTATCAGACGCGGGCCGAGCGGCTGGCCGATCTGTGGGTGCACGCCGTGGGTCTGGCCCTGGCGGCGGCGGGAGGCGTGGTGCTGGCGGTGCTGGCCGGCGTCTATGCGGGAGTGGGCGCGGCGGTCTCGACGGCCATCTACGCCATGTGTCTGGTGGCCATGCTGACAGCCTCGACCATCTACAACCTGACCCATCCGTGTGCGGCGCGGCCGGTGCTGCGGCGGCTGGACGAGGCGGCCATCTTCCTGATGATCGCGGGCAGCTACACGCCCTTTACGACCGTGCGCTTCGAGGGGGCATGGTCCGTGGGCTTCACCCTGGCGGTGTGGACCATGGCCATCGTCGGGGCGGGGGTGAAGATGCTGGCCCCGCGCCTGTCGGACGCGTTCTGGAGCGTGATCTACGTTCTGTTCGGCTGGGTGGCGGTGTTCGCGTTGAAGCCGATGATCGAGACGGTGCATCCGCTGGCGCTGGGCCTGCTGGTGGCGGGCGGGCTGATCTATACGGCCGGGGTCTTCGTCTTCATCAGCCAGAAGGTGAAGTTCCGCCGGGCCATCTGGCACGGGTTCGTCGTCACGGGGGCCGGGGTGCACTGGGCCGCCGTGCTGATCGGCGTGGTGCTGGTGAACGTCTGAGCCGCATCAAAGACGGGACTCGCCTTCGCGCGCGCAATGCGGGATGCTTGGGCGTTGCAACATCGCGAGAACAAGCGTGACCGACAAGAAATCCGAGGGCGGAAAAACCCGTGACGGCATGGTCGTCATCAAGAAGTATGCGAACCGGCGGCTCTACAACACCGCCACCAGCGCCTATGTGACGCTGGATGATCTGGCCCGCATGGTGCGCGAGGGCGTGGAGTTCACCGTCTACGACGCCAAGACCAATGACGATCTGACGCGCCAGATCCTGACCCAGATCATCTTCGAGGAAGAAAGCCGGGGCGAAGCCCTGTTGCCGGTGCAGTTCCTGCGTCAGCTGATCGGCTTCTACGGCAACTCCATGCAGGGCGTGCTGCCGTCGTATCTGGAGATGTCGCTGGACAGCTTCACCCGCCAGCAGGAGCAGTTGCGCGGCCAGTTCACGCGCGCCTTCGCCTCGGCGCCCGGCGGCAATCTGATGGAAGAGGCCGTGCGCCAGAACATGGCCATGTTCGAGCGCGCCATGCGGATGTTCCCCGGCTTCGCCTACGGCCGCCCCGAAGGCGAAGCGGCCGAGACGCCTGCAGCCGCCGAGGCCAAGGCCGAACCGGCGAAGGACGGGGCGGCCCTGGACGAGATGCGCCGCCAGATGGACGAGATGCGGGCCCAGATCGACCGCCTCGCCCAGTCCAAGGGCTGAGGCCGCCCGTGACGGACGAGATCCGTCCCATCGGCGCGGCGGGCCCCCTGAACGATCCCGTCGTGGACGACCGCCGCGAGGGCGACCGTCGCCGTCGCGAGCGGCGGCGCGCCCGCGCCCTGGTCCCGACCGAGGCCGAGACGTCGGACGAGGCGGCCGATCCTGCCGCCTCCCCGGCAAAGCCTGCCGTCACCCCGCCCCCGCCGCCCGCGGCCTTCGCCGCCCAGGTGCTGGGCCAGTCGGGGCAGAAGCGCGGGTTGAAGGGCGGCGTCCCGGTGCTGGATGCGGCGCGCACCACCTATCTGGGCCGGGAATATTCGGGGCGGCACGATCGGCGCCCCTCGCCCGGACGGTCGCGCAAGACCGAGATCTGAGGGCGACTGGCGCGCGACTTGCGTAAACGAAGGCTCAACCGCTTTCGGATCGCGCCATGCCCGCCGCTTTCAGCCTTGCCTCCCGCCTGTTCGACGTGACCGTGGTGGCCGTGATCTTTCTGGCGTTCAGCTAGGGCGCGACGGGCCCCCTGCCCCCCTGCCGTCATCCTCGGGCTTGACCCGAGGATCGAGCGCGGCGACGCCCTCACTCTCGACCGTCGGGCAGACGGACAACTGGATCCTCGGGTCAAGCCCGAGGATGACGGCGTAGGGGTAGCGTTCTTAGAACTCGCGGATGTCGCCCGGACGCCGCGAGCGGGACTTCAACCACATCACGCCCAGCAGGTCCGAGAAGGACGCCCGCAGTCGTCCCCAGTTGGTGTATTTCGACCGGCCCGTCTCGCGGTGGCGGTGATCGACGTCGAGGTAGCGGTTCTCATACCCCTCGCGGATCACCAGGGCGGGCAGATAGCGGTGGATGTGATCGAAGTAGGGCAGCCGCAGGAAGACGTCGCGGCGAAACGCCTTCAGCCCGCAGCCGGTGTCGTCGGCGTCGTCGCCCAGCAGCTTCTTGCGGATGCGGTTGGCCCATAGCGACGCCTGACGCTTGGCGGTGCTGTCCTGGCGCTTGGCGCGCACCCCGCCGACCAGGGCGACGCTGGGCGGGGCCGCCAGGAGCGCGTCGACCAGGCGCGGCGCGTCGGCGGGCGGGTTCTGGCCGTCGCCGTCCAGGGTCACCACGATCGGCGCCCGCGCGGCCAGGACGCCGGTGCGCACCGCCCGGCTCTGCCCCGCATTGGTTCCGTGCGACAGCACCCGCAGGGCGGGCAGTTCCGCCATCGCCGCCTGCAGCTCGTCCAGGGTCGAATCCCGGCTGGCGTCGTTGACGAAGATCATCTCATAGGACCGGCCGGCGAAGGCCTCGGCGATCTCGCGCGCCAGGGGCACGGCGGCGCCGGATTCGTCATGCACGGGCACGACGACGGAAATGTCGGGCGAGGAAGCGGAGCGGTCGATCATCGACGCTCTTTAGCGCAGGCCGCGCCTGGGCGAAACGGCGCGTCCACAAGCGATGAGGAAGGTGAAGCTTCCGGGGGCCGCACCCGGCGTGATACGACAGCGGCATGAACCGCCCGAACCTGGATCGCTACATCGCCGGCTGGCGCGGCCCTGTCCTTGCGGCCCTGCTGGCCCTGATCGCCGGCCTGCCCGGCCTGCTTTTGCTGCCCCCGCTGGATCGGGACGAGAGCCGTTTCGCCCAGGCCACCGCCCAGATGCTGGAGGGCGGCGACTATGTCGACATCCGCTTCCAGGACGATCCGCGCTGGAAGAAGCCCATCGGCATCTACTGGATGCAGGCGGCGGCCGTGGCCGCGACCTCGGACGTCGAGGACCGCAACATCCAGCCCTATCGCCTGCCGTCGCTGCTGGGCGCTATGCTGGCGGCCTGGGCCGTGGCCTGGGCGGGCGCCGCCCTGTTCGGCCAGAGGGCGGGCTTCCTGGCCGGCGTCATGCTGGGCGCGACCTTCCTGCTGTCGACCGAGGCGGGCATCGCCAAGACCGACGCCATGCTGGCGGGTCTGACCACCCTGTCGATGGCGGCGCTGGCGCGCATCTATATGGCGACGCGAGCGGGCGAGCAGGCGAACCGGCTGCACAAGCTGCTGTTCTGGGCGGGCATCGGCCTGTCCATCCTGATCAAGGGGCCGATCGGCCTGCTGGTCGTGGCCCTGACCATCATCGCCCTGTCGCTGTGGGACCAGAACATCCGGTGGCTGGGGCAGCTGGGCTGGGGCTGGGGGCTGCCGCTGGTGGCGCTGCTGGTCGGGCCGTGGGCCATCGCCATCACCATCGCCACCGACGGCGGCTTCTGGCGCGAGGCCATCGGCGGCGATCTGGCGCCCAAGATCGCAGGCGCCCATGAAAGTCACGGCGGCTTCCCCGGCATGTATGTGCTGCTGTCGCCGCTGCTGCTGTTCCCCGTCACCCTGATGCTGCCCGCCGCCCTGTCGACGGGCTGGCATCGCCGTGCCGAGCCCGCGATCCGCTTCGCCGTCTGCTGGCTGGTCCCGGCCTGGCTGATGTTCGAGCTGGCCCCGACCAAGCTGTGGCACTACACCCTGCCGACCTTCGGGGCGATCGCCCTGCTGGCCGCCGCCGCCCTGACCCAGCCGATCGGCCAGGTCTCGCGCGTCACGGGCGCCCTGCTGGGCCTGTTCGCGGCCGTGATCATCTGTCTGATCACCGTCTACGGCCTGACCGAGTTCGGCCGCTCGACCGCCCAGACCTGGGCTACGGTCACCATCGTCTTCGCCGTCATGGCCGCCGCCGTGGGCGGGTTCCTGCTGGTCAACCGCGCGGCGATCACCGGGGTGCTGATCGCCGTCGTCTTCGGCGTTCTGGCCCACGCGGGCCTGGCCGGGACCATCCGGCAGTTGCGCCCCCTGTCGATCGCGCCGCGCCTGGTGCAGACGCTGGACTCGGCCGAGTTGAACCCCGCCCAGGGCCGCTATCCGGGGCCGGTGGCCATCACCACCTTCCATGAGCCCAGCTTCGTCTTCCTGACCGGCAAGGACACCCAGCTGACCGACGGCGCCGGCGCCGCCCGCGCCCTGGCCGAAGGCCGCCCCGCCATCGTCGAGGCCCGGGACGACGAAGCCTTCCGCCGCGCCCTGGCCGACCTGGGCGCCGCCGGGCGGGCCGTCGGCGTGGTCAGCGGCCACAACTACTCCTCGGGCGACGACGTGCGCCTGACCGTCTACGCCCCGGCCGGTCCCGGCCAAAGGAGCATCGCCCGATGAGCCGCTTCATCCAGATCGTCGAGGTCGGCCCGCGCGACGGCCTGCAGAACGAGAAGACGGTGCTGGAGCCGGCCGTCCGCGCCGACTTCGTCCAGCGGCTGGAGGCGGCGGGAGCCAGACGCATCGAGGCCGTCAGCTTCGTCCATCCCAAATACGTGCCCCAGATGGCGGGCGCCGAAGAGGTCATGACCGCCCTGCCCCGCACTGAGGGCCGCAGCCGCATCGGCCTTGTTTTGAACGGCAAGGGCTACGACCGCGCGCTGAGCACGGCGGTGGACGAGGTCAACGTCGCCATGTCCGCCACCGACGGCTTCGGCCTGAAGAACCAGGGCCTCAGCGTCGACCAGCAGGTGCAGATGCTGTCCGAGATCGTGGCGGGCCGCGCCAATGCCCCAAGCAGCATAGAGGGCGCGCCGGGCGCGACGCCCAGACTGTCGGCCACCCTGTCCTGCGTCTGGGGCTGCCCCTTCGACGGCGAGGTTTCGGTGCAGCAGGTCAGCGACCTGGTCGCCCGCATCGCGGCGCTTGGCGTCGAGGAGATCGCCCTGGCCGACACCATCGGCGTCGGCGATCCGTGGAGCGTGACGAAGAAGGTCGAGGCCGCCCGTCAGGCCGCGCCTGACGCCACGTTGCGCCTGCATTTCCACGACACCCGCAACACGGGCCTCGCCAACGCCTATGCGGGCGTCGAGGCGGGCGTGGACGTGCTGGACGCCTCGGTCGGCGGCATCGGCGGCTGCCCCTTCGCCCCCGGCGCCACCGGCAACATCGCCACCGAGGATCTGGTCTACATGCTGGAGCGCGCGGGTTATTCGACCGGCTACGACCTGGACGCCCTTATCGCTACGGCGCGCTGGATCGGCGGCCATATCGGCAAGCCCAACCCCAGCGCCCTCAGCCGCGCGGGCAGGTGGCCCAAATAGAAACGCCGCCGTCTCGGGAGACGGCGGCGTTTTTTCCAAACTCTCCCCGACCTTACAGGTTCAGCAGCGCCGGGTCGCCGCCCTGGGCGGCGATGTTGATGCTGATGGCCTTTTCGGCGGCGTAGCGGATCAGGCTGTTGGGGCCGCCGGCCTTGGGGCCGGTGCCGCTGAGGCCTTCGCCGCCGAAGGGCTGGACGCCGACCACCGCGCCGATGATCGAGCGGTTGACGTAGACGTTGCCCGCCGGAACCAGCTCCATCACTTCCTTGGCGAAGGCGTCGATGCGGCTATGGACGCCCAGCGTCAGGCCGAAGCCGCGCGCCGCCAGCTTGCCGGCGACCTTTTCCAGGTCCTTCGGCTCATAGCGGTAGACGTGAAGGATCGGGCCGAAGACTTCGCGTTCGAGGAAGTCCGGGGTCGGGATTTCGGCGATGACCGGGGCGAACAGGTCGCCCTTGTCGGCGCCGGCCGGCAGTTCGGCGCGGGCGATGATCTTGGCGTCCCTGGACAGACGTTCGACGTGGGCTTCCAGGTTGGCGCGGCTTTCGGCATCGATCACCGGGCCGATGTCGGTCTTGGCGTCGGTCGGGTCGCCCAGCACCTGGGCGGCCAGGGCGCCCTTCAGGCCTTCGATCAGGGCGTCGGCCGAATCCTTGGGCGCATAGAGGACGCGCAGGGCCGAGCAACGCTGACCCGCCGAGCCGAAGGCCGACAGGATGACGTCGTCGATGATCTGTTCCTTCAGCGCCGTGGTGTCGACGAACATGCCGTTGAGGCCGCCCGTTTCAGCAATGAAGGGGATGATGGCGCCCGGACGCGCGGCCAGGCCGCGGTTGATCGCCGAGGCGGTGTCGGTGCCGCCGGTGAAGGCCACGCCGTCGATGCCCGGATGGTTGGTCAGGGCGACGCCGACCGTCTCGCCGCGACCGGGGACCAAGGCCAGCAGGTCGGGGTTCAGACCGGCCTTGTAGTAGAGGCGCACGGCTTCGGCGGCGATCAGCGGCGTCTGCTCGGCGGGCTTGGCCACCACGGCGTTGCCGGCGGCCAGCGCAGCGGCGATCTGGCCGGTGAAGATGGCCAGCGGGAAATTCCACGGGCTGATGCAGGCGAAGACGCCGCGGCCGTGCAGGACCAGTTCATTGGTCTCGCCGGTCGGACCCTTCAGGGTCTGGCGGCCGCCGAAGTCGCGCTCGGCCAGCAGGGCGTAGTAGCGGCAGAAGTCGGCGGCTTCGCGCACCTCGGCGACGCCGTCGTTGAGCGTCTTGCCCGCTTCACGCGACAGCAGGGCGACCAGACGGTCCAGATCCGCTTCCAGGGCGTCGGCCATGGCGCGCAGCACCGGTGCGCGGCCCGCGCCGCCCCGACGGTCCCAGGCGACCTGAGCGTTGGCGGCGGCGCCCACGGCAGCGTCGACGTCCTCGACCGAGGCTTCCGACACATGGCCAAGGATGCGGGTGCGGTCGTAGGGGTTGGTGACGTCCTGGGCGTTGACCCCGGCCCGCAGCTTGCCGCCGATGATCGGGCCGGCGGTCAGCTTCTCGCTGTCGACGCGCTCCAGAGCGGCCGCATGGCGCTCGCGGTCGGTCGCCTGCGAATAGTCGCGGCCGAGGGAGTTCTGGCGGTCACCGTAGATGTTCATGGGCACAGGGATCTTCGGATGGCGGTCGGGCTGGGCCTCGACCGAGGTGATGGGATCGGCGGCCACGTCGGCCGCAGGCACGCGCTCGTCCAGCAGGGCGTGGACGAAGGAGGAGTTGGCGCCGTTCTCAAGCAGGCGGCGCACCAGATAAGGCAGCAGTTCTTCGTGGCCGCCGACGGGGGCGTAGGCGCGCACGACGACATCGCCCCACTCGACCTTGGCGCCGTCATACAGGGCCTCACCCATGCCGTGCAGGCGCTGGAACTCGATGGTCACGCCGCGATCGGCGGCCATGCGGTGCACGGCGGCCAGGGTGTGGGCGTTGTGGGTGGCGAACTGCGAGAAGATGTAGGGCGAGGCCTCGATCAGCGCCTTGGCGCAGACCAGATAGTTCAGGTCGGTCGCGGGCTTGGTCGTGAAGACCGGATAGTCGGTGCGGCCGTTGACCTGGGCCAGCTTGATCTCGGTGTCCCAATAGGCGCCCTTGACCAGGCGCACCATCAGGCGACGGCCCGACGACTTGGCAAGTTCGGCCAGCTTGGCCACCGTCTCGGTCGTGCGCTTCTGATAGGCCTGAACGGCAAGGCCGAGGCCCTGCCAGTCGCCCAGCGCCGGTTCGCGCGCCAGCCGCTCCAGCAGCTTCAGCGACAGGGCCAGACGGTCGGCCTCTTCGGCGTCGATGGTGTAGTTGATGTCGTATTTGGCGGCGATCAGCGCCAGACGCAGGATGCGGGGATAGAGCTCGTCCCACACCCGGTCTTCCTGCACCGCCTGATAGCGCGGAGACAGGGCCGACAGCTTGACCGAGACGCCGTGGCCGCGCTCGGGGCCTTCGCCCTTGGCGGTCTTGCCCACGGCCTCGATGGCGTCGGCGTAGATCTTTTCATAGCGTTCGGCGTCGGCGGCGGTGCGGGCGCCCTCGCCCAGCATGTCGAAGCTGCACAGCCAGTTTTCGCGATCCGAGCGCTTCAGGGCCGCGTCGATGGTGCGGCCGACGACGAACTGCTCGCCCATGATCTTCACGGCGGTGGCGACGGCCTGGCGGATGACCGGCTCGCCCAGACGCCCGACCAGACGCTTGAGGAAGTTCGGCAGGTCGCTGCGCGCCTCGTCGTCGACGTCGACCAGCTTGCCGGTCAGCATCAGGCCCCAGGTCGAGGCGTTGACGAACAGGCTGTCGGACTGGCCCATATGGCTGGCCCAGTCGGCCGAGCCGATCTTCTCGGCGATCAGGCGGTCGCGGGTGTCGGCGTCGGGCGTGCGCAGCAGGGCCTCGGCCAGGCACATCAGGGCCAGACCTTCGCGGGTGCCCAGGCTGAATTCCTGCAGGAAGCTTTCGACCACGCCCTGGCGCTTCTGACTCTTGCGGGCGCTTTCGACCAGGCCGATGGCGTCGTTCAGGACCGCCGCGCGACCGTCAGGCGTCAGGGGTTCAGCGGCCAGCAGTTCGGCCACCACCTCACGTTCGTCCCGGTACTTGTTCCGGTCCAGCTCATCCCAATGGCGAAGATCGGTCGGCGTCATGAAATCCATCCTGTGAATTTCCGCATATATGGCGACTACGCCCGAATGTGCATCGCATCATCGCGCCCTCAGCCGCATAGAATTCGGGAAAGCGCAAAATCTTCTGGGGAAAGCCTCATTCGAAGATGAGGTCCGGCTAAACGTGGCCGTTCGCGAAGAGGTGAACCCTGTTCGAACCCTGCTCTATCATGCCGTCTCGCCTTCGTCATGAGGAGCGTCTAGAAGTTTCGCCTTCGCGAAACGGCTCAAGGCCCTATCGACTTCATGCGCATTGTTCTGGTCACCGACGCTTGGGAGCCTCAGGTCAACGGCGTCGTCCGCACCCTGACCCGCACCGTGGCTGAATGCCGCGCCATGGGCCATGAGGTGGAGGTCATCGAGCCCAGCCAGTTCAAGACCATCCCCTGCCCCACCTACCCCGAAATTCGCCTGGCCTTGGGCGCCGAGGAAGAGATTCGCGAGCGCCTGCGCGCCTTCGAGCCCGAAGCCGTCCACATCGCCACCGAAGGCCCGCTGGGCATCGCCACGCGGCGCATCTGCGTGGAGTGGAAGCTGCCGTTCACCACCAGCTATCACACCAAATTCCCGGAATACGTCTCGGCCCGTTTCCCGATCCCGGTGCAGGTCGGCTACGCCTACATGAAGTGGTTCCACAAGCCGTCGGGACGCCTGATGGTCGCCACGCCGACCCTGCGCGACGAGCTGGTCGAGCACGGCTTCAAGAACGTCTCGCCCTGGACACGCGGGGTGGACACCGAACTGTTCCGCCCCGACCTCGAGCCGATCTACAAGGAGATGGGCGGCGAGAACTGGCCCCGCCCCTTCTTCCTCAATGTCGGCCGGGTGGCGGTCGAGAAGAACATCGAGACCTTCCTCGAGCTGGATCTGCCGGGCACCAAGATCATCGTGGGCGACGGCCCGGCCCGCGCCGAGCTGGAAGAGAAATACCCCGAGGCGAAATTCCTCGGCGCCCGCTTCGGCAAGGACCTGGCGCGCTGCTTCGCCGACGCCGACGTCTTCGTCTTCCCCAGTTGGACCGACACCTTCGGCCTGGTGATCCTGGAGGCCATGGGCACGGGCACCCCGGTCGCCGCCTATCCGGCCCACGGCCCGATCGACATCATCCCCGGTTCCGGCGCGGGCTTCATCGACGAGGACCTGAAGACCGCCTGCCTGAAATGCCTGGAGCTCGACCGCAAGGACGTCCGCGCCTATGCGGAGAAGTTCAGTTGGCGGGCCTCAGCCGAGCAGTTCATCGAGAACCTGCAACCCTATCCCGAGCCCGCGCGCGGCCGCTTCTGGCGCCGTCTGCGCCGGGTGGCGCGGCTGAGACGCCGCGCGGCGGCCTGACCACGGGCCTCGCGAAAAGCAAAAACGCCCCGGACGATGTCCGGGGCGTTTCGCATTCAGCCGCCTCAGTTCGGACGGGCCATCGAGGTCATGGCCGAGGCCTTGGCGCGTTCCGCCGTCAGCTCCTCGGCGACGAGCGGCACCAGGCCGCGGTCCTGCAGATAGCCGCCGCGGCCGGCGGCGCCTTCGGACATGAACTCCTGAACGAACTGTTCGAGGCCCGGCGTCACGCCGATGTGGGCCTTCTTGACGTAGATGTAGAGGCTGCGGGCCAGGGGATAGGAGCCGTCGGCGATGGTGGCGACCGAGGGGGCCACGCCGTCGATGGTCTCGGCCTTCACCGTGTCCATGTTCTGCTCGAGGAAGGAGAAGCCGAACACGCCCAGCGAACCCGGCGTGCGGGTCAGGGTCTGGACGATGGCGTTGTCGTTCTCGCCCGAGTCGATCCAGGCGCCGTCTTCACGCAGGGTGTGGGCCACGGTCTCGAAGCGGGTCTTGTCCTGCGCCTCGATGGCGGCGACCGCCGGGATCAGCTTGGCGCCCGGCGCCATGCCCAGTTCGAGGAAGGCGTCGCGCGTGCCCGAGGTCGGTGGGGGGCCGTAGACCTGGATGCGGATCGCCGGCAGGGCCTTGTTGACGTCGTTCCAGGTCTTGGCCGCGTTGGCGCCCAGTTGGCCGTCGGCGCCCGGCGTTTCCTTGGCCAGGGCCTCGTAGAGGTCGTTCAGCTCGAGATTGAAGCTCTGACCCGTGCGGGCGGTGGCGACGACGATGCCGTCATAACCGATCTTGATCTCGACGATGTCGGTGACGCCGTTCTCGACGCAGCGATCGAACTCGCTCTGCTTCATCGGGCGCGAGGCGTTGGCGATATCCGGGGTCGAGGGGCCGATGCCGGCGCAGAAGGCCTGGATGCCGCCGCCGGTGCCCAGGGATTCGACGCGGGGGGCCGAACCGCCGCCGCCGTTGCGGGCGAAGGTCTCAGCCACGCGGGTGGCGAAGGGAAAGACGGTCGAGGAGCCGGCGGCCCAGATGCCCGTGCGGGCCTTCTGCGAACCGGGAGCGCCGCCCTCGTTGTTTCCGCAGGCCGCCAGGGCCAGCAGGGCGGCCGCGCAGGCCGTGAACTTCAGTGTACGGATCATGGCCGGACCTTCTCCAGTCGTCAGTGTGCGACGCTTAAAGCAGGAGAATGTGACGGTCCGGCCAGACCTTTGTGACAGTCAGGGCAAACCTGACTCGATGCGTCGTCAGAGCAGGCGTTTGCGCATGATCTGCGACAGGGTGTCGATCAGGGTCACGGCGATGACCACGATGATGACGATGGCGGACACGGCCTTGAAGTTGAAGGCGTTCATGCTGTCGAACAGCACCTGGCCGATGCCGCCCGCCCCGATCAGGCCCAGCACGGTGGCCGAGCGGCTGTTCGATTCGAAACGGTAGAGGGCGAAGGAGGTCCACAGCGGGGCCACCTGGGGAATCACGCCCCAGACGATCTCGTGCAGCTTGGAGGCGCCGGTGGCGCGAACGCCCTCGACCGGCCCCTTGTCGATCGACTCGACCGCTTCGGAGAACAGCTTGGCCAGAACGCCGGCCGTATTCAGGGTGATGGCCAGGACGCCGGCCAGCGGGCCCAGGCCCACGGCGGTGACGAACAGCAGACCGATCACCAGGTCCGGCACCGAGCGCAGCAGGTTCATGATCCAGCGCACCGGGGTCACGACCCATTGGGGCGCCATGTTGCGGGCCGCCGCCAGGCCCAGCGGAATGCCGAACAGCACGGCCAGGAAGGTGCCCCACAGGGCGATCTGGATCGTCTCCCACATCTTGGCGACGAACATCCTCCAGTCGGAGAAGTCCGGCCGCAGCAGGTCGTGGACGAACATCTTCATGCTGTCGTTGCCCGAGAACAGGCGCGAGATGTTGCCCAGATCGACGGCGTTGACGCTGTACAGCAGGACGGCGATCACGCCGCCCCAGACTAGGACGTCCATCGCCCAGGAGACGGCGGACTTCTGCGGCGCGGCCGGAACCGGCGACGCCGAGGCCGGAAGGGGGGCCTTGGTCAAGGTTGGACCTCGCGCAGGCTGCGCAGGCGCTGAATTTCCGCCTCGGCGGCGGCGACGCCGGCCTTGTCGCCCTTGGCTTCGGCTTCGCCGCGCTTCTGGTCGGCGATCATCTCGCGGATCGGGTTGAGATAGGAATCGTCAGCCGGGGCGAACCGGGAATACTCCAGCCCCGCCAGCACCTTGCGCTGACGCTCGGCTTCAGGACCCTCGCCCTGGCCATAGGTCAGGAAGAAGCTGCGAATCTTCTCCTTCAGGGCCGGGTCCAGATCCTGACGCACGACGATGCCGCTCTCGGGCACCGGCGGCGAGGTCCAGATCTCCTCGATCTGGTCGGCCAGCTGGGCGTTCTCACGGCGCATGAAGATCAGGTTGACGCTGTTGGAGGTGGCCACGTCGATCACGCCGGTGGCCACGCCGAAGGCGTTGGCCTGGTGGTTGGCCGAGCGCACCGTCTTGAAGCACTGGGCCGGGACGACGCCGCGCTCGTTGAACAGGAAGGTCATGGGCGCCAGGGTGCCCGAGGTCGACTGGGCGTCGCCGATGCCGAAGTTGTAGACCTTGCCGCAGGCCAGCACCTTGTCCAGCGTGATGCCCGAGCCCTTCTTGACGATCAGGGTCGACTGATAGGAGTCCAGCCCCTCACGGTTGACGGTGCGGGCGATGACCTCGGCGTTGGCGCGGTCGATGGCCTCGACTTCGGGCTTGGCCGAGAACCAGCCGACCTGGGTGTGGTTGCCGCGCATGGCCTCGACCAGCACGGTGTAGTTCGAGCCGAAATAGGGCTTCACCGGCACGCCGATCGCCTTGGACATGTCGTCCAGCAGCGGCTGCCACAGCGGGCCGGCCGAGGCCTGGCCTTCCGCCGACAGGATGGAGAAGGTGATTTCGCTGGGGGCGGCGCCGGGCTTGGCCTGTTCGCCCTGGCCGCAGCCGACGAGGCCCAGGGTGACGGCGATGGCGGCGACGCCCAGCAGGCGGCGGGTGATGGCGGTGCGGGTCATGCCTTGGCTTCCCAGAACGCGTCCTCGTATTCAGGACCGTAGATTTCGATCAGGCGCTTGGTGTCCAGGCCCGTCGACGGACCATCATAGACCACCTTGCCCTTCTGCAGGGCGATGACGCGGTTGCAGTAGCGGATGGCGTAGTCGACCTGGTGCAGGGTGACGATCACGCCCATGCCGTCGCGCTTGTTCAGCTCGACCAGCAGCTCCATCACCTTGCGGGCCGACACGGGGTCGAGGGAGGCGACCGGCTCATCGGCCAGAATAGCCTTGGCGCCCTGGACGATGGCGCGGGCGATGGCGCCGCGCTGCTGCTGGCCGCCCGACAGGGTGTTGGCGCGTTGGGCGGCGTAGTCGGACACGCCGACGCGGTGCAGGGCCGCCATGGCCTTGGCCTTGTCCGCGCCCGGCCAGACGCCGAACAGGCCGCGCCACGACGGCAGGCGCCCCAGGGCGCCCAGCATGACGTTGGAGAACAGGCTCAGCCGCCCCACCAGGTTGAACTGCTGGAAGATCATGCCCAGGCGGCTGCGTGCGCGGCGCACGGCGCCCGTGACGCGGCCGTTCTGCTGAACGACATCGCCGAAGACGGTGATGGTTCCGCCGGGATCGATGGGGTGAAGACCCGTGATCGAGCGCAGCAGGGTGGACTTGCCCGAACCGGACGGACCGATCAGGGCGACCATTTCACCGGCGCCGACCTCGACGGACACGCCGTCGAGCGCCTTTCTGGCCCCGTAGGTCTTCGAGACGTCGCGAACGGACGCGACGGCGGCTGTTGAAGAACTCATGAACCTATGGATGAGGTTGCGACAAAGGGGGCGCCGCATGACGCGAGATGGGCGCAAGGGCAAGTCTTAATGGCATGTCTGCGTCGATTTCGTCCAGTGCGGCGCCGATTCTGCGGAACGGCCCAGCGCCGTCCCCATGCAACCCCGCCATGAAATTTCCGCTTTACATGACAGCCCAATATCCCCATATCGCGCGTTCCGGCGGACCCCGTAGGTCCTAACTTGCGCCGCTAACGCCGGGTCTGGGTTAACAATCATCAGGGGGTTACGTGAGTTGCACACGTACCAGCTTCCCCTGGACCTGGTCCGTCAGCGGTCCCCGGAGCGTCCGGTCGCACTCGTGCGTCCCCGCTCCGTTGCCGTAGCGGCGCAGTGGTTCCAGGATAATCTGAAAGCCGACGTCTTCTATGCGGTGAAGGCGAACCCTTCGCGCTGGGTCATCGAGACCCTGGTCGAGAACGGCGTCAACGCCTTCGACGTCGCGTCTCTGGCCGAGATCGAACTGGTTCGGTCGGTCAGCCCGAACGCGCG
Organism: Brevundimonas olei; assembly: GCF_037055245.1. GTDB lineage: Bacteria > Pseudomonadota > Alphaproteobacteria > Caulobacterales > Caulobacteraceae > Brevundimonas > Brevundimonas olei. The sequence goes on from NZ_CP146369.1 coordinate 3,191,496, forward strand.
TCTGGCCTTCATGCACCCGGTCAAGAGCCGCGGCGCGATCCGTGCGGCCTACGCCGACCACGGCGTGCGCACCTTCGTGCTCGACAGCCATGACGAACTGAACAAGATCCTCGAGGCCACCGGCCACGCCGAGGACCTGAACCTGATCGTGCGCATGGGCGTGTCGGCCGACGGCGCCGCCTATTCCCTGTCGGGCAAGTTCGGCGTCACCCCGGATCAGGCCCCCGCCCTGCTGCTGGCCGCGCGCCATGCGGTCAAGGACGGCCTGATGGGCGTGTCGTTCCACGTCGGTTCGCAGTGCATGCGCCCCTCGGCCTATGAGGCGGCGATGACCCAGGTCGGCCGCGCCATCAAGAAGGCGGGCGTCTTCGTCGACATCGTCGATGTCGGCGGCGGCTTCCCGTCGGTCTATCCGGGCATGGTCCCGCCGGACCTGAGCGAATACGCCGACGCCATCCATCGCGGCTTCAACGAGATGCCGGTGTCGGAAACGACCGAGCTGTGGTGCGAGCCCGGCCGGGCGCTGGTGGCCGAGTCGTCGTCGGTGCTGTGCCGCGTGGACCTGCGCAAGGGCGACGCCCTGTATCTGAACGACGGGTCGTACGGCTCGCTGTTCGATGCGACGCACTCGCGCTGGCCCTTCCCGACCAAGCTGGTCCGGGACGGTGAATCCTCGTCGGAGCTGAAGCCCTTCCGCTTCTATGGCCCGACCTGCGACAGCATCGACCACATGCCCGGCCCGTTCTGGCTGCCGGCCGATGTCCAGGAAGGCGACTTCATCGAGATCGGCATGCTGGGCGCCTATGGCGTGGCCATGACCACCGGCTTCAACGGCTATGGCGAGCATGAGATCGCCGTGGTCGAGGACGCCCCCATGGGTTCGATGTACGGCCTGGCGCCGCGCTCCATCCCGACCGTGCGCACCACGGCCGAGGAGAACGCCCGCAAGGTCGTCCGCCTGTCGCGCCCCAAGGGCAAGGCCGGCCAGCGCAAGCGCAAGCGCTGATCCACCGCATCACGCCTTGAACTGAAAAATGTCTCAAGGCTTTGATACAAGCAGCGGCCCGTCGCTCCGTCCGGGCCGCTGTTCCTTATTGACGACGGGCGCTCAAACCAAAGGGAAACCCGAGAGATGAACGCACCGGTTCGTTCCAACGCCAAGGCGGAGCTGTTGGCCACCACTGTCGAGCACATCGACATCACCAGCTTCGACGCGCGCCCGATCATCGATTCCATGCGCAAGATGTCCTTCAGCTCGCGCGACACCGCCCGCGCGGCCGACATCTTCAACATGGCCCTGGAAGACGAGGCCTGCTCGCCGTGGCTGATCCTGGCCGGTTCGACCTCGGCCGGCGGCTGCATGGACGTCTACCGCGACATGGTGAAGTTCGGCATGGTCGACGCCGTGGTCGCCACCGGCGCCTCCATCGTCGACATGGATTTCTTCGAGGCCCTTGGCTACAAGCACTATCAGGCCGCCGGCGAGGTGGACGACAACATCCTGCGCTCGCACTACATCGACCGCATCTACGACACCTACATCGACGAAGAAGAACTGCAGGCCTGCGACCACGCGATCTATGAGATCGCCAGCCGCCTGGAGCCGCGCGGCTATTCCTCGCGCGAGTTCATCTGGGAGATGGGCAAGTGGCTGTCGGAAGGCAACGCCAAGAAGCCCGGCTCGCTGATCCAGACCGCCTATGAAGAAGGCGCGCCGATCTTCTGCCCGGCCTTCGTCGACTCCTCGGCCGGTTTCGGCCTGGTCAAGCACCAGAAGGAGCGCATGGCCGAGGGCAAGCCCTATATGATGATCGACGCGGTCGCGGACTTCCGTGAACTGACCGACATCAAGATCGCGGCGGGCGTCACCGGCCTGTTCATGGTCGGCGGCGGCGTGCCGAAGAACTTCGCTCAGGACACCGTCGTCTGCGCCGAGATTCTCGGCGTCGACGCCGACATGCACCGCTACGCCGTGCAGATCACGGTCGCCGACGTGCGCGACGGCGCCTGCTCGTCCTCGACGCTGCAGGAAGCCGCCTCGTGGGGCAAGGTCCAGACCACCTACGAACAGATGGTCTACGCCGAAGCCACGACCGTCGTGCCGCTGATCGGGTCGGACGCCTATCACCGCGGCGCCTGGAAGAAGCGCCAGCCGCGCCGCTGGAACAAGCTGTTCGTCAAGTAAGACGATCGGCACGTAAGACGAAGGGGGCCGGCGGAGAGATCCGCCGGCCCTTTTCCTTTGGCGCGCGGCCTGCGCGATCGGGAACCTCCGGACGGCCGGTCCGCTTGTCTTGCACGAGCAAGGAGACCATCCATGACCGATCCCGCCGCCGAGAACGAAGACGCCCGTGAGGCCGCCGCCATGGGCGAGAAACCCGACCTGGGCCATGTCGAAGACGCCTTGAAGAAGGCCCTGCAAGGCACCGATTCCGGCTCGGACACCCGCGCCGGCTCGCTGCGGGGCGGATCGGCGTCCGGCTCGGAGATCGACCCGGATCAGGACGCCATCAACGCCGACATCGCGCGTCAGGGGCGTGAGATGTCCGACCCGCCCGCCCGCCCGGCCGGCGGACCGGAGCAGGCGCGCAAGTCCACGGGCCAGCCCGGCGATGATGTGGACGCCCCTACCGGTTGAACCGCCTTGCTGCCGCCGCACGGATAGGCCACGGTGCAGATAGTCGCATAGGATTAAGGACGTAGGCTGAATGAAGCGTAGCGTGGCAACCGTCGTCTTGGCGCTCAGCGTCGGCCTGGCGGCGTGCGATGACCGCAGTCAGGCCGCGCCCGAAGGCGAATCGCCGTCGATCGCCGCCGCCGAGCCGGCCGAAACCGCCGCGCCTGCGGCAGCTCCGACGCCGTCGACGCCTGAGGCGCCGGGCGCCGCCATCGACGGCGCGCCGACCTTCGCCGCCCTCTATCCCGGCGCCCAGACCGACGGGGCGCCCCTCATGGCGTCGGGCCCCGAAGGTCCGGGCGGCATCATCACCTTCACCACCGACGCCACGCCCGATGCGGTGATCGACTTCTATCGTCAGCGCGCCGAGAAGGCGGGCCTGTCTCCGATCATGGCCATGAACCAGGGCGAGGCCCGCGCCTACGGCGCCTCCGCCCGCGCCGAGAAGGGCGCCAGCCTTCAGGTCGTGGCCGCGCCGGGCGAAGGCGGCCTGACCTCGGTGCAACTGAGCTGGAACAGCGGCGCGTGATCCGCCGCCCGGCGTTGGCGACGACTGCGGCGGCGGCGCTTCTGCTGTGCGCCTGCGCCGGCACCCCGGCGGCTCTGCGTCCCGAAGCGGCGCGGGTCGCCGCCGCGCCGCCGGGCTACCTCGACGCCGCAGAGGTGGAGGCCCTGGCCGCCGCCGCGCCCCCGCCGCCCGCGCCCGGATCCACCGTCGATCAGTCCGACAAGGATCGTTCGACGCGCATGGCGACGCTGGAGAACACCGACCGCTGGCTGCTGGCCACGGCCCATGCCGAACTGCGCCCGCCCCTAGCGCTGCAGCATTTCAACTGCGTCCTGGGCGTGCGGCTGGAGCCGCAGCAGACGCCTGAGTTGACCCGTCTCATGCAGCGGCTGTTTCACGACGCCGATGCGGCGGCGGAAACGGTCAAGGCGCGCGCCTTCCGCGCCCGACCGGTGGGCGACGATCCGTCCCGTCAGGCCTGCCAGCGCCTGACCGAGGCCGGTCGACGCAGCGCCTCCTATCCGTCCGGCAGCTCGACAGTGGCCGTCGTCTATGGCGAGGCCTTCGCCGCCCTGGCCCCCGACCGCGCGGCCGAGATTCGCCGCATGGCCCATGAGATCGGCCAGAGCCGGCTGGTGTGCGGCATGCACTATCCCAGCGACGTCGCCGCCGGCGAGGATCTGGGGCGCCTCGTCTACGCCGGCGCCGCTGACCAGCCGGAATTCGCAACCGACCTGATCGCCGCCCGCGCCGAACTGGCGGCTCTGCGAGCGCAAGGCGCTAGAGCGCCCGGCTGCGCATCCGAGGCCCTGGCGCTGGCCATGCCCCTGCCCTGATGGCGATGCTGCTGGCGGGAATGATCCTGGCCGGCGGCCTTCAGACCTGGTCCCTGCCTGCCGCCCGTCCCTGCTCCGCCTCGGAACTGGGCGAGCTGACGGCCGAGACCAGGGCGCCCTATCGCCTGACCTGTCGCGCGGTTCTGACGCCAGGACAGACGGTCGTGCGCCCCGTGTTGATCGAAGGCGCCGAAGCCTCGGGCGCGGGGCTGGACTGCGCGGGGGGCGCCGTCGGCCGCCCCGGCGCCGCCGTCACCACCCGCTCACCGACCATCGCCGTCTGGTCGCGCCGCCTCGCCGCCGACCGTTGGAGCCGCCCGACCGACGTGCGTCTGTCGCGCTGCCTGATCCACGGTTCGGTGCGAATCTGGGGCATGGGGGCGGACGGGAGCTATGACGACCTGCGCGCCTCGTCCCGCACGGCCGAACATACGACCGCCGCCCAAGCCGCCGCGCCCAGCCACATCATCCTCGAACAGGTGACCGTTCGCGGCACGGGCTCCATCCCCCTCTATGTCGGTCCCGGCGTCACGCGGGTGAGCCTGACCCGCTCGACCCTGGAGGGGCGCAGCGTCGCCACCGCCCTCTATCTGGACGCTGAAAGCGCCGACAATCGGATTGAGGACAACCTTTTTCGCACGCGCACCGGGCGGGAGATGATCGCCGTCGACGGCTCGGCGCGGAACCGGATCACGGGCAACCGCTTCGAACTGGGCGGGCGCCCCGGCGTCCTTCTCTATCGCAACTGCGGCGAGCGCGGCGTCATCCGCCACCAGACGCCTTCCCACAATGTCATCACCGACAACGTCTTCACGGGCGCCGCTCGCCTGCGCCCGCGCCTGGTGGTCGAGAACGCCCGACAGGGCCGCCGTCCCTACTGCAGCGCCGACAGGGGCTACCCCTGGGGCAGCAGCGCCGATGATCGGGACGGCGCATCAGAGAACGTCGTTAGTCTTAATTTCGGAAAATGAGCGTAATTTTTGCCTACTTTTCCGAATATACTTCAAATAATGGTAATTTTTTCCGATCTGTGCCATTATTGACGCAATTCTGACTTGTCTGTGGCAACCCTCGCCGTAATGTCTCCGCCGCAGGCCACACGGTCCTGCATGTGCCGCGAGCCGTCGGTTCAGCCCTCGTCGTAAGGGGGCGGGCGACGGCTTGTTTTGTTCAGGAGAGGGTCTCTTTTGAAAAAGAGAATTATTCGCGAGTCCTTGCTCGCCTCGACCATCATCGGGGGCGCCGCCCTCAGCTTCATGGCCGCCACGCCGGCTTTCGCCCAATCGGTCGAAGAAGAAGTTTCCGAAGTCAGCTCTATCGTCGTCACCGGCTCGCGCATCCGCCAGCCGGGCTATGAGGCCGCCAGCCCCATCGCCTCGGTAAGCTCGGAAGACATCGCCCTGTCGCAGCCGGTCGCCATCGAAGAATTGGTCAAGGACCTGCCCGCCGCTGTGCCGGCCGTCGGTTCGGCCACCAACAACGGCTCGGGGGGCGGCGCGACGATCAACCTGCGCGGCCTGGGCACCAACCGCACTCTGGTGCTGATCAACGGCCGCCGCGTGGTGCCGTTCAACCTGTCCGGCGTGGTCGACACCAACACCATCCCGGTCGCTCTGGTCGAACGTATCGACACCGTCACCGGCGGCGCCTCGGCGGTTTACGGCGCTGACGCCGTGGCCGGCGTGGTCAACTTCATCCTGAAGAACAATTTCGAAGGCGTGGAGTTCTCCTCCTCCTACGGCTTCTCGGGCGAAGACGACGCGGTCCGCCGCAAGTTCGACCTGACTGTCGGCGGCAACTTCGCCGAGGATCGCGGCAACGCCGTCGTCAGTTTCGGCTACACCAAGACCGATCCGCTCTATCAGGACCGTCGCCCATGGGGCACCGTCGCGCGCTCCTCGACGACCGGCGCGCCGCTGGGTTCGGGCACCTCGGTCCCCGGTCGTTTCGGTGTGACGCCATTCCAGGTGAAGGATGCTGACGGCAACGTCATTCCCGAACTGAGCGGCACGCCGCTGCCGTCTGGAGCTGAACTGGACCCGACGACGGGCGCTCTGATCGGTTCGAACCACCCGAACTACAATTCGGCCGGCTACAACTACAACCCGTACAACCTGTATCAGACGCCGCTGAGCCGCTATCAGATCAACGCTCTGGGCAGCTTCAAGATCAACCCAGCGGCTGAAGTCTATAGCCACCTGAGCTATGTCCAGAGCGACGTCTCGCTGGACAACGCCTCCAGCGGCACCTTCGGCAACGTCTACAGCGTGCCGATCGGCAACCCTTTCATTCCCGACGCCATGCGCCAGCAGCTGTGCGACGCCTTGATGATCGGCGCCAACAAGTGCGTGTCGGGTCCGGGCGGCGACACCATGATGGACCTGACCATCAATCGTCGCTTCACCGAAATGGGCACCCGTCCGGTGGACATCGAGAACAAGACGGTCCAACTGCTGGCCGGTGTTCGGGGCGACTTCAACCCGGACTGGAACTACGATGCCTATATCTCGCACGGCGAAACCCAGCAGCTGACGACGCGCCGCAACTGGGGCTCCCTGTCCAAGCTGAAGAACGCCCTGAACACGGTTTCGGCTGATCAGTGCCTGGTCCCCGGCGCCGATCAGGCGACGGGCGGCATCGCGGGCTGCGTGCCGATCAACGTCTTCGGCCCCGAAGGCTCGATCACCCAGGAGATGATCGACTACATCAACCTGTCGTCGATGAGCAAAGTCACGATCAAGCAGGACGTGGCCTCGGGCTCGATCTCCGGCGTTCTGCCCGAACGCCTGAGCAGCCCCTGGAGCGAACGTCCGATCGCCATCGCCTTCGGCGCGGAATGGCGCCGGTCCAGCGCCGCCACGCGCGGTGACGAGGCCGCCCAGACCAACGGCGAAGTTCTGGGCACCGGCGCGCCGGTTCCGGATCGCGAAGGTCAGTTCGAAATGCGCGAAGCCTTCGCCGAACTGGCGATCCCGCTGATCGAGAACCTGCCGTTCATCCACAGCCTGAACCTGGAAGCCGGCTACCGCCAGACTGAGTTCAAGGCCGCCGGCGTCACCTCACACTACGGCAGCTACAAGCTGGGCGGCGACTGGTCGCCGATCGAGGATGTCCGCATCCGCGCCATGTATCAGCGCGCCACCCGCGCTCCGAACATCGGCGAACTGTTCAATCCCCAGGTTACTGGCCTGAACAACCGCGCCGAGGACCCCTGTCAGCAAGGCCTCATCAACCCGGCCGACGCCAATAAGGCCGGCACCCTGAGCAATCTGTGCCGCCTGACCGGCGTGCCGGACGGCAACATCGGGAATGTGGCTCCGCCGAACTCCGGCCAGGTCAACGTCCTGACCGGCGGCAACCCCAACCTGGGACCGGAAGAGGCCGACACCTGGACCATCGGCGCCGTCTGGCAACCAGCCTTCGTGCCGAGCCTGCGCCTGAGCGTGGACTACTATGACATCAAGGTCGACAAGACCGTCGGCAGCCCCAGCGTCGACGATATCCTGAACGGCTGCTACAGCACCACGCTGAACCCGAACCTCGAGTTCAACGACTTCTGTAAGCTGATCGGCCGGAACACCAAGAACGGTTCGCTGAACGGGGTGGAATCGAAGGGCGTGACCCTTCTGTCGTCCAACCTGGGCAACGATCGCGTCTCGGGCTTCGACCTGGCCGGCAACTATCGTGTCGAACTGGCCGACTTCGGCTGGGGCGACATCGGTCGCGTCGATCTGAGCGTCAACGGCAACATCGTCACCCGCTTTGAAAGCCAGGCGGATCCGAACTCGGTCCTGCGCGACTGCGTGGGCTACTATTCGGTGTCGTGCGGCGAGCCCAAGGTCAAGCAACGCTGGAGCTCTCGCGCCACCTGGTCGATGGGCGATTACAGCGCCTCGCTGCAATGGCGTCACCTGTCGGGCGTCGAAGTCGAGCCGAGCAACACCAAGTGGTTCCCGGACTACGCCCAGATCGATAGCTACGACTACTTCGACCTGAGCGGCCGCTGGGACATCACCCAGACGGTTCGTCTGACGGCGACGATCAACAACCTGTTCGACAAGGCTCCGCCGATGGTCGGTTCGCAGATCGGCAGCACGTCAGCGAACAACGGGAACACCTTCCCGCAGACCTACGACGCGATCGGCCGCTACTTCACCTTCGGCGCCACGCTGAAGTTCTGATAGCGTTCAACGCGTGAAATGAGAGAGGCGGAAGACCCCGGTCTTCCGCCTCTTTTCTTTTTGGATCCAGTTTTCCGTTAGAGCCGGGTCAGGCCGGGCGGCCTGTCGCCAGGGCGCCGTACAGATCCGTCCGACGATCGCGGAAGAAGCCCCAGGCCGCGCGGTGACGGTCCAGGAAGTCCAGGTCGAAGGTGTGGACCAGCACCCCTTCCTCCCGGTCCAGACTCTCGACCAGGTCGCCGCGATGATCGGCGATGAAGGAGTGGCCGTAGTAGGTCTGGCCCGCCTCGGTCACCTGCTCGTGGCCGATGCGGTTGGCGCCGACGACCGGCACGACGTTCGATACGGCATGGCCCTGCATGGCGCGCCGCCACGGGGCGGCGGTGTCCAGGGTATCGTCATGCGGCTCGGTACCGATGGCGGTCGGGTACAGCAGCACCTCGGCCCCCTGCAGCATCATCGCCCGCGCCGTTTCGGGGTACCACTGGTCCCAGCAGATGCCGACGCCGATACGGCCGAAGCGCGTGTCCCAGACCTTGAAGCCGGTGTCGCCGGGGCGGAAGTAGTACTTCTCCTGATAGCCGGGGCCATCGGGGATGTGGCTCTTGCGATAGACGCCCATCAGCTCGCCGTCGGCGTCGATCATCACCAGGCTGTTGAAGTAGTGCGGCCCCTCGCGCTCGAAAATCGAGACGGGCAGGACCACGCCCAGTTCCCTGGCCACCGGCTGGAGCTGGGTGACGGCCGGATGCTCGCGCCAGGGATAGGCGGCGCCGAACCATTTCTCTTCCTGCGAGACGCAGAAATACGGCCCCTGGAACAGCTCCGGCGCCAGGATGACCTGGGCGCCCTTGGCAGCCGCCTCCCGGATGAAGCCGATGGTCTTGTCGATGTTCGCCTGCATGTCCTCGCCGTAGGCGGTCTGGATGGCGGCGACGGTGATCTGACGGGTCATCAGGCGGGCTCCTGCTGGCTGATGCAGTGGAACGAGCCGCCACCCGACAGGATGGCGGTCGACGGCAGGGGGATGATCTCGCGATCGGTGAAGACGGTCGCCAGGGCCTCGCAGGCCAGGCGGGCGGCCATGTCGTTGCCATAGGTCGGCACGACGACGGCGCCGTCTGCAATCAGGAAGTTCATATGGCTGGCCGGAACCGGCCGCTCGTCCTCGTCCAGCACCAGACCCGGCGAAGGGATGCGCAGCACCTGGATCGGGCGGCCGGCGGCGTCGGTCATGACGGACAGGACCTGGGCCGTCTCATCATAGACGTCGGCGTTGGGGTCCTTGGGGCCGAAGCCGATCGGACAGGCGACCACGCCCGGCGCGACGAAGCGGGCCAGGTTGTCGACGTGGCCGTCGGTGTGGTCGTTCAGCAGGCCGTCGCCCAGCCACAGCACCTTCGTGGCGCCCAGAGCCTGCGCAAAGGCGGCTTCGGCCGCCTCTTGCGTCCAGCCGGTGTTGCGGTTGCGGTTCAGCACGCACTGGCGGGTGGTCAGCACCGTACCCTCGCCGTCATGATCGACGGCGCCGCCTTCCAGGATGAAGTCGTGACGGGTCAGGGCGACGCCCGTCTGTTCGCCGATCTGGTCGGCGACCTCGTCGTCATGCGGCAGGTCGTACTTGCCGCCCCAGCCGTTGAAGACAAAGGCCTGGGCCGAGGCCGAGCCAGCGCCGAAGATCGGCCCGGTGTCGCGCAGCCAGATGTCGCCGAAACGCCCGGCCACAACCGTCACCCCCGCCACGTCGGCGAAGCGCGCCTGGGCGTCGGCCAGGGCCTCGTCATTGCCGACCATCAGCTTGACCTGCTCCCGGCCGGGGCCAGCGAGGGCGCGGACCAGGGCCTCGACCTCGGCCTGCGCCGGTTCGAGGTTGTCCTCCCACAAATCGGCGTGACTGGGCCAACCGACCCACATCGCGCGATGCGGCGTCCATTCGGCAGGAATCGGCAAGGTCATGGGCGAAGTCATGGGGCGAAAACGTCCACATAAAGGGATGAAGCACGAAGGGGGCGAGATAGGCCCTGCCGCCCCTGGGTTCAATGGCGGCAAGGCGGAGTTCGCCCTGAGCCAAAAGAAGAAAGGGCGGCCCGTCGCCGGACCGCCCTTCCCTGTCTCTATGCTGGTGATCCCAGCTACGTCTTAGAAGGCGTAGGTCAGGGTCGCTTGCATGGTGCGCGGCGCGCCGCGGTAGGCGTAAGTGTTGCGCGACGCGTTGTAGGCGCCCGAGATCGAGCCGAAGTAGTTCTCGTCGAACAGGTTGACGATGCGCAGGGCCAGGCTGGAGTTCTTGTAGCCGAAATAGCCCAGGTCGAACTTGGCGTCGGCGTTCACGACCGTATAGGCTTCGGTATACAGGTCGTTCTCGTCGGTCACCCAACGCTCGCCCGTGTACTTGACTTGAGCCCCGACTTGCAGCGGACCGGTTTCGTACTGAATGCGACCGCCGAAGGTCCAATCCGGGGTTTCCGTCAGCGACTTGCCGCCCGTCTTGATGACCGTCGTGCCATCCAGATAGTCGTTGGCGATTTCAGAGTCCGTGTACGAAGCCGTGGCGTACAGCGACAGACCTTCAATCGGCGACCAGCCGATTTGCGAGTCGAAGCCGTACAGGTCGACGTCACCCACGTTCGAGTCGAACGACACGCCCAGATCCTGGTCGTAACGCGAAACGATGCGGTTATCGAACTTGGTGTACCACACGTTGGCCGAGGCCATCAGGACGCCCGTCTGGTAGCGATAGCCGAAGTCGTAGGTCGTGGTCTTTTCCGGTTCGGTGATCGGCGAAGTGATGTCGCCGTTCGCGTCGAAGAAGACGGTGTACAGGTTGTCGGTGCGCGGCAGGGTCAGCGACTGGGCGAACGAGCCGTAGACCCACTGGTTGCCGCTGAAGTTCCAGCTGACGTTGATGTTCGGCAGGATGTCGTCGAACTTCACTTCACGCGAATAGGGCGCGATGTAGCTCTGCGTGCGAGTGCCGAGCTTGTAGGTGCCGTCGGCTTGCTTGACGGCATTCTCGGTCGAGCAGACCACCGAGCTGCTCTTGGACTGCGAATAGCAGTTCTGGTTCATCTCGCGCTTGAAGAACGGCGCACGGACGCCGACGTTGACGCGCAGGGTGTCGTCCAGGAAGCGGCCGGCGTATTCGACGGCGAACTGGTTCAGGATGGCGTAGGACAGGCGGTCACGCGTCCGCAGCTCATAGCCGTCCTGGTTGACGATGCGGTGATCCTTGTCGTGCAGGCCCGCGAAGGGATCGAAGAAGTGCGGGTTGGTCGGATCCGAGAAGTCGACCCGGCCGTAGAGACCGGTCTGACGGTGACGTGCGTCGTCCAGGGTATAGGCGGCGCGCAGGGTCTGCGTGTCCGACATCCGCCAGATCAGCGACGAGCTGATGCCGTAGCGCTGAGTGTGGGTGTTGTTGGTGGCGTGGACGCGCACGCTGTCCAGGGTATCGCCGTCGCCGTTCAGGTCGACGCCGCCCGTGCCCGATGAGCCGAGAAGCGCACGATCGGTTTCCGACAGGACGAACTGGCCCGAACCGCCGGTCGCCAGGGTGTACTGGAAGGACGGATCGAAGGTGAAGATCAGGCCTTCACGCAGGGTGAAGCGCGACTGAGCGCGGATGTTGCCGGTGTCCGACGGGTTCTGGCGCAGCGCCCAGTAACGGTTGGAGTTGCCGTCGATATCGGCCTCGCCGTTACGATAGGTCGGCGCCGTGTAATCGGTGTCGAAATCGCTGTCCCAGGTCACGCCGTCGGCCAGGCTGGCCGAACCGTCAGCGTTGCGTTTCAGCTGCAGGTCCGCATAGTTGTTGTTGCGGTTGCGGTTCCAGTGACCCGCCAGAGAGACAAAGTCGCCGTTGTCGCGGATCGGCTGGTAGACCTTGAAGTTGTACTGGGTCTTGTTCAGGTCGCCCAGTCCCTTGAACTTATCGTACGACTGGTCCGAATAGGCCAGCCAGGCGCGCGTGCCCCACGGGCCGATTTCACCGGTGTTCACCAGGGCGAAAACGCGACGGAAGTCGTCATCGCCCAACGATCCCTTGATCTGACCGCCGAATTCCGTCGTCGGAGCGATCGAGCTGAGGTTGATGGTGCCGCCCGAGGCCGAGGCCGTCGGGGAGTCGACGTCAGTCGTGCCGGTGTTGACCGAAGCCGTGCCGATCAGTTCCGAGTCCAACTGCTGGTTGGTGTACAGCGAGTAGTTGCCCGAGTCGTTCATCGGCATGCCGTCGAAGGTCTGCGAAATGCGCGGGCCGTCGAAGCCGTGCAGACGGATATTGCCGCCCGACGAGCCATAGGCGTCGTTGTTGGTGAAGCTCATGCCCGGAACCAGGTTCAGAACTTCGTTGATGGTCTGACCGGCGGCTTGGGTCTCGATGAACTCCTGAGTGATGCTCGAGCGCGACTTGCCGACGGTTTCAGCCACCATGGCGCCGTCGATGGTGCGCGGACCGCGACGGCCCGTGACCACGACCTGCTCGACTTCAACGGCGGCCGTGCCGGTCGATTGAGCCGAAGCGGTCTCTGCCATGAAGAAGCTGCTCATCAGGGCGGTGCTTGCCCAGAACAGCTGTTTGCGGATGGTCATCTGTCTGTATCCCCAGAGATGGAGGCGGAATGCCATGCAAGCCGGCCCATATGCGGCCGCTCGATGTCGGGGGCTTAAGCGCGCTCTGGGAAGCTCGGGCGACAACTGGATGACAGAATGATGACAGCGCCAAAGGGTGGCTTGAGAGCCACACCCGGAAACAGCCGTTCGGCGACCTAGGCCAGCCGAGTCTCCAAGGCGTCGGCCACGCGCTCGGCGGTGTCGATCATGGCGCGCGGCTCATGATAGTTGCCGTTGATCTGGGTGCGATTGATCACATAGGCGCGGAATGCCGCGAAAAGCTTGAGATCCGCCGGCTTCGGGGCCCGCCAGAAACCGTCCAGCGACTGTTGATCCGCCAGCCCTTCGAAATCGAAGAAGGCCTGCCCCAGCACCTTGACCGGCGTGCCGAAGCCCAGAGCCGACAGGGCGGCGCTGGAATTGTTGACCACCATACCCTGCGAAGCGCGGCAGAGCTGAGCCAGATTGCCGCCGTCGATGAAGTCGACGCGGTCCTGCAGACCGCGCGCCTCGGCCATCCGACGCGTCTCGCGCGCGAGGTTGATGATGCCCGGATCAAGCGGATGATTCTTGACCACGAGGCGGCTGCCTGCCGGCGCGCTGGCGGCGAAGCTGTCCATCACCTGCGCCAGGAAGGACAGATTGTCGTGAATGTCGGAATAGCGCAGCAGTTGGGCGTCGCCGTCGCGCTGCAGGCAGGCGATGAAGAAGGGCCCCTTGGCCTTCAGACGCCCGGCGTCGCTGGCGCCTCGGGGGCGCAGGCCCAACTCAAGATAGCGGCGCACGTGACCCAAGCACTGACGCCAGGGCGAGGCCGAATAGTGATGGCGGTACTGGGGAAACAGCAGCCGCCCCAGCGGCTGAACCGCATGATAGAGACTGATGTTGATGACGTGATGCGGCAGGATTCTGCCGACAGGTCGGGACACCGGCAATTCCGGCGGCGGCGGCGGATAACCTGCAGCCGAGCGCGGCAGGGCGCTGGAACCGTTGACGCCGTTGCGCTCCAAGGTGATCCAGTCCGGCCGGAAATACCCATTCTCGAGCACCCAGACACGCGCTTTCAAGCGATCCGCCTGGCTGAGCACGCCCTGATTGTAGGGGCCGCCTTCTCCGAACACGATAATGTCGGTGAAATCGGCGGCGAGGGCGGACAGCTGTTCAGGCCAGAGCTCCGCCTTCTCGCGGAACGCGAGACCGCCGGAACGCCCCCAGTTCAACACGTCGCCCGCATTGAACAACATGCGTCGCACCTTGCCGCCGCGCATCTCGATGGCGCGCGCCAGCACGCGTCCGAAACGACCGAAGGGCGCGGACACGATAAGAAAGCGACGGCCCGTCAGATCCACTGAGATCTGAAGACTTAGCTCGGACTGGTCGGGGTCAAAGGGCGCGAGCAAACGCTGATATCTCTCGAAAGCAGGCCCTATTAATAGCCAGGCCGCCGTCTTGGCAAGGCGAAACGGGGACCACCTTTGGGCCTAAGCTATTGAATCAAGGCCGCCGAACCCGACGGAGCTCGGCGGCCTTGACCCTTCATCAACACAGCCTTCGGGGACCGATCGAGACCGGCCCCCTCAGGGCTTAGAAGTTGATGTCGACGGTGGCGCGACGGTTCAGCGGCTCACGCACGCCGTCGGCGGTCGGCTTGGCCAGCTGGGTCTCGCCCTTGCCGTCCAGCGAGATCACGCCGCCGTTGACGCCTTGAGCGACCAGGGCGTCAGCCACGGTGCGCGCACGGCGGTTCGACAGGCCCATGTTGTAGGCCGCGTTGCCCGAGGTGTCGGTGTGGCCGACCACCAGCACGCGCGTCGGAGCGCCCGACTTGGCGTAGTTGGCGGCTTGCGTCACCACCGAGCGGGCTTCCGCCGTCAGGTCCGAACGGTCGAAGTCGAAGTAGACCACGAACTGACGCGCAGCCGGCTTGGCCGGAGGCGGCGGCGGCGGCGGCGGGGGCGGCGGGGGAGGCGGCGGGGGAGGCGGCGGCGGCGGGGGCGGCGGCGGCGGGGCCACCGGCTCGGCGCCGAACGCATAGCGCAGGCCCAGCGTCACGGTGTGCGACTGGTCGTAGTCGCCCGACAGGGTCCCGACCGGATTGGCGCCCGAACCCGACGTCACGGCGTCGAATTCCATGTCGCCCGTCAGGTAACGGTACGTCAGGTCGATGTTGGCGCGGTCCGACACGGCCCAGGCCAGACCGGCGATCGCCTGAGCGGCGAACTTGGTCGAGCTGTCATCGGCGGCGAAGGCGACGCCGCGGTTGCCGCGCACGAAGCCGGTCGTGTCGGTGTTGACGCGGTTCACGCCCACGCCCAGGCCGACGAACGGACGAATGGTCCAGTCCGGCGAACCGAAGTCGTAAAGGACGTTGGCCATCAGGGTCGTCGCCGTGATGTCGCCTTCCGGCGAGTGGCACGGGCCGGCAGCCGGGGTCGCATTGCAAAGGCCGCTCACGTTCCCAGGAGCGCGTACGCGACCGATGTCGCCCGAGCGGTAGCCGCCCTCGAGTTCAACGCGCCAGTTCGGGTTGAAGCGGTAGCCCAGGCGAGCAAACGCCGCCCAGCCGTCGTTGACTTCCCAGTTCCAGTGTTGGCCGGTCGCCGACGCTTCGGTGTTGATGTCGTCGATGATGTGGTAGCCGGCGTCGATCGCGCCGTACCAGCCATCGGGCTCCGCCGATGCAGCGCCGGCTGCGAACAGCCCCGCGGCAGCGACACTGGCCAGAAGTTTCAGCTTCATGGTGTCCTCACACTCTTGGTTGATCCGAAAGCCCGTGCGTTACCGCGAAGGCGCTCGAAAGCCGAACGGTATTGCAGTGCAGCGGTTCCCCATTTTGGCGCTGAATGTGTCCACTGTGGCGCCGTTTCAACACATAATGCCTTTCTCGTCGCCCAAGCCTCGGAAACTTGGTCATTTTGAAACATCAAAATCCGGACGAGTTTACAATATGAGACGATAAAGACGTCGTTTCGAATCACTCAAGTCGCCAGCAAGGCCCGGACATAGTCATCGCGCCAGCACGCGACGTCTGTGTCCCGCACGACCTGCATCAGCGCCTTCCATTTCCGGATGCGTTCCGACAAGGGCATGGTGAGAGCCTTCTGGATCGCCTCTGACAACTCTTCGCGGCTGAAGGGATTGACCAGGAGCGCCTCCCCCATCTGTTCGGCCGCGCCCGCGAAGCGCGACAGGATGAGGACGCCCGGATCATCCGGGTCCTGAGCCGCCACATATTCCTTGGCCACCAGATTCATGCCGTCGCGCAGGGGCGTCACCAGGCCGACCCGCGCCGCCCGATAGAGGCCCGCCAGTTGGTCGCGGCGAAAGGTGCGGTTCAGATAGCGGACCGGCTGCCAGTCCATTTCGGCGTAGGCGCCGTTGACCCGTCCCGCCAGAGCCTCGAGCCGCACCCGCATGTCCTGATACGTATCCACCTCATCGCGCGAAATGGGCGTGACCTGCAGCAGGAAGACCTGGCCGCGCTGGTCGGGGTTGTCCTCCAGGAACTGCTCATAGCCCAGCAGACGCTGCTCCAGCCCCTTGGAGTAGTCCAGCCGATCAACCCCCACGATCACCGAGCGAAAAACAGCCGAGGCCGCCATCCGGTCATAGGTCCGTTGTCCCAGCGGAGAATCGCGCGCCGCCAGAAAGCCGTCCACGTCGATGCCGATGGGGAAGACCCCGGCCCGGACGCTGCGGCCGAAGGCTTCGAGACGGCCGTCGTCCAGCACCCGACCGCGCGCCTCGACCTCGACATAGCGCTGGAACAGCCCCAGCCATTCGCGCGTCTGGAAACCCAGCAGGTCGAAGTCGAACATGGATTCCACCAGCCGACGGTGATGCGGCAGCGTCACCAGCAACTGACGCGCGGGCCAGGGCGTGTGCAGGAAGAAGCCGATGCGGTTCTTCACCCCCAGACGGCGCAAATCCCGCGCCATCGGGATCATGTGGTAGTCGTGAATCCAGATGACGTCGTCGGGCTCGAGCAGCGGCTCGAGCACTTCGGCGAAGCGCCGGTTGGTCCGCTCATAGCCCTCGCCGTAGGACCGTTCATAAGCCGTCAGGTCGACCCGGTGATGAAACAGGGGCCACAACGTCTTGTTGGCGTAGCCGTTGTAGTATTCGTCGACGTCCTGGGGCTCCAGGTCGACGGTGGCGACCGTCACGCCGGCCCGGTCCTCGACATTCAGTTCGCCGGTGAAATGCTCGACCGTCTCGCCGGACCAGCCGAACCACAGCCCCTCATACTTCCGCAGCGCCGCCGACAGGGCCATGGCCAGGCCTCCGGCAGAACCCGCCGCAGGGTCCTTGGGCGCCGAGACGCGGTTGGAGACGACGATCAGGCGGCTCATCGGGCGTCCGTCCACGAGCGACTGAGCAGGACCGCGCAGTTGATGATTCCGACCAGGGAATAGGTCTGCGGGTAGTTGCCCCACAGCTCGCCGTCCTGGATCGAGATGTCCTCGCTGAGCAGGCCCGCATGGGTGCGGCGGCTGAGCATCTCCTCGAAGATGACGCGCGCCTCCTCGACCCGGCCGTTCAGGGCCAAGGCCTCGATGTACCAGAAGGTGCAGAAGTTGAAGGCGGTCTCCGGCTCGCCGAAGTCGTCCGCGTGGGCGTAGCGGAACAGGTAGGGACCGCGCTTCAGATCGCGCTCGACCGCCTCGAAGGTCTTCACCTGACGCGGATCGTGGGCGTCAAGGAAGCCCAGGTCCGTCATCTGCAGAAGGGCCGCGTCCAGCTCCGTCCCGCCGAAGCTGGCGGCGAAACGGCCTTCGTCGGGCAAGTAGGCTTCGGCTTCGATGCGCTCGCGGATGATGCGCGCCCGCTCGCGCCACAGCTCGCAGCGGTCGTCCAGACCCAGATGATGCGCCGCCCGCGCCAGGCGATCGCAGGCCGCCCAACACATGACCGAGGAATAGGTATGCACCCGGGCGATGGTGCGGAACTCCCACAATCCGGCGTCGACCTGATCGTGCATGGCGAAGGCGCGCTCGCCGACCTTCTCCAGGGCGCGGAAATCCTCGATCGTGCCGGGACGCAGTAGGCGATGATCGAAGAAGGCCTGGACCAGGGGTAGGACGATCTGGCCGTAGACGTCGTGCTGAAGATGCTCGTGCGCCTGATTGCCGACGCGCACCGGCTTCATGCCGCGATAGCCTTCGACGCTGTCGACGATGCGCTCGACGATGGCGGGCTCCAGCCCTACCCCATAGACCGGCTGGACATGCCCTCCCGCAGAGGCGTCGACCAGATTGCGCAGATAGCCGAGGTAGCTCTCCAGGATGTCCACCGCGCCCAGCCGGTTCAGCGCCCGCACCGTATAGTAGGCGTCGCGGATCCAGCAGTAGCGATAGTCCCAGTTGCGCCCGCTTTCGGGGAATTCCGGCACGGAGGTGGTCATCGCGGCGACGATGGCGCCGGTCTCTTCATAGACGCACAGCTTCAGGGCGATGGCGGCGCGGATCACCGCTTCCTGCCAGTCCAAAGGCAGGTAGAGGGTCCGGGTCCAGTGCTTCCAGTGCGCGATGGTCAGGTCCAGGGCAGCGTTGACGCCCGCCAGGACCGATTGGTCATAACCTTCATCCGGCCCCAGGAAGAAGGCCATCTCCTCCTCCAGACGGAAGGTCCGCTCGTTCAGCACATGGCTGACCGGGCAGTTGGTGGTCAGACGCAGGGTCACATCGCTGCACAGATAGCGGATGTGGTTGGAGCCCGAGGTATGCTGGGCGCGGCTCGCGCCCCAGTCGGCCGAAGGGCGCAGGCGTATGGTGACGCGCGGCGTTCCGACCAGCGGACGCACCACGCGCGCGAAGGCCACCGGGCGGTAGATGCGCGAATGCTTCAGGTGGCGCGGGCAGAAGTCGATGATCTCCATCGCGGCGCCGTCCGCCGCCGTCAGCACCGTCCGCAGGACGGCGGTGTTGCGGACGTATTCCTGCTCGACGGAGACCTGGCCTTCCAGTTCGATCGCCCAGAAGCCGTGCTCGGGGGCGGCGCCGTCCATGAGGGCCGAGAAGACGGGATCGCCGTCGATGCGCGGGGCGCAGGCCCAGACAAACCGCCCCTGACGGTCGATCAGGGCGCTGACCGAACAGTTGCCGATGGGCGCCAGATCCAGGTTGGGCGTCATGCGCGCGCCTCCTTCTCCTCTGCGGCGGAGGAAGCCAGGGCGCCGAGCCAGTCGAGCACCGCCTCCACATTCTCCAGCCTGTAGCGGGCGGCGGTGGGCCGCTCGGGGCCCACCAGGACGCCGAAACCGCCCAGCGCTTCGGCCGCCCGAAAGCCGGCCTCGTCGGTCAGGTCGTCCCCCACCATGACAGGCGTGGCGCCGTTGAAGGGCGGCTCGGTCATGAAGGCCGCGACCGCGACGCCCTTGTCCGCGCCGGGGGTCTTGAGCTCCAGCACCATCGAGCCCGGCTGAAGCGTCAGGCCGGTCTGATCCGCCAGGGCTGTCGCGAGGGTCAGGGCCGCAGCCGCCTCGTTCGGGGCCTGACGGAAGTGCAACCCGGCCGACAGCCCCTTGTCCTCGACAATCACTCCAGGCCGATTCTGGGCGAAATCCTCAAAGGCGGCCACGGCGGTCCGCACCGAAGGCGCCGGAGCCCGCGCGCTCAGGGCGCCGTCGGCGCGGCGCCGCTCCAACCCATGCACCCCGGACGCCGCGCTCGCCGCCCCGTCGACGATGCGGTCGATCTCCGCCAGGGTGCGGCCGCTGACGACGGCGACCCGCCCGCCTAGGGCCTGTGTCAATTGCGTGAGGGTGCGGGTGCGACGCGGCTCCGGCCCCACGGCGTCGGGCGTCGGCGCCAGGGGCGCCAGCACCCCGTCCAGATCGAGAAAAAGCGCAGCCTCGGCCAGTCGGGCAGGCGGCGCGGGCAGTCGAGGGCAGGCGAGCCCCTGTGGTGATGACATACGTCTCAAGATTCTTTTTCTATCCCCAGGACGTATTGCAACGCATGAGGGTCGCTTTGGTTGTCATTTATTCATCGACCATTCACCCGCGACGGCGCCATTGTATCGAACTCGCGAATGAGGCATTTGCCACTGCGCTATGAAGAGCCGCCGAAGCGGCCCTGGCGTCTGGAGCCGTCATGACTGCTTTTTCCGCCCCCTCCTCTCCGGAACAATTGACCGCCATGTCCGATCGGGCGCGCGAAGTCGTGCGCCTGAACATAGAGGCGCTGGAGGCGCTGGAGCGTTCGCTGGATTCCTCCATCGCGCGCGCCGCCGACGTCATCCTGTCGCGTCCCGGTTATGTCGTGGTGACCGGCATGGGCAAGTCGGGCCATATCGGCGGCAAGATCGCCGCCACCCTGGCCTCCACCGGGACCAATTCCTTCTTCGTTCACCCGGCCGAGATGAGCCATGGCGACCTGGGGATGCTGCGCCCCGACACGACGCTTCTGGCCATCTCCAACTCGGGCGAAAGCCGCGAACTGCGCGATCCGCTGCTCTTCTGCGCCCGCAACGACATTCCGGTGATCGGCGTCACCCAGAGGCCCCAGAGCTTCCTGGGCCGCCATTCGGACGTCTGCCTGACCATGCCCAAGGTGGCCGAGGCCTGCCCCAACGGCCTGGCGCCGACGACCTCGACGCTGATGACCCTGGCCATGGGCGACGCCCTGGCCATGGTGCTGATGGACCGTCGCGGCTTCACGCGCGAGGATTTCGGCCTGCACCATCCGGGCGGGGCCCTGGGCATGAGCCTGCAGACCGTGCGCGAGTGGATGGGCGACAACGCCGCCGCCCCAGCCAGCGTGCCGCTGGACGCGGACTTCAGCGCGGTGGTCTCGGCGATCACTCAGGGGCGTAAAGGAGCGGTCGCCGTCTTGGCGCCGGACGGGGCTTTGGCCGGCATTATCACCGACGGCGATGTGCGCCGAGCTTTCGCCAACGACATCTCGACCCTGCGCGCCGCGGACATCATGAGCCGTAGTCCAATCGTCGTCGATCCGGAAGCGCGGATGAGCGACGTGGTCGATCTGCTGACGGCGAACAAGATCAGCAATCTGTTCGTTATCGAGGAACGCCGTCCGGTCGCCATCATCCATATCGCCGAACTGATGCAGGCGGGCTATGTGTCCTGAGACTTGGGGAGACCTAGGCGCGGCCTGGCGTCATCTGGACATCGAGGGCGTCATCTCGCCTCAGGCGCCCGAAAGCGAGCGTTAGACAGCCGCCAGTCCCGTCGCCGCCGCCAGAAGCTCGATCGATCGCACGCGGGCGGCCGGGTCCCAGATCTGGCTGGTGAGCATCAACTCGTCGGCGTCGGTCTGGGCGATGAAGGCGTCGAGAGCGGCCTTGGCCGTCGCTGGCGCGCCTACCGCCGAGCAGGCCAGGGCGGCGTCGATCATGCCGCGCGCCGCGCCGTCCAGCCGCTCGTAATAGCCCTCGACCGGCGGCGGCAGCTTGCCGGGGCGACCGGTCCTCAGGTTGACGAAGGCTTGCTGGACCGAGGTGAACAGCAGGCGCGCCGCCTCGTCCGTCTCGGCCACGAAGGCGTTGTAGCCCAGCATGACATAGGGCTTCTCGAGATACGGCGACGGGCGGAAGGTCCGGCGATAGATGTCGAGGGCCCGCATCATCTCGCCCGGCGCGAAATGGCTGGCGAAGGCGTAGGGCAGGCCCAGATGCGCCGCCAGCTGGGCGCCGTAGGTCGAGGAGCCGAGGATCCAGATCGGCACGGCCTGACCCTCGCCCGGATTGGCGATGATGTGCTGATCCGGCGTGGCGGGCGCAAACCACTGCATCAGCTCCATCACGTCCTGCGGGAAGGCGTCGTGGTCGCCCTGAAGCGTGCGGCGCAAGGCGCGCGCCGTCGCCTGATCCGATCCGGGCGCACGACCGAGGCCCAGGTCGATCCGGCCGGGATGAAGGGCGTTAAGGGTGCCGAACTGTTCGGCGATGACCAGGGGGGCGTGGTTGGGCAGCATGACCCCGCCGGCGCCGACGCGGATGGTCTTCGTCGCCGCCGCCACCGCGCCGATGACGACGGAGGTCGCGGCGCTGGCGATGCCCGGCATGTTGTGATGCTCGGCCAGCCAGTAGCGGTTGTAGCCCAGCCTCTCGGCGTGGCGGGCCAGATCGATGGTGTTGGCGAGCGCCTGGCCCACGTCGGAGCCTTCCGGCACGGGGGCGAGGTCGAGAATGGACAGAGGGATCATCCGACCGATATGGGGCCGCTTTTCAGCGACGCCATACCGGCCGTGACGATCATGTCGTTATCCGGCGGGCCGCGATCAGGCGGCGGGGCAGTCGCCGATGCGCTCGGCCGTCATGGTGACCTTGGTCTGGGCCATCTGCGGCGTCGGCGCCGGGTCCATCTTGGTGGTGACCTCGGTGACGTAGCGGCTGTTGAAGTCGCCGGTCACGCGGATGGTGGAGTCGGCCTTCATATTGCCCGGCAGGGTGCAGGTCGACGTCGCGACCATGGCGTCGCCCTGACGCGCGAAGGGCTGGGTGGTGCAATCGGCGCCCGGCTGCTGGGTGTTGGCCGGAGCCTCCAGCTTGGCTTCCTTGATGCAAACTTCCTGCGGCGCGATAGCTGCGCCGCCCGGCATGCCTTCCATGGCGGTGGACACGCGCCACAGGCCCGGCTTGGGCGCGTCGAGCGTCGCCGCAGGAGCCGTCGAGGCGGTCTCGGCCCCGTCGGCGGCCGGGGTTTCGGCCTTGTTGTTGTTTCCGCAGGCCGACAGACCCAGCAGGCAGGCGACGGCGACGCCGCCGATGATCGCTGAACGCATGGAGCGCTCCCCTCTCGTTAAGAACCGAGGGGACAACGCCGGTCCGGCTTAACGGTTCACGCCAACGTGAGATTCAGTCGAGAACGACGCCGGTGGTGCGCATGATCTCCGCGCGCAGTTCGGGCAGGCCGAAGCCTTTTTCCGAGGAGGTGACGGCGACGTGCGGATAGGCCGCCGGGCGTTTGGAGATGGCCTTCAGCGTCGCCGCCTGGACCTTTTCGGCCTCGCCCTTCTTCAGCTTGTCGGCCTTGGTCAGGACGATCTGGTAGGAGACGGCCGACAGGTCCAGCGCATCCAGGGCCTCGTCGTCCACCTTTTTCAGGCCGTGGCGGGCGTCGATCAGCAGATAGACGCGCTTCAGCGTCACCCGGCCGCGCAGATAGTCGCGGCCCAGATCCTGGAACTTCTTGACCGTCGTTTTCGACGCCTTGGCCCAGCCGTAGCCGGGCAGGTCGACCAGGCGCATCCGCCCGTCCAGGTCGAAGAAGTTCACCTCGCGCGTGCGGCCCGGCTCGTTCGAGGCGCGCGCCAGCTTGTGCATGCCCACCAGCCCGTTGATCAGGCTGGACTTGCCGACGTTGGAGCGCCCGGCGAAGGCGATCTCGGGCAGGTCCGGCGTCGGCAGCTGCTCGATCTTGGCGCAGCCCATGATGAAGGTCGCGGGGCGCGCGAACAGGATGCGCGCCGCCTCGACCTCGGCGTCCGAGTATTCTCCGACCTTGGGCTCGTCCGAAGCGTCCAACCGATTAGGCCTTCTTGAAGCGGGCGATGAAGCTGTCGATCGGGTTCTCGGCGCCGAAGCGATGCATGATCACATACTGCTGGATGATCGACAGCACGTTGTTCCACGCCCAGTAGATCAGCAGACCGGCCGCGAACGGGGCCATGATGAAGGTGAAGACGATCGGCATCAGGGCGAAGATCTGACGCTGCATCGGGTCCTGCGCCGGCGGGTTCATCGCCATCTGCAGCCACATGGTGAAGCCGTAGACGAGCGGCAGGACGCCCAGGTGCAGCGGGCCGTTCAGGATGCCGCCGAGGATCGGCAGGGTGGCCGGGTCCCACGGCACGGCGCCGAACAGGTTCCAGATCGTCGAAGGGTCGCGCGCCGACAGGTCGCGGATCCAGCCGAAGAAGGGCGCGTGACGCATTTCGATGGTCACGAACAGCACCTTGTACAGGGCGTAGAAGACCGGGATCTGCACCACCATCGGCAGACAGCCCGCCAGCGGATTGATCTTCTCCCGCTGATAGAGGGCCATCATCTCCTGCTGCTGCTTCTGCGGATCGGAGCCGTGCTTCTTCTTGATCTCCTCCATCTTGGGCTGGAGGGTCCGCATCTTGGACAGGCTCTCGTAGGACTTGTTGGCCAGCGGGAAGAGGATCAGCTTGACCACGACGGTCAGGGCCAGAATGGCCAGGCCGAAGTTGCCCAGAACGCCGTAGAAGAACTCCACCACCGTGAAGATCGGACGCGTCAGGAACCAGAACATGCCCCAGTCGATGGCGTAGACGAAGCGCGGCAGGCCCAGCGATTCCTCATAGCCCTTCAGCACTTCGGCGCGCTTGGCGCCGGCGAACAGACGCTGGGTCTCCTCGATCTGGCGGCCCGGCTGGATGGTGTGGGTGGCCCCCAGCATGGCGGCTTCGTGGATGTTCATCCCGTCGGCGTCGCGCACCGAGAAGCGGCCTTCGATGGCCTCGTCCTGGGTCGGGATCAGGGCCGCCAGCCAGTATTTGTCGGTGATGCCCAGCCAGCCGCCGGTCGAGTCCTTCTCGATGCGCGGCTTCTTGGCCCAGTCCTTGTACTTGACCTGTTCGGTGGTGAACTTGCCGTCCGAACCGAAGGCGCCGATCGCGCCCTCGTGCAGGATCATCTGCTTGCCCAGGTCGACCGGCACGCCCTGGCGCTCGACGCGGCCGTAGGGGGCGATGGCGATGGCCTGGGTTCCCAGGTTGGCCACCGTGTCCTTGACCGTGAACATATACTGGTCGTCGATCGAGACGACGCGGGTGAAGCGCAGGCCCGAGCCGTTGTCCCAGGTCAGCTCGACCGGGGTGGTCGGCGTCAGGGTCGAACCCTGGGTCAGGCGCCAGACGGTGTTGGGGCCGGGCACGCCGCCAGGGACGTTCGGGCCGCTCCAGCCGAACTGGGCGAAATAGGCGTGCTCCATGCCCTGCGGGCGGAACAGCTCGACCGGGGGCGAATTCCTGTCGAGCGTTTCCTTGTAGTTGGTCAGGTACAGGTCGTCGATGCGCGCGCCCTGCAGCGACAGCGAGCCCTTCAGGGTCGGGGTCTGGATCGGCACGCGCGCGACCGTGCCCAGGGCCTCGGCGCGCTCCTTGATGAAGACGCCCGGCGCGGCGCTCGACGGCGTCAGACCGGCGTCGGCCGAAGCCTCGCGCGCCTTCTGCTGCTCGGCGGCGACGACCTGGGCCTGGCGACGCGCCTCGGCCTGCGGGCGCATCACCATGAAGTAGTAGACGCCCATGATCAGGGCCGCGCACACGAAGAAGATGATGGTGTTGCGCGAATTCTGGTTCTGCATCGGGATCAGCGGTCCTGGTCGGCGGGGCGCGGGTCGGGGGCGACGCGGGCGGTCGAAGCGGCCCGGTCTCCCATATCGGAAGCCGCGCGCGGGGTTGCGAGCCTTGTAAGGGCCGATTTCACGTCGTCAAGCAAACGGTCCCAGTCGCGGTCCGCCGTGCCCATCCGGGCGATGAATACATAGTCGCACCCGGCCCGGCCGTGCAGCGGGGTCAGCATGCGGGCGGCCTCGCGCAGGCGCCGCTTGGCGCGGTTGCGGATCACGGCGCCGCCGATCTTGCGGGTGGCGGTGAATCCCAGGCGCACCGTCGGGTCGCCGTCGGCGCGATCCAACTGCTGGACCACCACGGCGCCGCGGGCCTGGGAAACGCCTTTGGCGGCCGCCAGAAACTGGGGCCGCCGCAACAGGCGATCGATTTTCATCAGATCGGTCATGCGCCCCGCCCTGAAGGGAAATGGGCGCGTGACGTCAGGCCGTCAGGCGCTTGCGGCCCTTGGCGCGGCGACGCGCGACAATCTTTTGACCGTTCTTGGTGGCCATCCGAGAACGGAAGCCGTGACGGCGCTTGCGCACGAGTCGCGACGGCTGATAGGTCCGCTTCACGGTCGGCTCCGGGTTACTGGGGTTGGCGACAGACACAAGCGTCAGCCGCGAGAGAGGCGGGCGTATAAGCGGCGGCAGGACGAGAGTCAACGCCGAAGCGGCTTTTCCACATCGCCGACAGGGGCGCACGGCGTCTGGAAATACGCTAAGGATGTCAGGAAGAAGAGGACGGAGCGCGGCTTGGACCGGGTCAAAAGATTTCTGCCCCTGGCCGTGCTGCTGGCCGCCGTCGCCCTGATCTTCGGCATGGGCTGGAATCGCTATCTGTCGCTGGACACCCTGCGCGAGCATGGAACGGCGCTGGAGGCCCTGACCGCCCGACATTATCTGTTGATGCTCGGCGCGCTGATGCTGGTCTTCGCCCTGCTGACGGCCAGCGTGGTTCCGGGGGTGGTCTTCATCACGGTGACGGCGGGCTATCTGTTCGGTCCGTGGGTCGGGGGCGTCGCCACCGCCTTCGCCGCCACGGTCGGCGCCCTGGCCGTCTACTATGTGGGGCGCACCGCCCTGGGCGATTCCCTGCGCCGCCGCGCCACCGCCGATACGGGCCTGCTGAACAAGGTCTGCGCCGGGGTGGACAAGAACACCTTCTGGTACGTGCTGGTCGCGCGCCTGGTCGTCACCGTGCCGTTCCACATGATCAATGTGGCGGCGGGCGTGATGGCGGCGCCGCTGCGGCCCTATGTGATCGCCACCTTCATCGGCCTGTTGCCCGCGCACACCATCTATTGCTGGATCGGCGACAGCCTGCACGACGTTCTGGTCACGGACCCGAATCCCGACATTCGGAGCCTGTTCGCGGAATTCCTCTGGCCTCTGATGGGGGTCGCCTTCCTGTCCATGCTGCTGCCCCTGTTGCTCAAGCTGGCCCAGAAGCTGCGCGCCCGTCCCCGCATGGAGGCGTCATGACGGAGCGCGAGGCCCTTCCGACCGGCCTGCAGACGCCCATGGCCCCGGCGACGCCCGCCAGGACGCCTGCGGCCCTGCCCGCCCGGTGGAGCGCCCTGCGCCGGCGGCTGAAGCCGCGGGCGCCCGACGGCCTGTCCAGCCGACTGCTGCTGCTGACTGTCGCCTTCACCCTGGCGGTCGCCGCCCTGATCATCGTGCCCAGCGCCGCCTCCTTCCAGGAGCGGTGGCTGATGGACCGGCTGCAGGCGGCCGAACTGGCCTCGGTCGGGGTCGAGGCCCTGCCCTATTCCGCCGTCGAGGATTCCACCGCCGAACAGTTGCTGAGCATCGGCGGGGTGCAGTCGGTGGTCATCGGCGAACAGGGGGTGCGGCGTCTGCTGCTGCAGGCCCCCAACCTGCCGCGAGCGCCCGAACTGATCGACCTGCGCCAGCGCAGCGTCGGCGCCCGGCTGCTGGACCCGTGGAAGACCCTGTTCGGCCACCCCGACCGCTCGCTGCGGGTGCAGGCGGCGCCGCGCTATCGCTCGGGCGACCTGATCGAGATCCTGGCCCCGGCCCAGCCGCTGAAGAAGGAGCTGGAGAGCTTCCTGGTCAACAGCCTGATGATGTCGCTGCTGATCGCGGCGGTGGCGGGCGGCCTGCTGTACGCCGCCCTGTCGATGCTGGTGCTGCAGCCCCTGCGCCGCGTCACCCGCTCGATCGAGCGTTTCGCCGCCAATCCAGAAAGCCCGGCCGAAACGCCCTCGGACCGCAAGGACGAGATCGGCCGGGTCGAGCGCGAACTGGCTCGGATGCAGGAGGAGGTGCGTCAGTCCCTGCGCTCACGCGCCCGTCTGGCGGCGCTGGGCGAGGCGGTGGCCAAGATCAACCACGATCTGCGCAACATGCTGACCTCGGCCCAGATGGCGTCCGAGCGGCTGTCGACCTCGTCCGATCCCCTGGTGGCGACCGCCCTGCCCCGGTTGGAGCGGGCGCTGGGCCGCGCCTCGACCCTGGCGCGCAACGTCCTGGCCTACGGCAAGACCGAGGAGCCAGCGCCCCAGCTTCAGAAGATGCTGCTGGCCCGCGCCGTAGCCGCCGCCGCCGAGGACGCCGGGCTGGAGCCCGACGGCGTGCGCCTGGTGCGCGATCTGCCCGCCCGCTTCACCGTCAACGCCGATCCGGATCAGTTGCACCGCATCCTCGTCAATCTGATGCGCAACGCCCGCCAGGCCATCGAGTCCGCGGCCGGAGGCCTCAACAAGGGCAAGGGCGCGATCACCGTCAGCGCCGAGCTCCGCGACGGCATGGCCGCCATCGGCGTGCGCGACGACGGTCCCGGCATCCCGCCGCGTCTGGCCGACCGCCTGTTCGAACCCTTCGTCAGCGGCGGCGGGGCCGACGGCACAGGCCTGGGCCTGACCATCTCGCGCGAGCTGGCGGCCAACCACGGCGGCGCCCTGGTCCTGCTGGACACCGGCCCCCAGGGCACGCGCTTCGAGCTTCTGCTG
Organism: Brevundimonas olei; assembly: GCF_037055245.1. Lineage (GTDB taxonomy): Bacteria > Pseudomonadota > Alphaproteobacteria > Caulobacterales > Caulobacteraceae > Brevundimonas > Brevundimonas olei. Next base: position 3,219,606 of record NZ_CP146369.1, read on the forward strand.
CCGCAGTGAGGCTCAGGCGCAGCCTTCCCCGTTCCGGAACGTTGTTTCCATCAAGCGTCGGAAGCGCCAAGCTTGCGGCCTTTCGCATCCTCGCCCTGCAAAGGAGAGACCTCATGATCCGTCACACGCCTTCGCGCCCCCTCCCCTCGCGCGTCTGGACGGCGTTGATGCTGCCTTCGGCGCTGGCGCTCGCCCTGAGCGCCGGCGCGAGCTACGCCCAAAGCCAGAATCAGAGCGCCACGCCCCCGGCGCCCAAGGACCCCGTGGCCGAGATGCTGGCCAAGGGCGAGCGGTATCACCGCGCGCCGGATTCAGCCCAGACCCCCCAGGAACTGCGTGAGACCCAGGCCCTCAACGCCGAGATCGTCGCCCAGAACGACCTGGCCGAGAACGAGGACCGGGCCAACCAGGCCGCTCAGGCCGACGCCCAGCGCCGTTGGCAGGCCGAGGTCGATCAGACCCAGGCCGACGCTCGTCTCGCCCAGGAACGGCACGAGGCCGAACTGCGCGCGGCCGAGGAGGCCCAGGCCCGCTATGAACGCGACATGGCCGACTGGCGGGCCACCGTGGCCGCCTGCGAGCGTGGCGATACGGCGCGCTGCAACGCGGGCCGTCAGGCGCCGAACTGAGACGCCTGAAAAGAAAAGGGCGCCGCCGACCTTCCGTCGGGGCGCCCTGATCGCGTGACCGCGGGATTCAGGCCTCGGCCGGTTCCGTGCGGCGCTTCATCATGTTGTCGAAGCTGTCCCAGACGCCGTCGGCGCCGTGCCAGGACCCCTGCGTCGCCGCCTTGGAGTATTCGGTGGCGCGCGCCTCGAAGAAGTTGGCGTGCTCCACGCCCGACAGCAGCGATTGCAGCCACGGCAGCGGGTTCTCGGTCACGCCGTAGACTTCCGGCAGGTTCAGCTGGCGCAGGCGCCAGTCGGCGATGAAGCGGATGTAGGCCTTGATGTCGTCTGGCGTCATGCCGTTCACCGGGCCCATTTCGAAGGCCAGGTCGATGAACTTGTCCTCCATCTCGATCACCGTCTTGCAGCAGTCGACGATGTCGTCGGCCACGGCCTTGGTGACGGCGCCCGTCTCCTTGTTGAAGGCGTGGTACAGCTTGATGATGCCTTCGCAGTGCAGGCTTTCATCGCGCACCGACCAGGACACGATCTGTCCCATGCCCTTCATCTTGGACTGACGCGGGAAGTTCATCAGCATGGCGAAGCTGGCGAACAGCTGCAGCCCTTCGGAGAAGCCCCCGAACATGGCCAGGGTGCGGCAGATGTCGGCGTCGCTGTCGACCCCGAACTGGCCCATGTAGTCATGCTTGTCCTTCATGGCCTCGTATTCCATGAAGGCGCCGAACTCGCTGTCCGGCATCCCGATCGTCTCGAGCAGCAAGGCGTAGGCCGCGATATGGATGGTCTCCATATTGGCGAAGGCGGCCAGCATCATCTTCACCTCGGTCGGTTTGAAGACCCGGCCGTAGCGCTCCATGTAGTTGTCCTGCACCTCGATGTCCGCCTGGGTGAAGAAGCGGAAGATCTGGGTCAGCAGGTTGCGCTCGCCGTCGTTCAGATTGGCGGCCCAGTCCTTGACGTCCTCGCCCATCGGGACTTCCTCGGGCATCCAGTGGACCTGCTGCTGCTTCTTCCACATGTCGAAGGCCCACGGGTAGCGGAAGGGCTTGTAGGCGGCCGAGGGGGTCAGCAGGCCGGGCGTGCCGGGACGAATGATCGTGGCGGGAGCGTTCATCGTAGAAGACCTGAGGCGAATCCGGAGAAGGTGCGTTCCACCATGCGTCCGCCGGCGCGCGGGGACAAGGGAAGATGCGCACATCTAGCGATCACTTTTCATCAGACCGCTAGATATGGTGTTTCGATGACAGGAAACTGGGGAGGAAGATGGGGATGGTTTTCACACTCTACGGCGCAGCCGGGTCAGGCTCGGTTCCGGTCGAGGCGACGCTGCGGCTGATCGGACAGGACTATCGGGTGGTCGAGGCGCCGACCTGGGAAGGCGAAGCCGAGCGAGACAAGGTGGCGGCGGTCAATCCCATGCGCCAAGTGCCGGCCCTGGTCACGCCCGGCGGCGAGATCATCACCGAAAGCGCCGCCATCCTGATCTGGCTGGCCGATTCCCATCCACAGGCGCGGTTGTCGCCCGCGTTCGACGATCCGCGTCGGGCGCAGTTCCTGCGCTGGATGAGCTTCATCCCCGCCTCCATCTATTCGATGTTCTGGGTGCGCGACGAACCCGCGCGGCTTGTCGGCGACAACCTTGAAGCCCAGACCGAAATCCAGCGCCGCACCATCGACCGCATCGCCGATTGCTGGCGGATGATGGACGCCCAGGTCGCGCCGGGCCGCTTCCTGCTGGGCGAGGAGATGACGGTGCTGGACCTCTATGTCGCGACCGCCAGCCGCTGGACGCCGCAGCGGCGACGCTTCTACGCCGAGGCGCCTCGCATGGCCGAAGTGGTGCGCCGCGTCGACGCCCTGCCCGCGCTTCAGGCCTTCTGGTCGGAACGCTTCCCCTTCGAGGACGGCTGGGAAGGCTAGGCGGCCATAGACTAGGCGGCCAGACGCGCCTGGGCGGCTCGGAAGGCCTGGTCCACGGCGGCGTAAAGTCGATCATGGGTGACCGGCTTGGCCAGATGGCCGTCCATGCCCACGCCCAGGCATCGCGCGGCGTCCTCCGGCATGGCGTCGGCGGTCACCGCCAGAACCACCGCCTGCGCGGAGGCCGCGCCGCCGTCGCGGATCATCTGCGTCGCCTCCAGCCCGTTCAGGCGCGGCATCCGCACATCCATCAGAATCAGGTCGAAGATCTCCAGGGCGGCCCGACCGACAGCGTCGCGTCCGTCCACGGCCTCCGTCACGGCGCAGCCCGCCGCCTCCATCATGGTCCGCAGCATCAGACGATTGGTCGGATGGTCGTCCACCACCAGAACCCGAAGCGACGACGCCGCATCCGTCAACCCGCCCGCGCTCCCGACGTCTGTTTCAATCGCACTAAGGTCCAGTTGCGCCGTCAGGGTGAAGACGGAGCCCTGCGCCGAGGTCCGGCTCAGGATCACGTCGCCGCCCATGGCCCTGGCGTGTCGCCGGGCGGCCGGCAGGCCCAGGCCCGCGCCGCCATGGCGACGGTTCAGGGAATCATCGCCCAGCTGGAACAGGTCGAACAGCACCGGCCCCAGCTCCGGCGCGATCCCCGGCCCCATGTCCCGCACCGTCAGGGTCAGCCGACCGCCGTCCAGGCGCGCCTTGAGAACCACGCGTCCCTGGTCGGTGAATTTGACGGCGTTGGACAGGAGGTGACGCAGGGCGGCCGCCAGTCGATGAGGATCGCCTCTGCCCCTGACCGCCTCATCCACGTCCAGGTCGAGATCGAAGGCCAGCCCCTTGGCCTCGGCGGCCATCGCGGCGGATTCGCCCGCCTCGCGCACGAGGGCCGCGACGGGGAAGATCTCGGATCGCACTGCGGCGTCATCGTCGGAGGCGTCCAGCACGTCCTCCACCAGCCTGAGCATGGCTTCGCCTGCATCGCGCACGGCGACGACCTGGGCGCGCGCCTCGTCCGTCAGATCCGCCCGCCGGGACAGAAGGTCGGCGTAACCGCTGACCCCGTTCAGCGGGGTGCGCATCTCATGGCTCATGAGGGCCAGAAAGCGGGCCTTGGCGGCCGCCGCGGCCTCGGCTCGCCGCCGCTGCGCCAGCGCCAGGGCGGTGCGTTGGGCCAGCCGCTTCGCCGCCGCGCGCCTTTCAGCCATCAGGGCGCTGAGGGGCAGGGAGCACAGAACCGCGACCAGAAGAAAGCCGTGGTACAGCGACATCTGCCGCAGCCGCCCCGGCACATGGGCCAGCGCCGCCACCTCGGACACCTGCGCCGCAGCCACGGGCCCATGCCCTTCCAGGGTCAGGATGCAACTGACGCCGGCCGCCGCGAGAAGGGTCGCCGCCATCCAGGGCGGCGACAGGAGATAGGCCGCCAGCATGAGGGGCGGAAAGATGAGAAACAGCAGCGATCCCGACTGCAGGAACACTGCCGAGACCACCACCGCCGTCAACGCCAGGAGACTGAGAGACAGCCAGGGCGAGGCGGTCTCGCCCTGGAAACGATGCGCCCGCGCCAGGAACAGCAGGCTGGGGGTGACGACCAGGAGGCCCAGCGTCTCCATCATGACCAGGTGCGTCCAGACGAAGACGGCCAGCTCGGGCGAATAGCCGCGCACCCAGACCGCCAGCAGAACCGACGCCGTGCTGGTGACGAGCACCGCCGGAACCGCCGCGCCGAGAGCAAAGGTGAGAAGACGGCGGGGACGCCGCAGATCCAGGGCGGCGCCGCAAAGTCGCCGCGCCAACACGCCGGCGATCAACACCTGGGTCAGGTTCAGCAGGGGATTGAGCCAGACGTAGGGCGGCCCGTCCCCTCGCATCACCGTGCTGCCCAGGTTCAGGCCCAGGCAGAGCAGCAGCACGGCGAACGCCTTGCGACGCGGCAATTGCAGGAAGGCGGCCAGCAACACCCCGTTCGCCGGCCAGACGATCACCGCCTTATAGGCGTCGACGCTCCACTGCCCGACCAGAAGGCAAAGGGCGAACAGCGCCACATAGGCGACCGCCGGCGGACCGGCCTCGCGGCCGGCCGCATGACGAAACAATCGCCAGCGCCCGTGCATAACTGGTCTTCTCTCCCCCGTTTGCGGGCAGTCTGTACGGGAATTGTAAAAAAAGCCTCCTTCGGGCGGCCTTTAAAGCAGACCCATCGCCTTCGCGTCTTCCTCCAGCCCCTTGCGAAACTCGGGCGCGGCCAGGCCGATCAGGGCGCGGGCGCGGGCGTCGTCGGTCAGCCCCTTCAGATTGGCGGCCCCATGCTCGGTGACGACGTAGTGGATGTCGTTGCGGGGCGTCGTCACCGGACCGTCCAGCCGGGCCACGATGCGCGAGGCCATCCCCTTCGCCGCCGTCGAATGGCAGGCGATGATCGACTTGCCGCCCAGCGACGCCGCCGCGCCGCGCACGAAGTCCAGCTGACCGCCCGCCGCCGTATACTGCCGCCCGTTCAGATGTTCGGAACAGCAGGCGCCGAACAGGTCGATCTGCAAGGTGGCGTTGACCGAAATCATCCGGTCATTGCGGGCGATGACGGCGGGATCGTTCACATAGTCGACCGGATGAGCCTCGAGCGCCGGATTCTCATGCAAGAATTCGTAGGTGGATCGGTCGCCCATGGAGAAGGTGAACACCGTCTTGCCCGGATGCAGGGTCTTGCGGGCGTTGGTGGCGACGCCCGCCTTCATCAGTTCGACCAGGCCAGGCGTCAGCATTTCGGTATGGATGCCCAGATCGCGATGGTCATGCAGGGCCGCGCAAACGGCGTCCGGCAGGGCGCCGATGCCCATCTGCAGCGTCGCCCCGTCCTCGACCAGTCCCGCGATCAGGGCGCCGATGGCCAGATCCTGCGGCTGCTGAGGCGCCTTGCCCGCCTCCAGCAGGGGCGCCGAATGCTCGACCAGGGCCGCGACCTGCGAAACATGGACGCGGCAGTCGCCGAACACGCGCGGCATGTGCGGATTGACCTCCAGGATCACCCGCTCGGCCGTCTTCGATACGGCCAGGGCGTAGTCGGTGTTGGTCCCCAGGCTGAAATACCCTTCGGCGTCCATCGGCGAGACGGTCGCCAGCAGGGTGTCGACGCCGATCTCGCGCGTCAGCACGCGCGGCGTCTGCTGAAAGCCGGTCGGCACGAACCAGACGGCGCGACGGCCTTCCTCAATCGCGCGCGCCTCCAGCTTCCGTTCGATGGCGCCGTGGAACAGGCTGTGCGGGCGGATGCGGTCGGTCAGCTCGTAGCGCATCACCGTCTCGCCCGCGATGGCGGTGGACAGCAGGTAGTAGAGGTTGACGTCGCCGACCTGCCGCGCCTCGGCCCGGTCGGCCAGGGCCTTCAGCAGGGTCGGCGGCTGGCCGACGCCCAGGGCCATGGCGACCTTCGCGCCTGAGGGGATCAGGGCGGCCGCCGCCTCGGGCGTCGTCAGCCGTTCGGCGTAGAGGGCGGCGAAATCGGTCATGGGAACCTCCTGAAGCGTCGTCCTTCTTTATCCGTCAGCCGCGCGCCGTCGCGGCGCTAGACCTTGGTCTAAGGAAGGACGGCTAGGGCGCATCCTGAAGCGGCGCGTCATGCAGACGCTGGCGGCGCTCGGCGGCGTAAGCGACCAGCCACAGGGCCATCGACCAGGCGGCGCCCACGCTCCAGCCCGCAAACACGTCCGACGCCCAGTGCGCGCCCAGGTAGATTCGCGTCAGCCCGATCAGAAGGGCGATCACCACCGCGCAGCCCAGAACGTAGGCCTTCAGCCGCTTGCGCGGAAAGGCGCGGGTCAGCATGACGCCCAGCGTCAGGTAGAAGACGGTCGACAGCAGGGCGTGGCCCGAGGGGAAGCTGGCGTTCAGCGTCTCCACCGCCTGATAGATCTGCGGCGGCCGCTCGCGCTCGAACAGGGCCTTCAGCCCCTCGCTCAGGGCCACCCCGCCGGCCAGGCCGACGATCAGCATGAGGGCCGACAGCCGCTTGCCCATGATCAGCAGGAAGCCGATGGCGATGACGGCGAACAGGGTCAGAACGGATATGCCGCCGAGCGACGTCAGGTCCGCCGCCCCCTCGTGCAGCCACCACGGCCCCCAGGGCCGACCCGGATCATCGGCGAAGGGTCGGACCGCCGCCAGCACGGCCTGATCGAAGGCCTGGCCGTCCGCCTCGCGCATGTCGTCGGCCACCTCGATGAAGATCAACACCCCCAGGGCGACCACCAGCATGGCGGCCACAGCGGCGATTTCTGTGCGGGCGACCCGCAGGGCGCGCGTCAGGAAGGCGGTGGGATGCGGAGCCATGGGGCGCTAACGGCCAAGCTGTTGCGACGTTCCCTTTCAGGCCTCGCAGAAATCGACGACGGTTCGGTGAAAAATGTGATCACCCCCAATTCCTGAGTCATTTCCACAGGGTGTGATCAGCCGCCCACCGATTCGTCAGAAAAGCTCCCGTCAAGAGCTTTACCTGCGGTTAGGGATATGCACCCATATATCTAGCCGAACACCGGCGAGCAGCCACTAGATGTAGTGTCTCAAACCGGTACGGCCTTCTAATCGATTTGTTCGGGACAGGGATGAAAATGGCTGGCGGCGAAGCTCTGCAGACGACGGAATTCTCTACGGTTTCCTCGGCGCCGCCGGAGGCCAAGCCTCAACTGACGGTGGTCGGCGGTCTGAAACTGGACCGCACGCGCGACGCCCTTCTGACCGATTTCGGCAAGAAGACCCTGGAAGACCGCTACCTGCTGCCGGGCGAAAGCTATCAGGACATGTTCGCCCGCGTCGCCACGGCCTACGCCGACGACGCCGAGCACGCCCAGCGCGTCTATGACTACATGTCCAAGCTGTGGTTCATGCCGGCGACGCCGGTGCTGTCGAACGGCGGCGCGGATCGCGGCCTGCCGATCTCCTGCTTCCTGAATTCGGTCAACGACAGCCTGGACGGCATCCAGAACGTCTGGAACGAGAACGTCTCCCTGGCCTCGAACGGCGGCGGCATCGGCACCTACTGGGGCGGCGTCCGCTCCATCGGCGAGAAGGTCAAGGGCGCGGGCCAGACCTCGGGCATCATCCCCTTCATCCGCGTAATGGATTCGCTGACCCTGGCGATTTCTCAAGGCTCGCTGCGTCGCGGCTCGGCCGCCGTCTATCTGGACATCCACCACCCGGAAATCGAGGAGTTCCTCGAGATCCGCAAGCCGTCGGGCGACTTCAACCGCCGCTCGCTGAACCTGCACCACGGCATCAACATCACCGACGCCTTCATGGAGGCGGTCCGCGAAGGCAAGCCCTTCGACCTGATCTCTCCCAAGAACGGCGAGGTCCGCAAAACCGTCGACGCCCGCAACCTGTGGACCAAGATCCTGGAAATCCGGATGCAGACGGGCGAGCCCTATCTGATCTTCTCGGACACGGTGAACCGGCAGATGCCGCAGCACCAGAAGGACCTGGGCCTGTCGGTCAAGCAGTCCAACCTGTGCTCTGAAATCATGCTGCACACGGGCCTGGATCATAAGGGCGTCGAGCGCACCGCCGTCTGCTGCCTGTCGTCGGTCAACGCCGAGACCTTCCTGGAGTGGCGCGAAGAGCCCCGCTTCATCGAGGACATCATGCGTTTCCTCGACAATGTGCTCGAAGATTTCATCACCCGCGCCCCGTCGTCGATGGCCGCCGCCGTCTATTCGGCCCAGCGCGAGCGTTCGGTGGGTCTGGGCCTGATGGGCTTCCACTCCTTCCTGCAGTCGCAGGGCGTGGCCTTTGAATCGGCCATGGCCAAGAGCTGGAACATGCGCCTGTTCAAGCACCTGCGCCGCGAGGCCGACAAGGCCAGCCGCACCCTGGCCGAGGAAAAGGGCCCCTGCCCCGACGCCGCCGATCGCGGCGTGATGGAGCGGTTCAGCCACAAGCTGGCCATCGCCCCGACCGCCTCGATCTCGATCATCTGCGGCGGCACGTCGGCAGGGATCGAGCCGATCCCTGCCAACATCTACACCCACAAAACCCTGTCGGGCTCGTTCGCGGTCAAGAACCCCTATTTGCAGGATCTGCTGGGCGAGAAGGGCATCGACACCGAAGCCGTCTGGTCCTCGATCCTTGAGCACGAAGGTTCGGTTCAGCACCTGGACGCCCTGAGCGACGACGAGAAGGCCATCTATAAGACCGCCTTCGAACTGGATCAGCGCTGGGTCATCGAACTGGCCGCAGACCGCACCGGCGACATCTGCCAGGCGCAGTCGCTGAACCTGTTCATCCCCGGCGACGTCAACAAGTGGGACCTGCACATGCTGCACTGGTCGGCGTGGGAGCGGGGCCTGAAGTCCCTCTACTACCTGCGCTCCAAGTCGGTGCAGCGCGCCGCCTTCGCCGGCGCCGAGGACAAGAAGGAAGAAGAGATCGATCCGAACCAGCCGGACCTCTTCTCCATCGCCCGCACCGACTACGACGAGTGCCTGGCCTGCCAGTAAGGCGGCCCGCAAGGTCATCGCCATCGCCTTCAAGCCGCCCGCGGGAACCCTCTCCGGGCGGCTTCGTTCGTCTGACAAGGATTAAGGCGTAAAAGAGTCCGTTGCGGTTCCCTGGCGTTCGTGCACAGTGGAGGCGTTAACGGATCGGGAGGGACCGTTGATGCGACCGATGGCATGGGCAGGATGGATGATCGCGGCGGTCGCCCCGACGACCGTCTTCGCCATGCCCCAGACCATGGCCGAAGGCTCCGTCGCCGTTCGTGGCGGCGACGCCGTCCGGTTCGAGGACGCCGCGGCTCGGCTGGACAGCCGCCTGCCCTTCTCGACCGAACCTGACGCCGCCTTCGGCGCCCCGGTGCAGTTCAACGATGTCGCCCGACTGAGCGCCGATGAGGGCGAGCTGCGCCAGGAAGCCTGGTTCGCCGGGGACGGCTTCACCGACCGGTTGCGCATCGTCACCACGGGCGAACTGCGCCGCGCCGACGGCGCGCCTCTGCCGCCGCGCGCCCTCGACCCGGCCGCCTTCTCGGGCGAAAGCTACGACGTCACCTATACGCGCGGCTGGACGGCGGCGAAGGGCCGCACGGCCTCGGGGCTGGAAGTGTCGCTGACGCCCCACGCCGGCTTCGGGGTCGGCAGCGACGGCCCCTCGGCCGAGGCGGGCGCCACCCTGCGTATCGGCGAGGGCCTGGACCGCCTGGCCCCCAACGGCGACGAGGCCTTCGGCGAGCGCCCGCGCTGGTATCTGTACGCGGCAGGCTCCAAGCGGGCGGTCGGCTACAATTTCGCGCGCACGCGCGACGGCGACTTCGCGCGTTCGGGCGTCAGCCAGGACGCCGGCGCCTATCTCGGCGACGCCTCCATCGGCGTGGCCTATCGCCGAGGCGCAGTGCAAAGCTCCTTCGGCGTCGTCTATCGCGAGATCGAGGCCAAGGGCCTGCGCGGCTATCAGGGCATCAACACGGACGTGTCGGAAGGCCTGGTGGCCTTCCAACTGACGATCCGCCCCCGCGAGTAGGCTCGCCGCCCTACTGCGTCCGCGCCACGCCTTCGCGGCGGCTGTCGGCGGCTCCGTCCCAGCGCCCGTTCCGCCACAAGCCCCCATGCAGGCCGGAGGTTTCGGTCGTGTTGGGTTGCAAGGCGACGCCGCGCGCCGCCATGCCTTCGCGCACGGCCTCGGGGAAGCCCTCGGTGTCGGCGCCGAAGCCGTCCCCCTTGGCCACCAGGTTCGGCAGGTCGAACGCTTGCTGCAGCGGCAGCCCCCAGGCCAGGGCGCCGATCAGCGCCTTGGCGTTATAGGCCAGGATGGACGAACCGCCCGGCGAGCCCAGCGCCCCGATCAACCGCCCTTCGCGATCCAGGATCAAGGCCGGCGACATGGACGAACGCGGCCGCTTGCCCGCCGCCACGGCGTTGGCCGCCGGCGTGCCGTCCGACGCCGTGGGGACCAGGGAGAAGTCGGTCAGCTGATTGTTCAGAAAGAAACCGCCCGCCATCCGACCCGAGCCGAACAGGCTCTCGACGGTCGTGGTCATGCTGACGGCATTCCCCTGGGCGTCCACCACGACCAGATGCGACGTCCCCGCCGGTTCGCGCGTGGCGTCCGCGCCGACGTTCGGCGCCCCGGCCGGAACGCCATAGGGCGCCGCGTCGCGAAGGCCCGGCGCCAGGGCCGCCCGCTCGGCCACATAGGCCGGGTCCAGCAGCCCCGCCACCGGCACGGAGACAAAGGCGGGATCGCCGAAATAGCGGTCGCGGTCGGCGTACATCAGCCGCTGAAGCTGGCCGAAGGCGGCCCAGGCCTCCGGGCTGTCCGGCCCCTTGTCGATGTCCGGCGTCCGCTCGGCCATAGCCAACAGCTCCAGGATGGAGGCCCCGCTGGACGGCGGCGGCGGCACGCAGATGGTGTAGATCTTGTAAGGCCCGCAAACGGCCTCGCGCACCACGGGGCGATAGCCGGCGAGGTCGGCGGCGCTCAGGGCGCCGGGACGCGGCCCCTCATGCACCGCCTCGACGATGGCCTCGGCCAGCGGGCCCTGCTGCAGGGCGGCCGCGCCCTCGCGCGCGATGCGGCGAACCGTCTCGGCGTAAGCCTGGTTCCGCAGGGTATCGCCCGCCTGATAGCGCGCGCCGTCCGGCTTGGTGAAATACTCCCTCGCCCAGCGAGTCTTCGCCTGAGGCGCGTCGCCGTTAATCATGCCGGCCAGGCGCGGGCTGACGACGAAGCCGTCCTGCGCCAGCGTCTCGGCGTCGCCGAACAGCTCGGACCAGGCCAGGGCGCCGTGCTGCTTCTGGGCCAGGGCCAGCATGGGCATCACGCCCGGCGCCCCGGTCGAGCGCCCGCTCAGAACCGCATCGACAAAGGCCAGAGGCTTGCCGTGCTCATAGAAGAGCTCGGGCGTGGCGGCGGCCGGCGCCGTCTCGCGCCCGTCATAGACGGTGACGGCGCCGTTCTGGGCGTCATAGACCATCATGAAGGCGCCACCGCCCAGGCCCGACGACTGCGGCTCGGTCAAACCCAGCACCGCCTGGATCGCCACCGCCGCATCCACGGCCGAACCGCCGCGCGCCAGCACCTTCATCCCCGCCTCGACCGCCAGGGGATTGGCCGCCGACACGAACGGCCCCCTGGCGACGGACGCCTGGGTTGCGGCCGGGCTCTCGACCGGAGCCGGCGCCACCCCGGCCTGGACATGCTCGGCCGTCGTCGTGCATCCGGTCAGCATCAGGACCGCCAAGGCCGTCCCCGCTGCGAGAGACGAAATCCTGCGCGCAGGACGCAGACGGGAGAAGGACAAGGCGCGCACTCAAGCACTCCGGCACGTTTGAGGGAGGCTTTATGCCTAGGCCCGCAGCCCCCCGAGGCCAACCCCGCATTTTCTCAAGATTTTCTGAGAAAACCTGCTTGCCAGCGCCAGAACGACCCGCTAGATACCCGGCCCTGCCCGCAAGGCGGTGCGCACCCGTAGCTCAGCTGGATAGAGCACCAGACTACGAATCTGGGGGTCAGGAGTTCGAATCTCTTCGGGTGCGCCATCTTCCTTTAAATGCTCAAGGCCTGTTCGTCGTGGCGCTATCGAGCGTGGAATCCGATCAGGCGCGGTCATTCTTCATCAGGCAGCCATGGTTCTCCTGGCGCGATGCTGCGTTCCGACAGGATCTCCAGGTCCAGCCTTGAGTCGACCCCGCTGTCTTCGCTGCTTATCTTTCGGATGACGGCGGACCCCAGAACCTTCCCATGCACGACCCTTATGACGGGCAGGTCGGGATCGGGGGATGACTGATAGACTCTTGGAGCTTCGCGCGGAGCCAGAGCCATTTCATCTGTGATCCTGGCGTGGTGGTTCGCCATGAACCACGCTTTCGACGTCTCATTATAGATGAAGGGCGACCGAGAGGCGTTCATCTGTCGAGCCAGACCCAGCCAGCGGCTGAGCCCGGATCTTTCCGAAGGCGCGGTTATGAAAACGCGGACCAGATCGCCTGCGCGAGCTTGAACCGACGCTGCGAACCAGAAGGATTGCTTCATGCCGTCGCACACACGCAAAGAGTCATGATGGCGCTCCTGCCTTGGAAGGTCTCAAGCGGAAAGGGAAGTCTAGAGGCGCCGAATGGCGGCCTGCACAAACGAGTCGCCAGCATTCACAAAGCCGCCTGTTTCGCCTCTGGCTTTCGCCTCAAGACAGAGTTCCAGCGCTTCTCGCCGCCTCTCGGTTGCGACTAGGGTGGTGATGATGCTGGCCAGAATGGCGGGCTGATGCTCCCAAGCCTTGCGGCATTCGGCCTCGAACCAGGCCAGAGACGGCGGAGTACCGGCTCCCAGAAGCTCGCCGGCCATGGTCAGGGCCGTCGTCGCCGTATCACTCGCATCAGCCGCTTCGGCCACGTCAGCGGACACCATTTCCAGCGCGGGGCATGTCCAGGCCCCGAGAGCGCGAAAAGATAAGGGCTTATCCTTGTTCTCGGGAAATCCGCAGATGTCCCAAAAAATGGGATCAATCGCCATGGGCTTGGTTGAGACAATCAGGGAAGTTTGCTGCGACAGCAGGCTCGCTTCAAGGTGACTGGTGACGAACCATTGGTTTACTTCCTTAAACAGGATTCCCTGAACGCCCCTCCATCCGAAATCCTTCCCGAGATTTTGAAACGCCCGCTCCAGTTCACGCGCATAGGGGCGGCGTTGTTTTGGCGAGGCAACTACAGCAAGCTGAGCGTGAACCTTTGTCATCATGACGCATCTCAACCGGTCTCCAGTCGCAGATGTAGCAATGCGACCCTTGTCAGAATGGTTTTAAGCTTTCTCGACAATGGAAGTGAATATTTAGAGTCCGCTTTAAAACGTCTTGATGATGTTTTTGTATCAGCTCCCGGCGGCGACAGGCGAGCGAATAGCTTCTAGCAAACGCCTCAGCGTGTTCCGAGATATAGGGAGAGATGGCGCACCCGACAGGATTCGAACCTGTGACCTCTGCCTTCGGAGGGCAGCACTCTATCCAGCTGAGCTACGGGTGCGTGCGCGGCGTTGAGGCCGGACGGCGGTGCTTACAGCATGGGCGAGGCGGTCTCAATCCCGAATCTGGCCGCGCCTTCCTTCTTGGCGCGGGGGCTCCGTCGGCCTAGCGTCGCGGATCGGGAAGAGGGAATTTCCATGCGCGCCATCACCTTCGCCGCCCTGGCCGGCGCTGTCGTTGTTCTGACCGGCTGCGCCGCGTTCCAGAAACAGGACGCCGACAGTCTGGACGACGTGGCGCGCGACTATGTCGCCCTGACGCTGGAGATCGGCGAGCGAGAGCCGGGCTATGTCGACGCCTATTACGGACCGGCCGAGTGGGCCGAAGCGGCCAAGGCCAATCCGCGCGCCCTGCCCCAACTGGCCGAAGGCGCGGCGGACCTGGCCCGACGCCTCGAGACGCTGCCGGAGCGGGGACTGGACGCCCAGAGCCGCCAGCGCCGCGCCTATCTCAAGGCCCATGTCTCGGCGGCCTCGGCGCGGCTGCGGATGCTGCAGGGCGAAACGCTGGGCTTCGCCGACGAGGCCGAGGCCCTGTTCGGCGTGCGGCCGGAACTGCGGCCGCTGTCGTCCTATGATCCGGTGCTGGCGCGCATCGACGCCATGGTCCCCGGCGAGGGACCTCTGGCCGAGCGGGTCGCCGCCTTCCGCGCCCGCTATGTGATCCCCAAGGACCGGCTGGATACGGTGATGCGCGCCGCCATCAAGGAGTGCAAGGCGCGCACCGAGCGTCATATCACCCTGCCTGCCGGCGAGACCTTCACGCTGGAGTTCGTCAACGACAAGCCGTGGTCCGGCTATAACTGGTTCAAGGGCGGCGGCTTCAGCCTGATCCAGGTGAACACCGACCTGCCCATCTATATCGACCGGGCGGTCGATCTGGGCTGTCACGAAGGCTACCCCGGCCACCACGTCTATAACGCCCTGCTGGAGCAGACCTTCGTCAAGGACAAGGGCTGGTTCGAGATGAGCGTCTATCCGCTGTTCAGCCCCATGTCCTTCATCGCCGAGGGCAGCGCCAACTACGGCATCGACCTGGCCTTCCCCGGCCATGAGCGCACCGAGTTCGAGGCGCGCGTCCTCTATCCGCTGGCGGGGCTGGACCCGGCGACGGCCGAGGCGCAGACGCAGCTACTGGCCCTGACGCGGGAGCTGGCGCGGGCGGAATACACGGTGGCCGACGACTATCTGGCCGGGCGCATCGACCGAGAGACGGCGCTGGACCAGTTGCAGAAATACAACCTCGTCGCGCGCGACCGGGCGGCGCAGCGGCTGAGCTTCATCGAGACCTACCGCTCCTATGTCATCAACTACGGCCTGGGCCGCGACATGGTGCAGGCCTGGGTCGAGCGGCAGGGGCCGAACCACTGGAAGACGACGGAGCGTCTGCTGGCCAGCCAGACCCTTCCGGTCGACCTCGACTGACGCGGTTCGCAACCGCAGCGGGTCGGCGGCGTTAAGGCCAAGGTTCAAATTTCAGAGGGGCTATCACCCATGCGTATCCGCACCCTGACCATCGCCGCCGCCTCGGTCCTGGCGCTCGGCGCCGCCGCCTGCACCCAGGCCGAGCAGAACAAGGCCGAGGCCAACGCCGATGCCGCCGGCGACAAGGCCGCCGACGTCGCCGCCCAGACGGGCGAAGTCGTCGAATCCGGCGCCATGAAGGCCGCTCAGGCGGTCGAGGAAGGCGCCGGCAAGGTCGCCGACAAGCTGGAAGACAAACAGGCCCAGGCCGCCGCCGAAGGCCGACCCGGCGCCGTCGACCCGGCCACCGACCAGCGCGTCCCGGCCAAGAACTGATCCAATCCCTTCTCCCCTTGTGGGAGAAGGGTCACTGGTCTGCCAAAAGGTCGTCGATCAGCGCCCGAGCCTCTGGACTGGCCCAGTCAGCCTCGCCGACCAGGACGGCGCGAACCTGCCCCTGGCGATCCAGCACCATCGTCTGGGGCATGGCGCCCTTGCCCGGGAATTCGAAGGCCAGCTGGAACTTCGGGTCGATGTAGAACTGCAGCGGCGCATGGTCGGCGATGAAGGCGCGCGCCTCGTCAGCCGTCTTTTCCGCGTCCATGCTGATGGCCGCCACGGCGAAGTCGTCGCGTTCCTTATAGTGATCGGCCAGCGCGGCCAGGGTCGGCATCTCGATCCGGCACGGCGCGCACCAGGTGGCCCACAGGTTCACCACGGTCACCTTGCCCGCGAAATCGGCGAAGCGGACCTCCCGTCCGGCCGCGTCACGGAAGGCGTAGTCGGTGGCCGGGGCGGGCGGCGGCGCCTGCAGGCGGGCGAGGGAGCCCCGCGCATACGCGATCAGGCGGGTGCTCGGCTGTTTCGATGCAGCCGCAACGGGCGCCGAGTCTTTGCGCCCCTTATGATGATTGACGTATAGCAACGCCGCGCCCACGCCGATCACGCTGATCAGGGCGAACGTCGCCACGCCCGCCCAAGTCCGTCCAGAGCCGCTCATGTCTGATACGCCTTCCAAACCACAGTCTGACAATTCCCCTTCGAAGGGGTCTGAGGGGCAGTCTCTATGGGGCGGGCGCTTCAGCGCCAAGCCCGCCGACATCATGCAGGCCATCAACGTCTCCATCGGCGTCGACAAACGCCTGTGGGCGCAGGACCTGGCCGGTTCGCGGGCCCATTGTCGCATGCTGGAGAAGCAGGGCATCATCGCCGCTGCGGACGCGCAGGCCATTCTGGGCGGGCTGGACGTCATCGAGGGCGAGATCAAGGACGGGACCTTCCCCTTCCGTGACGCCTATGAAGACATCCACATGAACGTCGAGGCCCGCCTGTCGGAGCTGATCGGCGAGCCTTCGGGGCGCCTGCACACGGCGCGCAGCCGCAACGATCAGGTGGCGACGGACTTCCGCCTGTGGGTGCGCGACGCCTGCGACCGCACCGTGGCGCAACTGACGGACCTGCAGCGGACCCTGCTGGACCGGGCGGAACAGCACGCGGGCGACCTGATGCCGGGCTTCACCCATCTGCAGACGGCCCAGCCGGTGACCTTCGGCCACCACCTGATGGCCTATGTCGAGATGTTCGGTCGCGACGCGGGCCGCTTCGCCGACGCTCGCGCGCGCATGAACGAGAACCCGCTGGGCGCCGCCGCCCTGGCCGGATCGCCCTTCCCCATCGACCGTCACATGACGGCGCAGGCGCTGGGCTTCGACCGCCCGATGGCGAACTCGCTGGACGCCGTGTCGGATCGCGATTTTGCGCTGGAAAGCCTGGCCGCCGCCTCGATCGCGGCGGGCCACCTGTCGCGTCTGGCCGAAGAGATCGTGGTGTGGATGACGCCGATGTTCGGCTTCGCCACCCTGCCCGACGACCTGACGACCGGCTCGTCCATCATGCCGCAGAAGCGCAACCCCGACGCGGCCGAGCTGGTGCGCGCCAAGACGGGCCGCATCAACGGCGCCCTGATCGCCCTGACCACGGTGATGAAAGGTCTGCCGCTGGCCTATTCCAAGGACATGCAGGAGGACAAGCCGCCGGTGTTCGAGGCCTTCGACGCGCTGGATCTGGCGCTGACGGCCATGACCGCCATGGTCGCCGTGATCCGCCCCAATACCGAAAAGATGGCCGCCGCCGCCGGCGCGGGCTTCTCGACGGCCACCGACCTGGCCGACTGGCTGGTGCGCGAACTGAACCTGCCCTTCCGCCAGGCGCACCACGTCACCGGCGCCGCCGTGAAGCGGGCCGAGGCGCTGGGCCTGGGTCTGGGCGAATTGCCGCTGAGCGAATTGCAGGCTCTGGATGGCCGGATCACCGAAGGCGTGTATGAAGTGCTGACGCCCGAAGCCTCCTGCGCCAGCCGCCAGAGCTTCGGCGGCACGGCGCCGGAACAGGTCCGCGCGCGCATCGCCGACTGGAGAAGCCGCCTGTGAAGAAGACCCTGATCCTGGCGGGCGCCGCCGCCCTTCTCCTGGCCGGTTGCGGCCGCATGGCCGACCTGGAGCCGCCTCAGGGCGCCACGCCGAAGAAGCAGACCGAGCGCGCCATCCGCGACCGCTCGGCCGAGCACCTGCCGGAACCGGCGATGCAGAACCTGCCGCCGCGCCAGATGCCGATCGACAACGGCACGTCCGACCCGTTCGGCAAGCCGCCGCCGATGAACTGAGCCTTCGCGCTCCTCTCTCTGACTGGACTCCCCGCCGGTGCACTATTTCGACCTCAAGGACGGCGTCCTGCATGCCGAGGGCGTCTCTCTGGAGACGCTGGCGGCCAGCGTCGGCACGCCGACCTATGTCTATTCCTCGGCCACCCTGCGCCGCCACTACGGCCTGCTGCGCGAGGCTTGCGACGCGCACAAGAGCGCGCTGGGCGAGGCTCTGATCGCCTTCGCAGTCAAGGCCAACTCCAACCTGTCCGTGCTGGCGACGCTGGCCAAACTCGGCTGCGGCGCCGACACCGTGTCCGAAGGCGAGATCCGCCGCGCCCTGGCTGTCGGCATTCCGGGCGAACGCATCATCTTCTCAGGCGTGGGCAAGACCGACGCCGAACTGGCCTTCGCCATCGAGCAGGGCGTGCGCCAGATCAACGTCGAGTCCTCGGCCGAACTGGACCGGCTGATCGCCGTCGCCGCCGAGAAGTCGGCGTCTCCAGCCATCGCCATTCGGGTCAATCCGAAGATCGGCGCAGGCGGCCACGCCAAGATCACCACCGGCGGCGCCGGCGACAAGTTCGGCGTGCCGGTCGAGGAGGCGATGGCGCTGTACGCTCGCGCCTCCGCCGCGCCCCACGTCACGCCGGTGGGGCTGGCCTGCCACATCGGCAGCCAGATCACCGACCTCGCCCCGCTGGAGGCCGCCTTCCGCGTGTTGCGCCAAATGACGGAAGACCTGCGCGCCGAGGGGCACAGCGTCACCCGCCTCGACCTCGGCGGCGGACTGGGCGTGCCCTATTACGGCGAGGCGGCGACGCCCGCTCCGGCCGAATACGTCGCCATGGCCGCGCGCGTGCTGGATGGCCTGAACGTCGAGGCCGCCTTCGAGCCCGGCCGCCTGATGGCCGCCAATGCGGGCGTGCTGCTGAGCCGCGTCATCCAGGTCAATGAACGGACGGACGGCCGCCGCTTCCTGGTCCTGGACGCGGCGATGAACGATCTGATGCGCCCGGCCCTCTATGACGCCTTCCACGACCTGAAGCCGGTCCGTCCGGTCGCAGGCGAGGCGCTGCCTTACGACGTCGTCGGACCGGTCTGCGAGACGGGGGACACCTTCGCGCGCGACCGCGACCTGCCGCCGTTGAAGGCGGGCGACCTGGTCGTCTTCATGAGCGCCGGAGCCTATGGCGCGGTCATGAGCGGCGAATACAACACCCGTCCCCTGGCCGCCGAAGCTCTCGTCGACGGCGACCGCAGCGCGGTCATCCGCCCGCGTCCGACCTATGACGAGATGTTCGCCCGCGAGCCGATGGCGGACTGGCTGCAGACCTAGTCCAGAGCGCAGATGTCCGGCAGGCCGCGCAGGCCGCCCGCGTGGTCCAGGCCGTAGCCGACTAGGAAACGGTTCGGCGCCTCCCAGCCAACGAAGTCGGGCTCGGGCGCGCGGGGCTTGGGCCAGGGCTTGCGAGCAAAGACGCAGGTCAGCACCTCGGCGGCGCCCGCCTCGCGCGTGATCCGCACGGCTTCCGCCAGCGACAGGCCGGTGTCGAAGACATCGTCCAGGATCAGCACCTTCCGCCCTTCCAGCGAGCGCTGATAGGGCGCGCGGACCTCGATACGGCCGCGGCTGGTCTGTTCGTCGCCGTAGGAGGCCAGCCACAGGGCGTCGAAGCGGACATTTCTGCCTTCGCGCGCCAGGGCTCGGGTCAGGTCGGCGGCGAACCACAGGCCGCCGGTCAGCAGGACAGAGGCTACCGTCTCGTCATCGACATGGGGGGCGATGCGGCGCGCCAGATCGGCCACGACGGCCTCGATCTCGGCCTGGGACAGAAGAACCGTGGGGGCGGGCGTCGGTCGGGTGTCAGCCATGCCCCGGCGATACCCTTTTCGCACGGCCGGAGTCGAGAGGCGAAGCGGCTGGACGAAGGTCGAGGGGCTCAGCGGCGCAGGCCGCCGTCCTCGCGCACGGCGCTATCGGCCGCAGTCCTTGCGCGCGAGGTCGCAGAAGCCGACCCGGATGGCGCCTTGGCGGCGGGCCCGGGCGCTTGCTCGAGCAGATAGTCGACGCTCAACTTCGCCACCCGGCCTTGCGGATCGGGAATGACGACAGCGAAGCCCTGAACCTTCCCGGGCAGGATGGGCGGTCCGTCCAGGCGCACGATGCGGCGCGTCACCTCGACGCCCCCAGCATCCTTGAGGACGACCACCAGCGGCGGCGGGACGATTTCAATGTCGCGGATGTTGCGGAGCGCGCCCGAAACCAGGGTGCGGCCAGGGTCGTGCGGCGTGGTGCGGCCTCGCAGCGCCTCGACCTCAAGACCGACCGTGTTCACGTCCAGCCCCAGCGACCTGTAGACCCCCGCCGCCGACGGAAAGGCGCGGGCGATCTCCTCGCGGAACAGGACGGCCCCGGTCAGCAGGCCCAGCGCCACGGCCGCCGCCGCCGCCCAGGCCGCCCCGGCCGCCGCCGCCTGACGCACGCGACGCTTGCGCTCGGCCTTGGCGCGGAAGGCGCGCGGCAGTTCCGGCGCCGGGGTCTCGGCGAAGGTGTCGTAGCGGGGCGCGGCCTCCACCTCCTCGGTGGGGGCGGCTTCCGGCTCCAGTTCGAGAGGGGCGTCCTCAAGGGTCGCGCGCCAGTCGTGGCCGCACGCCTTGCAGCGCACGCGACGGCCGTTCGGACCGATCGCCTCGTCGGGAACGAAATAGCTAGTGGCGCAGGCGGGGCAGGTCAGTATCATGTCAGCTGACTGCGAGGCTTATCGCCCCCTCCTGTCGCGGCGCAACGCCCCGGTCCAATACGAAACTCGATGCCCGATCCGATCCGCCGCGCCGCCGACCCTGATTCCGCGCCTGACGCCGTCCGCCTCAGGGGCGTGGGCTTCGGCTATGCGGGCAGGCCCGCCGTGCTGCGGGACGTTAACCTTACTCTGCCAAACGGCTCTTTCCACTTCCTTACCGGACCCTCGGGCGCGGGCAAGTCCTCGCTGTTGCGGCTGCTGACGCTGGCCGCCCGACCGCAGGCGGGGCGAATCAGCCTGTTCGGCCAGGACGTGACCCAGTTGCCCCGACGCGAGGTTCCGGCGCTTCGCCGTCGCATGGGCGTCATCTTCCAGGACTTCCGCCTGCTGGATCATCTGTCGGCCTTCGACAATGCGGCCCTGCCGCTGCGTCTGGCGGGCGAGCGTCCCGCCGAATACGCCGCCGACGTGCAGGAAATGCTGCGCTGGGTCGGCTTGGGCGGGCGGCTGGACGCCCTGCCGCCGACGCTGTCAGGCGGTGAGAAGCAGCGGCTGGCCATCGCCCGCGCCGTGGTGGCGCGGCCGCGCCTGATCCTGGCCGACGAACCGACCGGCAGCGTCGACCGGCCGATGGGCGAGAAGCTGATGCGGCTGTTCCAGTCCCTGAACAGGCTGGGCGCCACGATCCTGATCGCCAGCCATGACGAGGCCTTGGCCGCGCGCAGCGGCGCCGCCGTGCTGCGGCTGGAAGGCGGGCGGCTGGAGCAGATCGCGCCCGCCGTCGCCCCGACCGCATCGGAGGATCAGACATGATCGGCCGCTTCGGCAGCGCCCAACCCGAACTTCTGCCGCGCGAGGCGGGCGGCGAGCGCTGGCTGATCGTGGTCATCGCCGTGCTGTGCTTCCTGGCCTCGATCGCCGCCGTCGGCGCCCTGGCCGCCGACCGGGCCGCGCACGGCTGGGCGCGTCAGCTGCGGGCCGAGGCGACCGTGCAGGTGCGGCCGCGCGTCGACGAGACCGGCCCCGCCGCCGCCGCCCGCGCCGCCGAGACCCTGGCCGGGGTCGACGGCGTGGCCGAGGCCCAGGCGATGGACCGCAAGGCCGCAGAGGCCCTGCTGCGTCCCTGGGTAGGTGAGGCGGCCCTGCCCGACCTGCCCCTGCCCTATCTGGTCATCGTCCATCTGGACCCGAAAGCGCCCGCCAGCGCGCCCAGCCTGAGCCGCGCCCTGGCCGAGGCCGGACTGGACGCCACCGTCGACGACCACAGCCTGTGGCGCGGCGAAGTCGAGCGTTCGGCGGGCCTGATCACGGCCCTGGCGGGGGCGGCCTTCCTGCTGATCGCGGCGGCGACGGCGGCGGCCATCGCCTACGCCACCCGCGCGGGCATGGCGGCCCAGGCGGCGGTGATCGAGACCTTGAGCCTGAACGGCGCCTCGGACGGCGCTGTCGCCTCCCTGTTCCAGAAGCGTTTCGGCCTGCTGGCCGCCGGGGCGGGGGCGGCGGGCGCCGGACTGGCGGCGCTGATGCTGGCCGCGCTGCGTCTGATCGGCGGCGAAGGCGGATTGACGCCGGCCCTGCCGCTGGCCTGGCCGGACCTGCTGACGCTGGCCGCCTGTCCCCTGCTGGCGGGGGCGGTCGCGGTGCTGGCCGCACGCCTGACGGCGCTGGCGAAGCTGGGCGGGCGTCGCTAGTTAGTTAGGCATGAAGTTCCTGACGCTGATCGCCGTGGTGGCGCTGATGTGGCTGACGGGCCTGTTCGTCTTCGCCGAACGGGTGCGAGGACTGACGCCTGCGCCCGAGCCGGCGCGGGCCGACGCCATCGTCTCCCTGACCGGCCCCTCGGCCGAGCGGGTCAACGCCGCCGTCCGTCTGCTGGAGCAGGGCAAGGGCGACCGCCTGCTGATCTCGGGCGTCAACCGCGAGGTTCGCCGCAAGGAGCTGCGCGCCCTGACGCCGGGGTCGAAGAAGCTGTTCAACTGCTGCGTCGACCTGGGCTTCGAGGCTGAGAACACCGTCGGCAACGCCCAGGAGATCGCCGCCTGGGCGCGGTCCAAGGGCTATGACGACCTGATCGTCGTGACCTCCGACTATCATATGCCGCGCAGCCTGATGGAGATTCGCGGGGCCGCGCCCGGCGTGCGGCTGACGCCCTACGCCGTCTCCACGCCGTCGCTGGATACGCCGTCCTGGTGGCGCGCCACCGAGACCGCCCGGCGCATGACGCTGGAATACATGAAATACCTGGCCGTTCTCGGCCGCGAAGGGATGCATCGCCTGACCGGCCGCCACCCCGAGCGGCCCGCCGAAACGACCGCTCCGCAGCCCGTCGCTCCCTAACTCTTCGCCCGTCCCCTTCGCCAAGGCCGCCGCATGACGACCGTTCGATCCCTGCTCTTCACCCTGTGGCTGTATCTGTCGATGCCGCTGTTCGCGGTCCTCCTGTCGCCGGCGTTGCTGATGCCGCACAAGGCGGCCATGGGGGTGATCAAGCTGTGGGCGCGCTTCGTCCTGCTCGGCCTGCGCTGGATCGCGGGAATCAAGGTTGAGGTGCGCGGGCTGGAGCATCGCCCGACCGGCCCGGCTCTGATCGCCGCCAAGCATCAGGGAATGCTGGACGTGGTCGCGCCCTTCGCCTTTCTGGACGATCCGTGCTTCGTCCTGAAGAAGGAGCTGATGCCCCTGCCCTTCTTCGGCTGGTTCGCCTGGAAGACGAAGATGATCGCCGTCGACCGCGCCGCCCACGCCAAGGCGCTGAAGGACATGGTGCGCCAGACCCGCGCCCGTCTGGCCGACGACCGCCAGATCCTGATCTTCCCCGAAGGCACCCGCACGGCGCCCGGCGAGCCGGCGGACTACAAGCCGGGCGTGGCCGCCATCTATCGCGACGTGGACGCGCCCTGCTGGCCGGTCGCCACCAACTCGGGCGTCCATTGGCCGGCGCATGGCTTCAAACGTTATCCGGGCACGGTCGTTTTCGAATTCCTGCCGCCTATTCCGGCCGGGCTGAAGCGCGCCGAGTTCATGAAGCAGTTGGAGAGCCGGATCGAAGGCGCCTCGATCGCCTTGTTGCCGCCCCAAACCTAGGCTTTGCAGGACGGGCCCCTATATCATCAGTTGTTGACCTGGGACCCGCTCATGATTTTCCGCTCCACCGTCCGCCTCGCGCTCCTGACCGCCGCCTTCGCCGGCCTGCCCGCCGCAGCCCTGGCGCAGTCGCAGCCGTTCCAGCCGGTCGAGGCGCCGCAGACGTGGAAGGTCGATGTCGGCGGCGGCTTCGTGCGCGGCTTCAGCGTGTCGGGCGACAAGGCCGAAGACTTCAACTTCACCGCCTGGGGCTCGGCCTCCTATCGCGACATCGTCTACGCCAACGGCTTGGACGGCCTGGGCTGGAACGCCATCAAGCGCGACGGCTTCCATGCGGGCGTCCAGCTTCGCCCTCGTTTCGCGGCAGGCGATATCGACGGCATGGACCGGCCGGACCTGGGCGCCGATGCGGCGCTCTACGCCTTCAAGCGCCTGCCGGGGAACATCGTGGTCGGCGGCCGCATCCAGCATGACGCCACGGGCGACGACGCCGGACTGGAATACTACGGCTCGGTCAGCCACCAGCGCGTGACGCCCATCGGCCTGTTGCAGACCATGGCCTATATGCGCGGCGGCAGCGACGAGCGGGTCCAGCGCTATTACGGCGTCACCGCCCAGGAGGCGGCCAACACCGACTACGCCGCCTTCACGCCTTCGGGCGGCCTGTCGGCGGCGGGCGCGGCGGCCTTGCTGGCCGTGCCGATCGGCGACCGCTACGGCGTCGGCGCCTTCTTCAACTACGAACAGCGCCTGGGCGACATCAAGGACAGCCCCCTGATCGAGGACGACCATGTCTGGCGCGCAGGCGTGATCGGCGTGGTCCGCTTCAACAGCGGCGACTGAGGCGTCAGCCCGCCGCGAACTCGCTGAGCGCGTCGATGACGGCGCGGTTCTGATCCTCGGTCCCGACCGTCACCCGCAGGCAGTCCGGCAGGCCATAGCTGGCCACGCCGCGCACGATGATCCCCCTGGACTGCAGATAGTCCTGCGCCGCCGAGGCCGGGCGCTTCGCATCCGGGAAGCGGATCAGGATGAAGTTGCCCGAGGCCGGGAACACCTCGAAGCCGAAGCCCTTGACGGCCTGGATCAGGCGCGGCCGCCACTCGGCCACCAGGTCGCGCGAGGCCTTCTGGTGCGCTTCGTCGCCCAACGCCGCGATGGCCGCCTCGATCCCCGGCAGGGAGACGTTGAACGGCAGGCGGATGCGGTCGATGGCCTGTTCCACCGCCAGCGGCGCATAGCCGAAGCCGACGCGCAGGCCCCCCAGGCCGTGCAGCTTGGAGAAGGTGCGGGTGACGACGATGTTGGGCGCCGTGCGCGCCAGGTCGAAGGCGCTTTCCCAGTCCGGCTCGGTCACGAACTCGGCATAGGCTTCGTCGATCACCAGGATGACGTGGGGCGGCAGGCCCGCGTGCAGGCGACGGATCTCCTCGCCCGTGGCGAAGCTGCCCGTCGGATTGGCCGGGTTCGACAGATAGACCAGCTTGGTCCGCTCATCGACCAGGCCCAGCATGGCGTCGACATCGGCGCGGAAGTCCGGCTCAGCCGCCTGCTTGACTTCGGCCTGACAGGCGCGGGCCGAGATCTGATAAGCGACGAAGGCGTACTGGCTGGTGACGATGTTGTCGCCGGCCTCCAGATAGGTCTGGTTCAGCAGGGCGAAGACCTCGTCCGAGCCGTTGCCGAAGATCAGCCGTTCCGGCTCCAGCCCATGCGCCTCAGCCACCGCCGCGCGCAGTCGGTCGGCCCGGCCGTCGGGATAGAGGTGGATCGAGGCGACGGCGGCGGCGAAGGCCTCGCGCGCCTTTTCGCCCGCGCCCAGGGCGTTTTCGTTGGAGGACAGCTTGATCGGCTTGGCCACCCCGGCGATGGCGCTCTTGCCGCCGACATAGGGGGCGATGTCCAGCACGCCGCTCTTGGGTTGAGGCGATCCCTCGGGGGCGTTCGCTTCGGTCATGCGCGGGTCATCCTGTCGGCCGCTGGGTTTCAGAAGACGGGAGCGGCGCCGATGACGCCGGTCAGGCCGCCGGGCGCGCCGTCCAGCCTGATGTCTTCCGCCTGCACATAGCCCGTCAGGACGAACAGCTTCAACCCGCCTCCGCCCGACAGAAATTCAGCCGCCAGGCCCGCCTGGCCCAGGGCCTCGACGATGCGGGCGTCCGGCCAACCGCTGTCCGTGACCCAGAAGGTGCGGTCGTCGCCGGTCGGCCCCGGCGCCTCGGTCCCGACCATCAGGGCGCGCGGCGCCCCGGCGGCGTCATCCGGCAAGGCGGCGATGACCTTCAGCATGGGCAGGGCCAGCAGCCGCCCCCACCACGGCCGCGCCGACAGATCGATCAGGGCGCGCGTCTTCTTCGCCGCCCCGTCGCGCACGGCGATCAGGGCCTGATCGGCCTCGGCCATCGGCCGCGCCGCCAGCCCCCAGCGGTCAGCCGCCAGCATCTGCGACAACGATCCGCAGGCGATCAACGGCCGTCCGTCGGCCGCCTCCAGCCGTCCCAGCACGGCGCGCACCGCCGCTTTTTCCGACAGGCTCGCGCCTTGCAGAACCGCGCGCAGTGCGATGGCGTCGCCGTCGACCGAGCCGCGCGGCCCCGCCGCCAGCCGGGCGCGAGCGGCCTCGACCACGGCGCGTTCCAGCGACAGGCGCGCTTCGTCGGCGGGCGGCTCGATCAGCATCAGAACAGCTGCGGCGCGGGCGCCAGGGCGAACGGCCCCAGATAGGTGCGGCCGCCGCGGAACAGGATGGCCAGCTCCACGCCCTGACCGTCGTCGCCGGTCCCGCCCTGCGGCGTGGCGGCGGCGGCCCTGGCGGCGGCGGCGCGGTCCAGCGCCCCGCCCTGCTGGGCGCCCGCCAGGCCGACAATGGCCGCCAGCGGCTTCTCGGCGCGCACGAAGACCTCGCCTTCCAGCCGGCCCTTGCCGTCCGCCGACAGGGCGTCGCTGGAGACGAAGGCCTTGCTCTCGCCGGCCTGCAGCTGGCCCTTCACGTCGATGAAGCGGCCGCCCGCCGCCGTCCAGGCGGTCAGCAGCCCCTTGGCGTCCGCGCCCTTGCGCAGGGCCGAGGCCTTTTCGATCACCGCCTCGATCTGCGCGTTCAACATCCCCGACTGGGTGAAGCCTTCGACCGGGCCGTTCGGGCGGCCCTCGCCGTCGACCAGACGGAACAGCACGTCCACATCATCGGTCGGCGTGTCCGAGCCGACCAGGTGCGGCCGCATGTAGAACTGCACCAGACGCGCCTGCTTCAGCGGGAAGGGCTCGGCGTCCGGCAGGGCGGTGAAGACCGGCTTCTCCAGCTCCAGCGCCACATTGGGCCAGCGCTGCGTCAGGCCGTGCACGCTCATGCGGATGCCCTCGGCGCGGATGGCGGTCTTGCCCTTCTCTGCGCGCGTGACGGTCAGGCCGTCCGGCGCCGCCAGCACCCAGCGCGTAGGATTGTAGGCGTTGGCCTGGGCGATCATCTCCGGCGCCGCGATCGCATGACCGGACGGGGCGACGACGTCCAGATGCTTGATCGTCACCCGCGCGTGCATCGGCCAGCCGGTGGTGGATATCCCGGCATGCTGGATGGTCCAGCCGCCCTCCTGCAGCCCGGCGATCTTGGCCTCCATGCGCCGCTCGATCTGCTGGGTCAGGAAGAACCACCAGCCGGTCCACAGGACCAGGCCCACGGCGACGATGGCGAAGGGGATGATCAAGCCCTTACGGCTGTGATGCGGGACGGCGTCGGTCATGAGCGCGCTTTAGCAGGATGAGCGGCTGCTGACACGTCCTGTCAGCAGGAACAGGCCAGGCTGCCGCCCGTTCGAATCGCAATCTGACAGGAGACGAGGACCATGGAGACGCAGCAGCTTCATCGCGGCCGGCTGATCGACCATCTGCAACTGGTGACGCCGGACCTGGAGGCCAGCCGCCGCTTCTACGGCGCTGTGCTGGAGGCCCTGGGCGTGCCGATCGGCGGCGAAGCCGAACGCTTCTTCTGGGCCGACGAACTGTTCGTCTCGGCGGTGGACAGCATCGCCGCGCAGGGCCGGCCGACGGGCCGCTGCCACCTGGCCTTCCAGGCGAAGGACCGCGCCATGGTCGAAGCCTTCCACAAGGCGGGGCTGGCGGCGGGCGGAACCGACAACGGCGCGCCGGGCGAGCGGCCCTATCACCCCGGCTACTACGCCGCCTTCCTGCTCGACCCGGACGGCAACAACATCGAGGCGGTGTTCCACGGCGAGGCCGAGCGTTCCGCCGACAGCGTGGTCGTGACGTTCGAGAGCTAGGCCGGTCAGGCCGTCAGGTCCGCCCACGTCGCCGTGCAGGCGCGCGCCGCCTCGTCCGGCGCCAGCTCCAGCAGCAGGCCGCGCTGGCCGCCG
Source organism: Brevundimonas olei (assembly GCF_037055245.1). GTDB lineage: Bacteria > Pseudomonadota > Alphaproteobacteria > Caulobacterales > Caulobacteraceae > Brevundimonas > Brevundimonas olei. The sequence continues at coordinate 3,247,459 of NZ_CP146369.1, forward strand.
TTGATCAGCACCCGGTCGAACAGGATCGCCGTCTCGTCGATGAAGGTCGGGACGGCCTTCCTCTGGCCGAAGGGGCTGACGCCGCCGACCTTGAAGCCGGTCAGGCGCTCGGCGTCGGCGGGCTTCATCATCTGGGCCGACTTGCCCCTGGCGGCGGCGGCCAGCTTCTTCATGCTGACCTCGCAGTCGGACGGCACGACGACGCAGACGGGCTTGCCGTCCACCACTGTCATAAGCGTCTTGAACACCTGCTCGGGCGCCCAGCCCAGGGCCTCGGCCGCCTGCAGGCCCACGCGCGGCGCTTCGGGGTCGTAATCGTAGGGATGCAGTTCGAAAGCGACGCCGGCGTTGGTCAGGGCGACAGTGGCGGAGGTGGTCTTGGACATGGGCCTTGGGTCAGTTTGAAGCGCAGCGCTTTGAATAACCGACAGAGCGATCATGCGCAGGCCCCTTTTCTTTCGTCATCCTCCGGCGCCCCTCGCGAAAGCGAGGGAGAGCGGGGGACCTAGCGGCGCCCGGAGGGCGAAAACCCGCGCGCAGCGCCCGCAGCAAAGATCGCCTTCGGCGCCGCTGGGTCCCCCGGTCAGCGCCGCTGCGCGGCTTGCCGGAGGATGACGAAAGAAGAGGGAGCGGAGGCTTCAGCCCGTTTCCGCCAGGAAGCCCTTGGTCAACTCCACCGTCTCGGCCAGGCCCAGGCGCAGCACCTCCGTCCCCGGCGGCAAGGCGGCGAACAGGCGCGTCGGGCAGGCGGCGTCCAGCATGACGAAGACGCCCCGATCGTCTGCGCGGCGGATCAGACGGCCGAACGCCTGAGCGATCCGCCCGCGCGCCAGGGCGTCGTCCCACGAACGCCCGCCCGAGCCCGTGCCGAACCGCTCGCGTCGCGCCTTGTGCAGCAGGTCCGGACGCGGCCACGGCACCCGGTCGAAGGCCAGAACGCGCAAGGACCGCCCCGGCACGTCCACCCCGTCCCTGACCGCATCGGTGCCCAGCAGGCAGCTGTCGCGCTCGGCCCTGAAGACATCGACCAGCGCTCCGACCTCCAGCGGATCGACGTGCTGGGCGTAGAGCGGCAGGCCCGCCCGCGCCAGCTCCGGCCCCAGCCGCTCATAGACCGCCTTCAGCCGCCGGATGGCGGTGAACAGGCCCAAGCCTCCGCCGCCCGCCGCCAGGAACAGTTCGCGCATCGCCGCCGCGATCTGGCGCGGGTCGTCCTTGACCAGGTCGTTGACGACGATGATTCGGCTGTTGGTCGCATAGTCGAAGGGGCTGTCGACCTTCAGCGTCCGCGCCGGTTCGATCAGGCGGGCCGCCCCGGTCCGCAGACGGGCCAGGTCGAACGGGTCTTCCGCCGCCGGATCGGACAGGGTGGCGCTGGTCACCAGCACCCCATGCGAGGGCATGACCACCGCCGCCTCCAGCGGCACGGTGGGGTCGATCCAGTGGCGGCGCAGGGCCACGTCGTGGATGCGGCCGAAAGCGGCTTCCGCCGACAACCAGTCGACATAATCAGGGTCCGGTTCATCGCCGCCCTCCTCCAGCGCCGCCAGCATGGAGCGCCAGCCCGGCAGGGTCATGCGCGCGCGCCGGTCCAGCCCGCGCAGCGACCCCTCGATGCGGGCGCGGGCGGCGCCGTCCAGTTCGGCCGCCTCCTCGTCCAGAATGTCCTCGAGATGGCGCGACAGGGCCAGCAGGGGCGCCTCGACGGCGGCGATGGCGCGGGCGGCCTCGCGCGCGGCTTCCAGCACCGGCTCGGTGACGGGGCGCAGGGCGCACTCCAGCCCGAACTCGGCGCCGCCGGTCTCGGCCGCGCGGGCGCGCAGCTGCTCCAGCGCCGCGACCAGAAACCGCTCGATGGGCCCGATCGGGTTCACCTCGCCAGACGCCGGAGCGATGCGGCCCGACACCCCCTCGCCGGGCAGTTGCGCGGCGGCCTGCAGCGCGTCCTTCAGGGCCTTGGACGCGGCGTCGTTGTCGGCAGTCAGGTCGCCGAGCCGTTGCTCCAGCCCGCGTCCGCGACGGCCGCGCCCCTCGGGCCCTCTGATCCAGCGGCGCAGTTCGGCCGCCTCCTGCCCCGACAGACACGCTGAGAAGGCGCTGTCGGCGGCGTCGAACAGGTGGTGGCCCTCGTCGAAGACGATGCGTTTCAGCGCCGCCGTTTCGCCGTCCTGCTTCAGACCGCGGGCGGTGCGGGCGCCGTCGAAGGCCGCCTGCGTCATCACCAGCGCATGATTGGCCACCACCAGATCGGCCCGACGGCTGGCCCGAATGGTCTTTTCAACGAAGCACAGGCGATAGTGGGGACAGGCGGCGTGAACGCATTCTCCGCGTCGGTCGACCAGATTGGCCGGGCCCGCCTGATGCAGGGGCGCGGTGGCATAGAGGCCGGGCAGCCAGCCGGGATAGTCGCCGCCGGTCATGTCGCCGTCGCGGGTATGGGCGGCCCAGCGCGCGGCCAGAGCCATGCCGATCAGGTCGCCGTTCCCCAGTTGCGCCGCCTGCACCATGTCCTGAAGATTCAGCAGGCACAGGTAGTTCTCGCGCCCCTTGCGGACCACCGTCTTGCGCCTCCGCTCTGCCTCGTCGGGCCACAGGGCGCGGCTTTCGCGGTCGATCTGGCGTTGCAGGGCGCGGGTGTAGGTCGAGATCCACGCCGCCCCGACGTTGCGTTCGGCCCACAGGCTGGCGGGCGCCAGATAGCCCATGGTCTTGCCCGTGCCGGTCCCCGCCTCGGCCAGCAGGACGCGCGGACGGCCCTCTTCGTTGCGCGGCGAAAAGGCATAGGCGGCCTCGGCCGCATAGTCGGATTGGGCGGGCCGCGTCTCGTCCAGACCCGAGGCCTGAAGCAGCTTGTCCAGACGGATGCGGGCGCTCTCGGAATCGACCGGGGCGGACCCGGCCTCGCCGCGCGGCGCCTCGTCCTCCCACTCCTGCAGGCGAGCCCAGACGTCGAGGCCCGAGCCGCGCTGCTGGCGGCTGCGCAACGGCCCGGCGCGCAGGGCCTGAAGCACCCGCGACGCCCAACCCCAGCCTGCGCGCTCCAGCGTCAGGGCCAGCGTGTAGGCCTCCTCCCGTCCCGGGTAGGCGGGCGCGGCCAGTTCGGCCAGCAGGTCGGCGGCGGCGGCGCGCAGGGCGGCGGCCTGAGCCTCCGCCCCCCTCGGCTCTTCCCGCCCCAGCGCCAGGGCCAGCCCGGTGGCCGACGGGGCGCAGAACCGGGCGGGGCGCACGAAGGCGAACAGCTCCAGCGCGTCCAGCATCTCGGCCGAGCGCGGCGGCGGCGCCAGACCCAGCCGCCGCGCCGTCAGCCCGGCGTGGGCTACGATGACGTCGCCGCCCGTGAACAGGCCCTCAGCGGCGCCGCGCCCGATCTTGCGCGCGCCCTGATCGTCGCACACGGCGCCGGCTCCCGGCGGCGTAGCCAACGCGGGCGGCAGGTCGAACGTCAGCGACGACGCGGTGCTGATCTCGGCGGATTCGACAGTCACCCTCATTAGATAGCGCCAGAGGTGACGAAACGGAACGGGAACATGCTATAGGCCTGTCGTGACGCCGCCGATCACTGCAACGCTTCCGCCGCTGTTCGCCGACTGGTTCGCCGGTCGGGGCTGGTCGCCGCGTCGGCATCAGCTGGAAATGGTGGCGGCGGCGCAGGCCGGAAAGCACGCCCTGCTGGTGGCGCCGACGGGCGGAGGCAAGACTCTGGCGGGCTTCCTGCCCAGCCTGATCGATCTGGCCGAGCGCGGCCCGAGGCCCGAGGCCGGGCAGGGATCAGGCGTTCACACCCTCTATCTGTCGCCGCTGAAGGCCCTGACCACCGACGTCGAGCGCAACCTGATGACGCCCATCCGCGAGATCGGGCTGAACATCCACGTCGAGAGCCGCACCGGCGACACCAAACAGTCGAAGAAGCAGCGCCAGCGCGACTTCCCGCCCGACATCCTGCTGACCACGCCGGAGCAGTTGGCCCTGTTCTGCGCCTGGGAGGGGGCGAGGGACTATTTCGCCGATCTGAAGTGCGTGGTGCTGGACGAGGTCCACGCCATCTGGAGCGGCAAGCGCGGCGACCTGCTGGCGCTGGGGCTGGCGCGGTTGCAGACGTTCGCGCCTGAAATGCGTCGGGTGGCGTTGAGTGCGACGGTGGATGATCCGCAAAAGATCGCCGACTGGCTCTCCCCTTCTCCCCTTGTGGGAGAAGGTGGCAGGCGGAGCCTGACGGATGAGGGGTCTCGGGACGTTGCCGAGGCTTCTTCATCTCGCCCTGGAGGCACCCCTCATCCGAGCCCTTCGGGCCCACCTTCTCCCACAAGGGGAGAAGGGATTCGCGTCGTCCTCGGCGACCCCGGCGCGCCGCCGGTGGTGGACGTGCTGGTCTCGGAAGGCCGGGTCCCCTGGGCGGGCCACACCGGCATTCACGCCATCCCCGAAGTCTATGACGCCATCCGGCGCGCAGGGCTCAGCCTGATCTTCGTCAACACCCGCTGGCAGGCCGAGTTTGTGTTCCAGTCGCTGTGGGCGATCAATGAGGACGACCTGCCCATCGCCCTGCATCACGGCTCCCTGGCCGCCGAGCAGAGGCGCAAGGTCGAGGCGGCCATGGCGCGCGGCGACCTGAAGGCCGTAGTCTGCACCTCGACGCTGGACCTCGGCATCGACTGGGGCGATGTCGATCTGGTGATCCAGCTGGCCGCGCCTAAGGGGGCCAGCCGTCTGGTCCAGCGGATCGGCCGGGCCAACCACCGACTGGACGAGCCGTCGCGCGCCCTGATGGTCCCGGCCAGCCGCTTCGAGATGCTGGAGTGTCAGGCGGCGCGCGAGGCCGTGGCCGAGAACGCCTTCGACTGGGAGCCGGAACATACGGGCACGCTGGATACGCTGGCCCAGCATGTCATGGGCTGCGCCTGTTCGGAGGCCTTCGACCTGCCCGACCTGTTCGCCGAGGTGACGACGGCCGGTCCCTATCGCGGCCTGAGCTATGAGGCGTTCGAGGAGGTGGTCGATCTGGTCGCCACCGGCGGCTATGCGCTGCGCACCTATGACCGTTTCGCCCGCATCGTGCGAACCCGCGACGGCAAATGGACCGTCCGCAACGCCCAGATGGCCCAGCGACACCGGATGAACGTCGGCGCCATCGTCTCGGCCGCCAATCTGAACGTGCGCGTCGCGGGGCGGCGCGGGGGCGGCAAACACCTGATCGCAGGCCGCAAGATCGGCGAGGCCGAGGAATGGTATTTCGAGCAGATGACGCCGGGCGACACCTTCGTCTTCGCCGGTCAGGTCTGGGCCTTTCAGGGCATCGTGAAAACGGACGCCCTGGTCTCGCCCGCCGTCGATAAAGACCCGAAGATTCCCTCCTACGGCGGCTCGAAATTCCCTCTGGGCACCTCCCTGGCCGAGCGGGTGCGGCGCATGGTGCAGGACCGCGACCACTGGCGCGTCCTGCCGTACGACGTGCAGGAGTGGCTGGAGCTTCAGGCGTTGCGCAGCGCCATCCCCGAAGCGCAGACCCTGCTGGTCGAGACCTTTCCGAGGGGCACGCGGCATTTCCTGGTCGCCTATCCGTTCGAGGGGCGGCTGGCGCACACGACCCTGGCCATGCTGCTGACGCGGCGGCTGGACCGGATGGGCGTCGGGCCGCTGGGCTTTGTGGTCACCGACTACTCGCTGGCCATCTGGTCGATCCGACCGATGGACGACCTCGATCTGGACGCCCTGTTCGAGCCGGACATGCTGGGCGACGATCTGGAGGCCTGGCTGGAGGAAAGCTTCATGATGAAACGGTCCTTCCGCAACTGCGCCCTTATCTCGGGCCTGATCGAGCAGCGCCAACCGGGGGCGGAAAAGACCGGGCGGCAGGTGACGTTTTCCACCGACCTGATCTACGACGTGCTGCGTCGCCATCAGCCCGATCACCTGCTGCTGAGGACGGCGCGGGCGGATGCAGCGACGGGCCTGCTGGACGTGGCGCGGCTGGGCCAGTTCCTGAGCCGCATCCACGGCCGCATCATGCACAAGGCGCTGGACCGGCCCTCGCCCTTCTGCGTGCCGGTGCTGGTGCAGATCGGACGCGAACGGGTCGTGGGGGACGCGGCGGAAATGATCCTTGATGAAAGCGCCGAGGCCCTGATCGCCGAGGTCATGGAAGACGCGCCCGAAGCGCTGAAGGGGGCGGCGTGAACGCGGCCTTGCGGGAAATCCTGTCGCCCTATCGTCATCCGTGCGGCGGGTTGAAGCTGACGGTCAACGGCGAAGCCTGCGTGCTGCGCTGCTCCGGAGCCCTGTGGTTGCCGGGGCGTCAGACCCTGATCGCTTCGGACCTGCATCTGGAGAAGGGCTCGGCCTTCGCGGCGCGCGGGCAGATGCTGCCGCCATACGACAGCCCCGCCACCTTGGCCCGGCTGGAGGCCGAAATCGACGCGCTGGACCCGCGCGCGGTCGTCCTGTTGGGCGACAGCTTCCATGATTCAAAGGCTGTGTCGCGCATGGACGGCGCCCAACTGGCGCGGCTGGAGAGGCTGGCCGCGGGTCGCGACTGGATCTGGCTGGAGGGCAATCACGACCTGGACGCCCTGGCCGGCGCGCTGGCCAATCCCTTCAAGCGCCTGCCCGGGCGGGTGGTCGAAACCCTGGCGCTGGGCGGCCTGTTCCTGATCCACGAGCCGCAGCCCGACCCCGCGCAGGGCGAGGTGGCGGGCCACCTGCATCCCGCCGCTCGCGTCGCCGCCTATGGACGAGGCGTGCGCCGCCCCTGTTTCGTCACCGACGGACGGCGGCTGATCATGCCCGCCTTCGGCGCCTTCACCGGCGGCCTGGATGTGCGCGATCCGGCGATCGCGGGATTGTTCCCAACCCCGCCCCTGGCCGCGCTTCTGGGGCGGGACAAGGTTCACGCGGTGGCGTTCGAAACCCTCAGGTGACCTTCCTGGCTACGGTCACCCCCAGGACGAGGAAGACCACGAAGACGATCAGCGCCAGGACAGCCAGGAATTTGGCGATGCCCGCCGCCGCGCCCGCGATCCCGCCGAAACCCAGCAGACCGGCGACAAGGGCGATGACGGCGAAGATGAGCGCCCATTTCAGCATGTCGGAAACCTCCGCTTTTCACCTCAGGCCAACGAGCCGCGTGAAATGGAGGTTCCGCCTGACCGAAAGGCGACGCCTCTCAGCTGACGTGCGGCGTGATGATGCCCAGCGGCAGGGTGGTGACGTTCTTGACCCCGCGAGTGACGATGTGGCTCTCGCAATTGGAGACGATTCCCAGCGTCAGCAGCTTGTCGCGCAGGAATTGATCGAAGGCGTGCATGTCGGTGGTGATGATGCGCAGGACATAGTCCTCGCGGCCGGTGATGGTGGCGCACTGCACGACTTCGGGCCAGCCTTCGACGGCCTGTTCGAAGATCTGCAGGTTGTCGCGCGTCGGCAGGCTCAGCTTGACGATGGCGTAGACTTCGAAGTCCAGGCCCAGAAGTCCGGCGTCCAAGAGCGTGACACGCTTGCGTATCAGGCCAGAGTCCTCCAGTCTCTTGATCCGGCGCCAGCACGGCGAGGCCGACAGGCCGACGCGATCGGCGACCTCGGCGACGGACAGGCCTGCGTCCTGTTGAAGGATGTCGAGGATGCGTGCGTCGATGGGGTCGAGTTCGTCGGCCAAAGGCTTTCTCCGAATTAGCTTTCTGCGCAATAAAATACCCCAAATCAGCATTTGGCAAGGGTGTTTTTGGGAGAGCTAACAGTGAGCCGACATGCTATGCCCTGCTTCATAAGGAAACGCGGCCGGTTCAACCGGACGGGAGGCATTGATGAAGAACACCCCGACGCTGTCGCTGCGCGTCCCGGAGCCTTCGGGCCGGCCGGGCGACACGCCTGATTTCAGCCACCTGAAGCTCGATGCGCCGGGCGCGGTCGACCGCCCGGACGTCGGCACGGCCCCCGCCGAGATGCGCGACCACGCCTTCCGCCTGATCCGCGTTCTGGACGATGAAGGCAAGGCCGTCGGCCCCTGGAATCCCAAGCTGGATCCCGAGACAATGCGTCGCGGCCTGAAGGCCATGATCCTGACGCGCGCCTTCGACGACCGGATGCACCGCGCCCACCGTCAGGGCAAGACCAGCTTCTACATGAAGTGCACCGGCGAAGAGGCCATCGCGGTCGCCCAGGGCATGATCCTGAGCCGCGAGGACATGGGCTTCCCCACCTATCGCCAGCAGGGCCTTCTGATCGCGCGCGACTATCCGCTCGCGACCATGATGAACCAGATCTATTCGAACGCCGAAGACCCCATCAAGGGCCGCCAGCTGCCGATCATGTACTCGGCCAAGGACTACGGCTTCTTCACCATCTCGGGCAATCTGGGCACCCAGTATGTTCAGGCCGTGGGCTGGGGCATGGCCTCGGCCATCCGCGGCGACGACAAGATCGCCATCACCTGGATCGGCGACGGTTCGACCGCCGAGAGCGACTTCCACTCGGCCCTGACCTTCGCCGCCGTCTATCGCGCGCCGGTCATCCTGAACATCGTCAACAACCAGTGGGCCATCTCGTCCTTCCAGGGCATCGCCGGCGGGCTTGAGACCACCTTCGCGTCCAAGGGCATCGGCTATGGCCTGCCCGCCCTGCGCGTCGACGGCAACGACTTCCTGGCCGTCTGGGCCGCGACCCAGTGGGCCGAGGAGCGCGCCCGCACCAATCAGGGCGCGACGATCATCGAGCTGTTCACCTATCGCGGCGCCCCGCACTCGACCTCGGACGACCCCAGCCGCTACCGCCCCGGCGACGAGCATGAGAAGTGGCCGCTGGGCGATCCGATCGCCCGCCTGAAACAGCACCTGATCGCTATCGGCGAATGGTCCGACGAACAGCAGGAAGAGGCCGAAAAAGAAACGGTCGAAAAGGTCCGCGCCGCCGCCAAGGAATCCGAGGCCGTCGGCACGCTGGGCCAATCGCGCCCCAGCGTGAAGACCATGTTCGAGGAGGTCTATGCGACCGAGGACTGGCGTCTGGTCGAACAGCGCCGCGAAGTAGGAGTCTGAGTGATGGCCGAGATCAACGACAAGATTGAAGCCGACATGGTCGACCAGAAGGACGCCCCGGCGTCGGTCGCCCCGGACGCTCCCGCCATTGCGCCGATGAACATGATCCAGGCCCTGAACTCGGCCCTGGACGTCAAGATGGCCGAAGACCCGACTGTCGTTTCCTACGGCGAGGACGCGGGCTATTTCGGCGGCGTCTTCCGCGTCACCGACCATCTGCAGAAGAAGCACGGCCTGAACCGCAGCTTCGACGCCCCGATCTCGGAAACCGGCATCGTCGGCACCGCCATCGGCATGGCCGCCTATGGCCTGCGCCCGGTCGTCGAGATCCAGTTCGCCGACTACATCTATCCGGCCTACGACCAGATCGTCTCCGAAGCGGCCAAGATGCGTTATCGCTCGGGTGGCCAGTTCACCTCCTCGATGGTGATCCGCAGCCCCTATGGCGGCGGCATTTTCGGCGGCCAGACGCACAGCCAGTCGCCGGAAAGCTTGTTCACCCACATCGCCGGTCTGAAGGTGGTGATCCCGTCCAATCCCTATGACGCCAAGGGCCTGTTGCTGGCGGCGATCGAGGACGACGATCCGGTCATCTTCTTCGAGCCCAAGCGCCTCTACAACGGCCCCTTCGACGGCTGGCACGAAAAGCCGGTCAGCCCGTGGAAGGCGCAGGAACTGGCCCAGGTCCCGACCGGCAAATACGTCGAGCCGATCGGCAAGGCCCGCGTGATGAAGGAAGGCTCCGACGTCACCATCCTGGCCTATGGCACCATGGTCTGGGTGGCGCTGGCGGGCGCCGAGCATGCGGGCGTGGACGCCGAGGTCATCGACCTGCGCACCCTGGTTCCGCTGGACATCGAAGCCATCGAGGCCTCGGTCAAGAAGACCGGCCGGTGCGTCATCGTGCATGAGGCGCCGAAAACCTCGGGCTTCGGCGGCGAACTGAGCGCGCTGGTGCAGGAGCGTTGCTTCTATCACCTGGAGGCGCCGGTGGCGCGCGTGACCGGCTGGGACACGCCCTATCCGCACGCCTTTGAATGGGAATATTTCCCCGGACCGCAGCGGGTCGCCGACGCGCTGAAAGCCGTCATGACGGGAGGTCGCTAAGATGGGTCGTTTTGTTTTCAAGCTTCCTGACGTCGGCGAAGGCACCGCCGAGGCCGAGCTCGTCGGCTGGCACGTCAAGGTCGGCGATACCGTCGCCGAGGATCAGATCGTCGCCGACGTCATGACCGACAAGGCCACGGTCGAACTGACCAGCCCGGTCGCGGGCGTCGTCACCGCCCTGCACGGCGAGCCCGGCCAGATGATGGCCGTGCGCGGCCCGCTGGCCGAGTTCGAGGTCGAGGGCGAAGGCAACGCCACCGCCGACGAACCAGCCCCTGCGCCGGTCGCCGCCGCGCCCGAGCCTGCTTCGGCTCCGGTCGAAGCGCCGAAGGTCGAGGCCACCCCGGCCCCGGTCGCCGCCGCCGGCGCCAACCACGTCTTCAAACTGCCCGATGTCGGCGAAGGCACGGCCGAGGCCGAGCTGGTCGGCTGGCACGTCAAGGTCGGCGACGCGGTTCAGGAAGACCAGATCCTGGCCGAGGTCATGACCGACAAGGCGACGGTCGAACTGACCAGCCCGGTCTCCGGCGTCGTCGTCGCCCTGCACGGCGAAGCCGGTCAGCAGATCGCCGTCGGCGGCCCGCTGGTCAGCTTCAAGGTCGAGGGCAAGGGCAATGTCGCCGAGGCCCCCGCCGCCGCTCCGGCGCCCGCCGCGAAGGCCGAAAAGGCCGCGCCGGCTCCGGTCGCCGCACCGGCCGCCAAGCCTGCTGCTGCGCCCAAGGCCGACGCCAAACCCGTTCCGGCCCTGACCGGCCGCCAGCCGGGCGAGCGCCCGCTGGCCTCGCCCGCCGTGCGCAACCGCGCGCGGGATCTGGGGATCGACCTGGTCTTCGTACCGGGCAGCGGCCCCGCAGGCCGCATCGAACACGCCGATCTGGACGCCTTCGTCGCGCGTGGCGGCACGTTCGCCCCCGCCACAGCCTCGGGCGGCTCGCTCTACGCCAGGGCCGAGGGAACCAACGAAGTCCGCATCATCGGCCTGCGCCGCAAGATCGCGGAGAAGATGGCCGAGAGCGTCCGTCGCATCCCGCACATCACCTATGTCGAGGACATCGACATGACGGCGGTGGAAGAGCTGCGCGCCCACCTGAACGCCCAGAACAAGGGCACAGGTCGCGCCAAGCTGAACGTCCTGCCCTTCATCGCCCGCGCCATCGTCGTGGCCCTGAAGGACCAGCCGAACATCAACGCCACCTATGACGACGAGGCGGGCGTGCTGACCCAGCACAACGCCGTCCACCTAGGCATCGCCGCCCAGACGCCGAACGGCCTGATGGTCCCGGTCGTCCGCCACGCCGAGGCGCGCGACGCCTATGACACGGCCGAGGAGATCGCCCGCGTCTCGGGCGCGGCCAAGGACGGCAGCGCCAAGCGCGAGGAACTGTCCGGCTCGACCATCACCATCACCTCGCTGGGCACGCTCGGCGGCGTGGTGCACACGCCCATCATCAACCACCCCGAAGTCGCCATCGTCGGTCCGAACAAGATCGAGGAGCGCGTCGTGGTGCGGAACGGCCAGATGGTCGTGCGCAAGATGATGAACCTGTCCTCCAGCTTCGATCACCGCATCGTCGACGGCCATGACGCGGCGGTCTTCGTGCAGAAGATCAAAAACCTGCTGGAGAATCCGGCGACCTTGTGGATGTAGAGCGGAATGCGAACGTCGCTCGCAGCAGCCATTGGCGCATGCATACTGTGCCTCTTGGGACCGAGCGCCACCATCGCCTGCACGGTGATGTTCGATGCTGACCATTCTGCAGATCTTGCAAGGCAGCGCTTGCATTGGGATCAAGCTGACAGCGTCGTTTTGGCTCGGCTCGATGGACGTGCTTGGCTCACGCGCGACCATGCGCGGCTAACCTGGCGCACCGTGGCGATCATCAAAGGGACTGTCGGCCCCGACGAGATCCACCGTATGCGGCATATCAACGGCGTCGACAGGGAATGCGGCTTCTTTCCTCCCGAGCGCGGCACGGTCGTGGTGCTCTATCTGAGACGTAACGGCTTGCCGACACGTCTTCTTCCCAACTCTGGCTGGTCCATCATCGACAGTGATGGACCTCGTTTCATCTACGATCCGCGTATCGCCGAAGCTCTTCGGGTAGCAGCTGATCGACTAAGGAGCCTGAACAGGTGACCCAGACCCTGAAAACCAAAGTCCTGATCATCGGCGCCGGGACCGGCGGCTATGTTGCAGGCATCCGTTGCGGCCAGCTGGGGCTGGAGACCGTGCTGGTGGACGCGTCGCCCGGTCTCGGCGGCACCTGCCTGAACGTCGGCTGCATCCCGTCCAAGGCCATCATCCACGCCGCAGGCAAGTTTGAGACGGTGGCCAAGGCCGCGTCTGACGCGGGCACGCTGGGCATCACCGCCTCGACCCCGGCCATCGACCTGTCCAAGACGGTCGAGTGGAAGGACGGCGTGGTCAAGAAGCTGAACGCCGGCGTCGCCGCCCTGCTGAAGAAGGCCAAGGTCAAGGTCATCAAGGGCTGGGCCGACTTCTCGGACGCCAAGACCTGCACCGTCAAAACCGATGACGGCGACATCCGCATCACCGCCGAACGCGTCATCCTGGCCACGGGGTCGGAGCCGGTCGAACTGCCCTTCCTGCCCTTCGGCGGCGACGTGATCTCGTCCACCGAGGCCCTGAGCCTGCCGGAAGTGCCGAAGAAGCTGGTCGTCGTCGGCGGCGGCTACATCGGCCTGGAGCTGGGCATCGCATTCCGCAAACTGGGCGCCGAAGTCGCCATCGTCGAGATGGCCGAGCGCATCCTGCCGCTCTACGACAAGGCCCTGACCGACCCGGTCGCCAAATGGCTGGAGAAGCACGGCGTCCAGCTGCTGCTCGGCGCCCGCGCCGGGGGCTTTGGAGACGGCAAGCTGAACGTCACCGACAAGGACGGCGCCCCGATGCAGCTGGACGCCGACAAGGTGCTGGTCACCGTCGGCCGCCGCGCGCGGACGAAGGGCTGGGGCCAGGAGAACATGGGCGTGGCCATGAACGGCCCGTTCGTGAAGATCGACGAGCGCTGCGCCACCAGCATGAAGAACGTCTGGGCCATCGGCGACCTGACCGGCGAGCCCATGCTGGCGCACAAGGGCTCGGCGCAAGGCGAAGTCGTGGCCGAGATCATCGCCGGGCATGATCGCGTCTTCGACCCGACCACCATCGCCGCCGTCTGCTTCACCGAGCCGGAGATCGTCTCGGCGGGCCTCGGCCCCGACGACGTCAAGGGCCGCGACGACGTGATTCAGGCGGTCTTCCCCTTCGCCGCCATCGGCCGCGCCCTGGCCATCGAGGCGGGCGAGGACGGCGGCTTCGTCCGCGTCATCGCCTCGAAGACGGACCACCGCCTGCTGGGCGTCCAGGCCGTCGGCCAGCACGTGTCGGAGCTGTCCAACAGCTTCGCCCAGATGCTGGAGATGGGCGCGGTGCTGGAGGACGTGGCCGGAACCATCCACGTCCACCCGACCCTGGGCGAAGCCTTCCACGAGGCGTCCCTGCGCGCGCTGGGCCACGCCATACACATCTGAGGGCGCTATCGCTCGCGACGCGGTCGCTCGCTGCTTGAGCGCAGCTGAGGGCGCTATGCTCGGGTCGCGGACCCTCGCGACTTGAGCGCAGTCGAGCAGGCCGCGGTCGTCGGCCCTTCGGGACCTCCCAACCCGACCCGGCCTGAGCATCCTTCTCCCCTTGTGGGAGAAGGTGGCCCGTCAGGGCCGGATGAGGGGTCTCTCCGAAGCTGGATGAAGGCCGGGGATTTGAGGTCGCGAAACCCCTCATCCGACCTCGCTCCGCTCGCCCACCTTCTCCCACAAGGGGAGAAGGAACGCGTCTGTCCGCCTCGGCGTGACCGGGCGGCGGAAGGGCTGGGCGGGGCGCCGGGGCTTCGCCCGGAGAAGATGTGATTTACCGTTTCGACGAAGGCCGACGCCCCGCGCGAAGAGTCGGACATGAGCTCGGGGCAGGCGCCGTTGTTCGCGGCTACCCCCGGCGCCCATGACGGGCAGGCCGCGCGACGACGCGGTCCTGGAACGGTCCGAGTAACCCCCTCGACCCTGGCCGGAGCCTCTCTGACGGACGGGTCGAACGCCCCGTCGCTAGACCCCGTCGGCTCCGCGTCCCGATGTCTGCGGCCGGTCGCGCTTGCGCACGGCTTGAGGCCGCGGAACGACGTTGGAGGCGTTCGCCTCGTTCCGCCGCCCACAGGACATCCTGAACCGCCCGCCCGAACCGTCGCCGCCTTCCGCTGGGGTTCCCCTTGCCCGGCGCGCGCGATGGGAGGCCGACGGTCCGACACGGACCCCGTTCTCTCCGCTCCCGCCGCCGCTTCGGTTCGCCGGCCGAGCGAGCCCTCCCCTGCGACGGGACGAGGGGCAGGATGCGGGAGGCGGGAGGTGGGGCGGGGAGATGAGGACGAGCGGGGCGCGGAGGCGGGAAATATCAGGCGCTGCGAAGCCTTGATGTGAAGGCCGGCGGATTTTCCTTCTCCCACAAGGGGAGGCGGTCCCGCTTGCCCACGGCCGACGAAAGACCGACCCTTGGCGCAAACGGGAGGCTTCGATGAGCGCGCAGACCCATTACCTGGCCGTCTTCACCAGCGACAAGACCGGCCCCAAATGGCGGGCCTGGCGCGCCATGAGCGAGGCCGAGCAGGCCGAGACGGCCCGCCTCGGCGTCGCCGCCGTCGCCGCCTGGGAAGAGGCGCACCGCGACTCCATCGTCTTTCAGGGCGGCCCGCTGGGCCCGACCAAACGCATCGACGACGACGGCGCCGTGAGCGACGTGGTCAACCTGCTGACCGTCTTCATGGTCGTGCGCGCCGACAGCCACGAGGCGGCGACCCGGCTGTTCGAGAACCACCCGCACATGAACCCCTTCCCCTGCGACGGAGTGGAGGTGATGCCGGTGCTGGGGTGAGGCTCAGTCGGCGCCCGGCGGCGGGGTCCAGTCCGGGTCGGGAAACCAGTCGGCGGCGAGGTCGCGCCAGTCGGGGTTGTCCTTCTCGATCAGGGCCAGCTTCCAGTCGCGCAGCCACTTCTTGATGCGCCGCTCGCGCCGGATCGCATCAAGCATCAGGGCGTGCTGCTCGAACCAGACCAGACGGGTGCAGTCATAGGCGTCGGTGAAGCCGGAAAAGGCGCGCGTCCTGTGCTTCCACACGCGGCTTTCCAGATTGGAGGTCGAGCCGGCGTAGAGCGTCCCGTTGCGCCCGCTCGCCATGATGTAGGTCGCGATGAAGGTGCGATGGGTCGCCATGCGCACAACCTATGCCGCTCCCCCTCTTTCGTCATCCTCCGGGCCGCGCGCAGCGCGGAACCGGGGGACCCAGCGGCGCCGAAGGCGATGTTAGCACGGCCGCCGAGCGTGGATCTTTCGCGCTCCCGCGCGCCGCTGGGTCCCCCGGTCTGCGCCGCTGACGCGGCTTGCCGGAGGATGACGGAATAAAGAGAGCGAATCCGACGCGGATCAACGCAACTCCGAGGCTGGGGCCACCACGCTTACCGAAATATCGCCCGAGGCAAACCCACCGACTTCGACATACGTGGTCTCCTTCACGTCATAAAAGACCACAACACCTTCTTTAGATCCCGCTTCGTGAAGGTAACTCATCATCTGAGCAACGCCAGCATCGCGCCAACTCTCTCCATACCGCCATCGCTTCAGCTCCACAAAAACTGAAGCCCCCTTACCCAAAACAACCATATCGACGCGATTACGAGAATCACCTACACCAACGTCAGTAACAACTTCAAAATCTGGAAGCAAAGTTGAAATATATCCCTCCAATCCACCCAGAAGTCTAGTTTCACTTACGCTTTCAGACTGAGAGATTGGCTGATTGGAGAAAAAATCAACTACAAGCTTTCTAATCAAAAATCCGAGATATGGCGCGTCAACCGCACCGGAATCAACGACCTCAGGAACAGGAGCCGCAACCTCCTTCACAGCCTCCTTGGCTTCTTTAAATGATATGAAACCAGAAACTTGCCGAATAAGAAGTTTCGAAAACGCAGAAACCGAAACAATAGCTAAAAAAGCTTCATCTTGATCAAAGAAAAGATTGTAATCATGTGTTGACGGATTCCTCCAGTTCGTCCTGTAGTCCTTCAACTGGGCCAAAACCCTGTCTTTGAAAATCTTCTTCTGCTCTAGATACTTCTCAATAGACGCCGGCGTTTTTCCAGAGGGGTCTTTTTCTGCGAGAACTCTATACGCCTCCTTGATGCTCCCCTCGAACGCTTGGTTAGTTCGATAGATCGCATCATTAAAAGCCGAGTCCTCCCCTTCGGCTTGCCCCCGCGCCAGATGACGATAAGCGATCTCGATATGATGCAACACAGCCTTCAAGCCAGCAGTATGCTCGCCGTCTGGCACGGCCTCGATATCAGCCCGTATCGTTTGCAAAAGATCCACAGAACACGGATACGGCAGCTTGCCTGAACCGGTCAAGCTACCCTCAGTGCACCCTAGCCTTGCCGATCTCCAGCCCGTCCGCGCCGGCTGACACGGCCACAACCGACCCGTCCTCGATCTCGCCGGCCAGCAGCTTCTTCGCCATCGGGTCGACCAGCTCCTTTTGGATGACGCGCTTCAAGGGGCGAGCGCCGTACACCGGGTCGTAGCCCTTGTCGGCGAGCCAGGTCAGGGCGCTGTCGTCCAGGGCCAGCGTCAGGCGACGGTCGGCCATCAGCTTTTCCAGACGCGCCAGCTGGATGCGGACGATGCCGCCCATCTGTTCGCGGCCGAGGCGGTGGAACAGGATGATCTCGTCGATGCGGTTCAGGAACTCGGGCCGGAAGTGGGCGCGGACCTGTTCCATGACCAGCGGGCGAACGGCCTCGACGTCCTCGCCCTCGGGCTGGTCGGCCAGATACTGGCTGCCCAGGTTGGAGGTCATGATGATCAGGGTGTTCTTGAAGTCGATGGTCCGGCCCTGGCCGTCGGTCAGGCGGCCGTCGTCCAGCACCTGCAGAAGCACGTTGAAGACGTCGGGGTGGGCCTTTTCGACCTCGTCGAACAGCACGACCTGATAGGGGCGGCGACGCACGGCCTCGGTCAGGGCGCCGCCCTCGTCATAGCCGACATAGCCGGGAGGGGCGCCGATCAGACGCGAGACGCTGTGCTTCTCCATGTATTCGCTCATGTCGATGCGGGTGATGGCGTTGTCGTCGTCGAACAGGAAGCCGGCCAGCGCCTTGGTCAGCTCCGTCTTGCCGACGCCCGTGGGGCCGAGGAAGAGGAAGCTGCCCAGCGGCTTGTTGGGGTCGTTCAGACCGGCGCGAGCGCGGCGCACGGCGTCGGAGACGGCGGCCAGGGCCTCGTCCTGACCGACCACGCGGCGACCCAGTTCGTCCTCCATCTTGAGCAGCTTCTCGCGCTCGCCCTCCAGCATCTTGTCGACGGGCACGCCGGTCCAGCGGCTGACCACGGCGGCGATCTGTTCGGCGTCGACGACTTCGGGGGTGAGCGGGGCGGCGACCGCCGCCTGGGACTCTGAATCCGCGAGTTGCTTCTCCAGTTGGGGGATCTGGCCGTAGGCGATCTCGGACGCGCGGCCCAGGTCGCCGGCGCGCTGGGCCGCGGCCAGTTCGAGGCGCAGGCGGTCCAGGGTCTCGCGCACCTGGGCGCCCTGGCCGACCTTGTCCTTCTCGGACTTCCAGCGGGCGGTCATCTCGTCCGACTGGCCCTGCAGGTCGTCGATCTCGTCTTCCAGCTTCTCAAGACGGTGATGGGAGGCGGTGTCGCTCTCCTTCTTCAGCGCCTCGCGCTCGATCTTGAGCTGGACCAGGCGGCGGTCGATCTCGTCCAGGGCCTCGGGCTTGGAATCGACGGCCATGCGCACGCGGCTGGCGGCCTCGTCGATCAGGTCGATGGCCTTGTCCGGCAGGAAGCGGTCGGTGATGTAGCGGTTCGACAGGGTGGCGGCGGCGACGATGGCGCTGTCGCTGATGCGCACCCCGTGGTGGACCTCATACTTCTCCTTCAGGCCGCGCAGGATGGAGACGGTGTCCTCCACCGACGGCTCCTCGACGAAGACCGGCTGGAAGCGACGGGCCAGGGCCGCGTCCTTCTCGATGTATTTGCGGTACTCATCCAGAGTGGTGGCGCCGACGCAGTGCAGTTCGCCGCGCGCCAGGGCGGGCTTGAGCAGGTTGGAGGCGTCCATGGCGCCGTCGGTCTTTCCAGCGCCGACCAGGGTGTGCATCTCGTCGATGAAGAGGACGATCTGGCCCTCGGCGGCGGCGACCTCGTTCAGCACGGCCTTGAGGCGTTCCTCGAACTCGCCGCGGTATTTTGCGCCGGCGATCAGCGCGCCCATGTCCAGCGACAGGACCTTCTTGTCCTTCAGGCTTTCGGGCACGTCGCCGTTGACGATCCGCAGGGCCAGGCCCTCGACGATGGCGGTCTTGCCGACGCCGGGTTCGCCGATCAGGACGGGGTTGTTCTTGGTGCGACGGGCCAGGACCTGGATGGTGCGGCGGATCTCCTCGTCGCGGCCGATGACGGGGTCGACCTTGCCGTCGCGCGCGGCCTCGGTCAGGTCGCGGGCATAGCGTTTCAGGGCGTCGAAGCTGTCCTCGGCGCCCGCGCTGTCGGCGGTCTTGCCCTTGCGGATTTCGGCGACGGCGTCGTCCAGCTTCTTAGGCGTGACCCCGGCGGACTTCAGCGCTTCGGCGGCGGCCCCGCCTTCCTTGGCGATGGCGGCCAGCAGGCGTTCGGTGGTGACGAAGGCGTCGCCCGCCTTCTTGGCGGCCTCTTCGGCGGCGTTGAAGACGCGCGCCAGGTCGCCGTCGAGGTAGAGCTGGCCCGAGCCGCCCTCGACCTGGGGCCGCTTCTTCAGCAGGCCTTCGGTGACGGCTTCGGCGGTGGCCGGGTCGCCCCCGGCCTGATCGATCAGCTTGCGGGCCAGGCCGTCGCGCTCCTCGAGCAGCACCTTCAGCAGGTGTTCGGGCGCGAATTGCTGGTGACGGCGGGCCAGGGCCAGCGACTGGGCGGACTGGACGGCCTGTTTGGCGCGGTCGGAATAGAGGTCGAGATTCATGGCGTTCGGTTTCCCCTCGGGAGGCGGATGTCGACTCAATGCGCCCTTACAGGAAGCGACGCCTTGAGCTGTCGCAAACGAGGTGGGTGTGGCCGATGAGACACGCAAGGGGGACGCCGCCCACGATTGATGCGGCCCCGCGTCCCGGCCTAGCCTGAGCGCAATCAGAGGTTGGAAAGCGTGATGCCCTTCCCCGTTGATCCTGCCGTCATCCTGCCGTTTCTGGCGGCGGTCGCGCTGATGGAGCTGACGCCAGGCCCGAACATGGGCTGGCTGGCGCTGGTCTCCCTGTCGCAGGGGCGGGCGGCGGGGCTGGCGGCCGTGGCCGGGATCACCCTGGGGCTGACGCTGTGGATGGTCGCCGCCGCCTTCGGCCTGACCGAGGCGGTGCTGCTGTGGCCCGCCCTCTATCAGGCCATCCGCTGGGCCGGGGTCGGCTTTCTGCTGTGGTTGGCCTGGGACGCGTGGCGCAGCGCCGGCGGCGGCGCCAGCGACGCCCCGGTGCAGATGCGGCGACGCGCCCTGTTCCGGCGCGGCCTGATCGGCAATCTGCTGAACCCCAAGGCGGCCCTGCTCTATGTGGTCCTGCTGCCCGGCTTCATTCGCCCCGCCCAGGGCTCGACCCTGGCGCAGGCCCTGACGCTGGGCGCGCTGCACATCCTGGTCAGCGTCGTCGTCCACGCCACCATCGTGCTGACCGCCGCCCGCGCAGGCGGGGCGCTGCTGACCCGCGCCCAGGGACCGGCGCTGCGCGCCGCCATGGCCCTGGGGCTGATCGCCATCGCCGCCTGGACCGCCTGGGAGACGCGGACCTGAACAAGCCGGAACGAGCTGAAATCCGTATGGAACCATAAGCGTCGCCGTGCGCTTGCGGCCCATGCTGACGACCAAGATGAACCCCCGTGTCTTCTGGGGGGCCAGCGCGATCGCAGGCGGACTGCTGCTGCTCGCCCTGCTGGCGCCCGCCACGTCCGGCCTGCTGTTCGGACGCGCCCAGGCCTGGGTGATCGAGACCTTCGGCTGGTTCTACGTCGCCTCCGTGGCCGGGTTCCTGCTGTTCGCGACCGTGCTGGCCGTGGGTCCGACCGGGCGGCTGAAGCTGGGGCCGGACGACGCCGAGCCGGACTTCCCCTATGTCTCATGGCTGGCCATGCTGTTCGCGGCGGGCATGGGCATCGGCCTGATGTATTTCGCCGTGGCCGAGCCGGTGCAGCACTACATCGCCCCGCCCGAGGCCCAGCCCGGCACCATCGACGCCGCGCGCGAGGCCATGGTCATCACCTATACCCACTGGGGCGTCCACGCCTGGGCCATCTACGCCGTTGTCGGGCTGAGCCTGGGCTATTTCGCGCACCGGAAGGGCCTGCCCCTGACCATGCGGTCCAGCCTCTATCCCCTGCTGGGCAAGCGGGTGAACGGCCCGATCGGCGACATGGTCGACATCTTCGCCATCTGCGGCACCCTGTTCGGCATCGCCACCTCCCTGGGGCTGGGCGTGGCCCAGATGAACTCGGGCCTCAACTACGTCTTCGGCCTGCCCAGCAGCGTCACCATGCAGGTGGCCCTGATCGTCGTGGTCATGGGCGTGGCGACCCTGTCCGTCCTGTCGGGCGTGGACAAGGGGGTTCGGCGTCTGTCGGAGCTGAACCTGGTGCTGGCCGTCTGCCTGATGCTGTTCGTGCTGATCACGGGGCCGACGCTGTTCCTGCTGCGGGCCTATGTGCAGAATTTCGGCCTCTATCTGGATCATTTCTTCGTCCGCACCTTCACCCTCTACGCCTATGAGCCGCGCGCCTGGATGGCGGACTGGACGTTGTTCTACTGGGCCTGGTGGATCGCCTGGTCGCCGTTCGTGGGCATGTTCATCGCCCGCATCTCGCGCGGGCGCACGGTGCGGGAGTTCCTGATCGGCGTGCTGCTGGTCCCGTCGGGCTTCACCTTTTTGTGGATGACGGTCTTCGGCAATACGGCCATGAGCCTGGATCTGGGCGCGGCCGCCGGCGCGATCTCGGACGCCGTTCAGGCGGACCTGTCGACCGCCCTGTTCCGTTTTCTGGAGTATCTGCCGGGGACGGCGATCACCTCGACCCTGGCCATCGCCCTGGTGGCGGTCTTCTTCGTCACCTCGGCGGATTCAGGATCGCTGGTGATCGACACACTGGCCTCGGGCGGCGTCGAAGACACGCCGCGCTGGCAGCGCATCTACTGGTGCGTGTTGCAGGGGCTGGCGGCGGCCCTGCTGCTGCTGGCGGGCGGGCTGGGCGCCCTGCAGGCGGCGACCCTGGTGGCGGCCCTGCCCTTCGCCGTCATCATGATCCTGGCCTGTTTCGGCCTGGCGCGGCAGATGGGCGCCGACCTGAGGGGCGAGGCCGTCGAGACCGAGGCGGCGCCCTTGCGCGAACAGCTCAAGCGCATCCTGGCCCCCGCCAGCCGCCGCGACATCGACCGCCAGATCGCCCGCCACGGCGCCCCGGCGCTGGAAGAGGTGCGCGCGGCGGTGGCCGCCGAGGGTCTGGAGAACAGCGAGGTCCAGGGCGACGACAACGGCGTCTGGCTGAGGGTCGAGCACGCCAACGGGCGGGACTTCCTGTATCGGCTGGGCGCCCGGTCGCGGCCTCGCCCGGCCCTGACCGCGCTGGAGGCGCCCGAAAGCCGCCGCGCCCTGGAATGGCGGCTCAGCGCCGTGACCGGGGACGGCACGCGCCCGCGCGACGTGACCGGCTTCACCCGCGCCCAGATCGTGGCGGACGTGCTGGAGCACCTGCAAAGGTGGCGGCTGGCGGCGTAGACCGGTCCCCGCACACCGTCACCCTCGGGCTTGTCCCGAGGGCCCATGGTAGGAGCGAATGCAGCTGAGCGCTGTTTTAATGCCTCGCTTATCAATCCTTGTCGTTGGACCTGGCACTGCGATGGGCCCTCGGGACAAGCCCGAGGGTGACGAGTGTCATGCGTAACGCACATACGCCCCTTGGCCCGGCGAAGCGGCGGCGGTAGCGTCGCCGTTCAGTCTTCGGGAGCGTCCTTGATGTCCATCCGCCTGTCGCGCCGCGCGGCGTTGATTTCCTCCGCCGTCGCCGCCACGGGCGCGGCCTTGCCCGCGACCGGCTGGGCCCAGACCAGCGCCGACACGCGCTCCGACGAGGAGATCGCCGCCGCCGCCGACGCCTGGGTGCAGCGCTGCATGGCCGCCTGGCCGGAGCAGCCCGCCGTGTCGCTGGCCCTGGTCCGCGACGGCAAGACGGTGCTGGCCAAGGGCTACGGCGTGCGCCGCCAGGGCAAGGCCGAACCGGCCGACGAACACACCCTGTTCGCCATCGCGTCGAACTCCAAGAACGTCACCGCCGCCTGCCTGGCCATCCTGGTCGACGAAGGCAAGGTGAAGTGGGACGAGCCGATCCGCACCTATCTGCCGGGCTTCACCCTGTCGGACCCGTTGGTGAGCCAGCAGATCACCGTGCGCGATACGCTGAGCCACCGCGCCGGTTTCGGCCTGGGCGCCGGCGACCTGCTGTTCTGGCCCAACAGCGACCGGACGCGCGCGCAGGTGCTGGCCCAGGCCGCCTTCGTGCCGATCGAGGACGGCTTCCGCGAGGACTACGACTACTGCAACCTGATGTTCGTGGTCGCGGGCGCGGTGATCGAAAAGGCATCCGGCCTGTCGTGGGAGGACTTCGTCCAGACCCGCATCTTCGACAAGGTCGGCATGAGCGAGAGCGTGCCCCTGGCCCGCCTGGCCGATCCGGCGAAGTCCGCCCTGCCGCACGGCCGCGTCGGGCCGCCCCTGCGCTATCAGGGGCCGATGACCCAGATCGCCGAATCCATCGTCGAGGTGTGGAACTGGGATTCGGCGGCGGCAGCCGGGGGCATCTGCGCCAGCGCGACCGACTGGGCCAAATGGATCGCCGTGCGCCTGAACGAAGGCAGGCTGGCCGACGGGACGCGCCTGTTCTCCGAAGCCGCCGCGCGCGAGATGTACAAGCCCAACATCGTGGTCTCCTCGTCCAACGGACCGACGGCGGAGCTGCCCAACCGGGCCGTGGCCTCGACCTACGCCATGGGGCTGCAGGTGCAGGACTATCGCGGCGAGCGGCTGGCGACCCACGGCGGCGGCTCGCCCGGCGGCATTTCAGCCACGGTGCTGATCCCCGGCCGCAAGATCGGCTTTTCCGTCTTCACCAACGCCGAGGAGAGCTTCCTACTGCGCGCCCTGCGCTCGGGCCTGTCCGACATCGCCATGAACAAGGTCGACGTCGACTGGATCGCGGATTCGAAAAAGCGCGAGGCCGAGGGGATCGAGAAGTCGCTGAAGGCCGCCGTCGAGATCGACGCCAAACAGGCGGCGGGCGCGGCCCCGTCCCTGCCGCTGGAGGCCTACGCCGGAACCTGGCGCGATCCCTGGTACGGCGACATCGTCATCGAGCCGAAGACCGAGGGGCGCGGCCGTAACCGCAAGTCCGGCCTGTGGCTGCGCTTCACCCACACCCCGGCGCTGCAGGGCTGGCTGGAGCCCTACGACGGCGAGACCTTTCGCACCCGCTTCCCCGACAAGCGCGAGGAAGACGCCTTCGTCACCTTCAGCATCGCCACGGCCAAGCCTGCGACGGCCACGGTCAAGGGCGTCTCGCCCGACATCGACTTCAGCTACGACTATCAGGACCTGCGGCTGACGCGGGTCTGAGGCGGCGGCTCAGGCGCGCGGAATGGCGACCACGACGCGGCGGTTCCTGGCGCGGCCCTCGGGGTCGTCCTGGCCGTCGGTCGTCGCATTGGGCGCTGCGGGTTCGGCCTCGCCGCGCCCCTCGGCGTGCAGGCGATCCGCCGGGACGCCGCCCGACGCCGCGAGCCACTGCGCCACCGCCTCGGCCCGTCGCGTGGAAAGCGCGAGATTATAGGCGTCCTCGCCGACCGAATCGGTATGGCCGACCACGGTGATGCGGCCCGATCCCGCCTGAGCAGCCAGTTCGGCCGTGCGACGCAGCGCCGCTTCCGCCTCCGCCGTCAGCCGGGCGGAATCGAAGGCGAACAGCACGTCCGACGCCAGTTCGACAATGGTCTGCGCCTCGGTCTGGCGCATGGCGAAGCCGCTGATCCGGCCGGTGAGGCCGCTGACCTGACCGGTCAGGCGAGCGCCGCCGCCCAGGGCGCCGTTCTGGGCGCCGGTCCCCGCCGTCGGCGGCGTGACGGGGTTCGTCTCGACCTGCGGCGAGGGCGTCGGCGCAGCGGCGGGCGACGGGCCAGACTCGTCGGACCGCTCGCCGGAACAGGCGGCCAGAGCCGCGACCAGCCCCGCCGCCGCGGCGGCGACGCGCACTCGCCTCACCGCTGCACCGGCACGCCGTCAAACGGACTGACATCGGGCATGTTCAGGGAGATGGTGGCGCTGTCGGCGGGCGGCGCAGGGAATTTGAACCAGATGATCGCCGGCTTGTCCCGCCCGGTGCTGACGCCGATCCGCCCGCCTGAGAGCGGCGCGGCCATCCACTTCTTCTCCTCGTCCTGCAACACGCCGTAGCGCTGCGAGGTGGCGTCGTCGATGACGCTGACGTCGCTGATGTTGAAGAACCACTGGGAGACCGCTTCGCCAGGCGGCGGCGTGTAGCGCAGCTCCACCGTCAGGATGGAGCCCGTGACCTGGACCCGCGTCAGGTCCACGGTCGACCCTCGAGGGCCTGGCGAGGAGCGGAGCGCCGCCGCCGGAGGAGGAGGAACCGGAGACGCCGCGACCGTCGGGGACGGCGCCGTTTCAGGCGCGGCGGCTGCGGGCGGCGGCGCCGCGTCCTCGGCCTTCTCGGCCTGGCCCTGACCACACGCCGCCAGAGCCGGCATCATGAGTCCGAGAAGAACGGGCAGGCCCCGTACTGACGGCCGCAACTTCATGAAACATCCCTTCCTTCAATCGTTCGCGATCGACAGAAGGCCTGAGCGGCGCACCCGGTTCCGTCGCCTTCGACCTAACGGGTCGCCGGGCGCCGCCCCGCCTCGAGGATCGGCATCCCGGCCTCGGTGGGGATGTAGATGGTCTGGCGGCCTTCCTTGCCGGCCGTCTCCTGCAGCATGTTGATGTAGGACCAGCGCAGATAGGCCTCGGGGCCGCCCAGGGCCTCGGCCATGATGCGGTTGGCCTCATTGGCGCCCTTGGCGCGCTCGATCTCGGCCTGGGCGGTCAGCTTGGCGGCGTCCAGGGCGGCCTGGGCCTCCAGCACGCGGATGCGGCGGTTCTGCACCGCCTCCTCATAGGCGGCGCGCCCGGCCATCTGCTTGGTATAGACGTTGTAGGTCGGGAAGCCGATCAGCACGACCGCCAGGACGACGGCGATGGCGATGATGGATCCGAGCGTGAGGCCGACGCCGCGCATGCGCGTGCTCCCGAATTAAGGCGAGGAAAGCGCACAGGGTGACGGGCGCGGCCCCGCCCGGTCAAGCCGCGATCAGCGCGTCAGCTCCAGAATGTCGAGCTTGGATTCCTGCTTGGGGAAGGGAATGACCAGGCGCCAGCGCTGGGGTCCGATGCGCTCGAACACGCCCAGCTGGTCGCGCTCGGCCCGGGCGCCGTAGGCCGGGAAGCCGGTCTCGTCGCCCCAGGCCTGGGCGCCGACGTAGACCAGGCGCCGGTCGGTGTCGGGATAGAGCAGGCCGCGCGTGCGCTGGCTGCCCGTGGTCTTCTCCAGGATCAGGTCGCCGCCCGGCGTCAGTTCGACGCGGCAGCGGAAGGCGGGATAGGCGACGTAGGCCAGCCCCCCTGACCCGCCCTGGCCGGAATCGCGCGCGCCCAGCTTGATGGTCCGGCACCGGTAGTCGCCCGGCGGGGGTTGAAGACGGCCGGCCTGACCGGCGTTGGGGTCGACCAGGACGCCGAGGGATTCCACCTCATCGGCGAAGCCCCGTTCCTCGGCCTCGGCCCGAGCCAGGCGCCAGGCCTGATCGAGACGGCCCAGCAGGCTGGCGTCGGCGGGCGTGGCCACCGCGCGCCAGTCGTCGCCCCCGCCCTGCTCGCCCGGAGACGGGGTCGCGGCCGGCGCCTCGGGCGCGGGCGCGGGAGCCTCAGGGGCCGGCTCGACGGGGGCCGGCGCGGGCGAGGCCGGCCGATCGGGCGCGGCGGCGCGGTCGCAGCCGGTCAGGGCGGCGGCGCTGAGAATGACGACGGCGCAGGCGGGTCCGAGGCGCATGGGAGTCTCCAACATCATCCCCTCCTAACGGCCGGGAACCGCGACGGTTCAGCGCGCCCGTTCAGCGCGAGGGAGTCGCGGGGACCAGCTCCAGCAGATCGAGGTTGGATTCCGTCGCCGGCCAGGGCGTGACCAGGCGCCAGCGGGCCTCGCCGACGCGCTCCAGCACTCCGACCATGTCGCGTTCCGGGCGTTGGCCATAGCTGCGCGCGGTCGGTTCGGACGCCAGGGCCATGGAGCCCAGGAAGACCATCTCGCGGTCGTTCTCGGGGAAGAGCAGGCCCGCCGGACGCTGGGAGCCCGTGCGCTTGACCAGCTTCAGCCCGGCCGGGGTCTGTTCGATGCGGCAGGCGAACCAGCCGTAGACCACATAGCCCAGGCCGCCCTCGTCGCCCTGGGACCCCAGCTTGACGGTGCGGCAGCGGTAGGCGCCGGGCGGCGGGGCGACGCCGGGACGGCCGGCGTCAGGATCGATCAAGGCGCCCAGGGCCGTCAGGTCGCCCGAGCCGGGCTGACGCCGGGCCTGCTCCAGCGCCAGGGTCCAGGCGGCGGCGCGGCGCTGGTAACGATCGCGGTCGGCCGGGGTGATGACGCCGCGCCAGTCGTCCAGCACGACGCCGACCGGCGCCTCGGGCGCCGGCGGAACGGGCGGCGGCGCCGGGGGCGGCGGCGGAGGCGGCGGCGTCGTGGCGCAGGCCGCCAGGGCCGCCGCAGCCAGGGCCGGGCCGACCCAGGCCTTGAACAGGGGCGTCAGAGGTCGGTTCGGCATAGGCGGCATCTCGGTCTTCTCACGCGACGAGGATCGAAAGCCCCGTTTCTCTTAGGAAGCCGCCATGAGGCGCGGCGTCAACCCCGCCCGTCGTCGCGACCGCGTGAGGTCGTCAGGCGCGCATCGCCGTTTCGGGCGGGGAAGAGGGCGTCAGAAGACGCGCCAGGGCCCCCGCCAGTTCGGATAGGGCGACCGGCTTGGTCAGGTATTCGGCGAAGCCCGCCGCCTGGGCGCGGCCCACCCAGTCCGGGTCGACCGCCGCCGACAAGGCCAGGACGGGCAGGTCGCGGGTCAGGGGCTCCTCGGCCAGGGCGGTCTTGACGGACAACCCCTCGGCGCCGTGCAGATCGAGGTCGAGAACCACGGCGTCGGGCTGCAGATCGCGCGCCAGATCCGTCCCCTCCTGCGCGGTGGCGGCGACGTGAAGCTGGATCGGACCCAGGGCGTGCAGCAGCCGACGCATCAGGGCGACGGCGGCCGGGTCCTCGGCGATGTAGAGCAGGACGGCGTTCGGCAGGCGCGGCAGGGGCGGGGCGGCCTGAAGCTGGGGATGAGGGGCGGCCTGCGGCTCGGAGGGCGGCGCAGCGGGCAGACGCAGGGTGAAGGCGGCCCCCTCGCCCTCGCGGCTCTCGACCGCCAGATCGCCGTTCATGGCGGCCGCCAGACGACGCGCGGCGGCCAGGCCGACCCCCGCGCCGTCGGTCGAGGCGGCGGGCCGCCGGCGCGGGACGAAGGGGTCGAACAGAGACTTGATCCGGGCGGGCGACAGGCCCGGCCCCGTGTCGCGCACGGTGATCCAGACCTCGTGGTCGACGTGGCGTCCCTCGATCAGGACCGCCCCGCCCGGCCGGTTGTGCTGGACGGCGTTGCCGATCAGACCGGTCATCACCTGGTCGAGGGCGCGCGCCTCGGCCTGGACGGTCAGACCGGCCTGGAACGGCGGCGGGCGCAGGTCGACCCCCGCCGCCCGAGCCTGGTCGGCCAGGGCCTGGCAGATGCGGCGCGCGACCAGCAAAGGGTCCAGACGCTCGGAGGCCGCCGCACCCGCAGAGGCGGCGCCGGCGAAGACGGTCAGGCCCTCGACCAGGGTCCGCAACCGGACCGCCGCCTCGCGAATCTGATCGACGGCCTGGGCCTGGCGATGGCTGAGGGGGTCGTTGACGGCGTTGATCCGCAGCAGGTCGGAGAAACCGAGAACGGCGTCCAGGGGGCCGCGCATCTCGCGACTGGCGGCGCTCAGCAGGGCGGCGTGGGTGCGTCGGCCGGCGGACTCGACCGCCTGAGCCCGCAGCAGGCGCGCCTCGACGTCGCACACCGCGCCCTCCAGATCGACGATGCGGCGTCGGGCGACGGCGGCCTGACGGTCATGCAGCCTCTGCGCCGCGCCTATGCGCCCGTGGGCGCCGATCGACAGCCTGACGCCGGCGATCCCCGTCGCCAGACCGAGGGCGACCGCCAGTAGAACGAATTCCATCACACGTCCTCCCGATGGCTCGAGAGTGACGCGCAACTGGTTGCATTAATATGAACGCACCCGTCTAGGTTGCGATCACGCCCTATTCGTCGTCGGCGACCGCCTCGGCCTTGCGGCGCGGACGGCGGGTGCGCGGGGCGGGCGTTTCGTCGCTCGGCGCGGCGTCTTCGATCGCCGTGGGGCGAGTCAGGAAGCCCGGCAGGGCCGCAGCGGGCTCATCCGCAGCGGCCGGAGCAGCGGCGGCGGCGCGCGGACGACGCGTGCGCGGAGCCTTGGCGACGGGTTCATCGCCGGCGTCGGGCGCGACATCGGCCGAGGGCGCGTCGGCTGCGTGATCGGCGACGGCAGGCGCGGCGGCTTCGGGAGCGGACTCGCCGAACGGACGGCCCTCGTCCTGGACCGTCGCGGCGTCGTCGCTGGAGGCGTCGTCGGACTCGCCGTTCTCGAAGCGGCGATTGCGCTCCTCGCGGCGGCGCTCCCAGCGCTCGCGGCGGGATTCGCGACGGCCGCCCTCGCGGTTGTCGCCGTCGCCGTTTTCACGCGGTTCGCGCGGTTCGCGTGCTTCTCTGGGCTCGCGCGGTTCGCGATCGCGGTTGGCCTCGCGCTCGGCGCGTTCGGCCTGACGGCGAGCCTCTTCCTCGACCCGGCGCTCCTCGGCCTGTTGGGCGGCGATGATGGCCGCCGCCTGGGCGCCCGACTCGTCCTCGAAGTCGATGTCGAAGCCCTGGCCCGCCTGTTCGCGCTGGGCGATCTCGCTGACCGAGCGCTGCGGCTGAAGGGCGCGCAGGACGCGGAAATAGTGTTCGGCGTGCTGGGTGTAGTTCTCGGCCAGAACGCGGTCGCCGGCGGCCGCGGCGTCGCGCGCCAGCTGCATGTAGCGTTCATAGACGGTCTGGGCGTTGCCCCGGACCTTGATGTTCTCGGGACCTTGCGAGTCCCAGGAACGGTTCGGATTGGTCGCGTTGGCGTTATTGCCGCCGCCGGGCTTACGGTTGCGTCCGCGTTGACGCTTCATGCCCTTGAAATCTCTCATCGGAGCTTACCGTGCTGGTGCGGGCCGCCGTCGAAGAAGACGGGCGGGACCCTGTTCGTCGTTCCGTTCGTTCGGGGCCTATCCCCGGTGCGATCTGTTCGGAAAACCGTGCGTTCCCCGTGGTCCGCCACGTCCGTCTTAGGGGCGCGACCGTCACTGAACTCCGACGCGCTTGTTCAGGCGAACCGGCCCGAAAAGGATGCGTTTGAGTGGGGAACACCACGGACTTAGCGCGCAGCGAGACGCTTTCCAAGGGTTTTTATCGCCGCAGACTTATTGAACGGGACCTTCGACCTCGGGGATGGGTCCGACGCGCGGGTCCGGGCCGTTGGTGACGACGCGGTCGCGGTTCGACAGATCCTGAACCACCTTGACGTCGGTGAAGCCCGCCGCCTCGAACAGAGCCTTGACCGCCTGGCCCTGATCCCAGCCGATCTCGACGGCGAAGACGCCTTCGGGACGCAGGATGCGGGCGATCTCGGGCGCCAGGTCGCGATAGGGCTGCAGGCCGTCCGGGCCGCCGTCCAGCGCCAGGTGCGGGTCGTGCTCGCGCACCTCGGGGTCCAGGCCGGCGATGTCGCCGGTCGGGATGTAGGGCGGATTGGACACCACCAGGTCGAAGCTGGCGTCGGCGAAGCCCGCCGCCCAGTCGGTGCGCAGGAAGGTGCAGCGGTTGTTCAGGTCCAGGTTGGCCGCGTTCTCGCGCGCCACGGCGATGGCCTCGGTCGAGATGTCGGTGCCGACGCCGCGCGCGCCGCGCCGCTCGGCCAGGGCGGCCAGCAGGATGGCGCCCGAGCCCGTGCCCAGGTCGGCCATCTCGAAGGTCGAGTTCGGCGGGAAGGCGCGGACGATGACGTCCACCACCGTCTCGGTGTCCGGGCGCGGGCTGAGCACGTCGGGGGTGACGTTCAGCATGATCTTCCAGAAGCCCTTGCGTCCCAGGATGCGCGACACCGGCTCGCGGCGCAGGCGGCGGTCCACCATGGCGTCCAGCGCCAGGGTTTGCTCGGGACTGAGCGCGCGGTAGGGGTCGTTCAGGATATCGACGCGGCCCGCCCCCGTCGCCGCCTCAAGCATCAGGCGCGCGTCGATGGAGGGGCTGTCGATGCCGGCGGCCTTCAGGCGCGCCTGGGCGCCTTTCCAGGCGGTCAGCAGGGTCGGTTGGGTGTTCTGATCGGACATTCCCGGTGATTGGGGTCTGTAACGCATGATTTCAAGACGGAACGGCCCGACAGCGTGGCCGTTGAAGGGCGAATGGGGATGAAGCCACAGTCCAGTCATCGCGCCTCGCGCGCCGGGAAACGTCGTGCTGCGCGGGGATCACACGGCGCGGCGGGCGGACTGCTGCGCTATCTGGCCGCCGCCGCGGGCGGGCTGGCGACGGGCGCGACGGCGGCGCACCTGCTCTACACCCAGGGCCACCGCTTCGGCCTGGAGCTGCGGCCCGAGCGGCCCGAGCCCCTGCCCCCGCGCGATCCCACGCCCGAGGACTATGACGCCGACGAGCCCGGCCGGGGCCGACTAGCGCGCCGCCCGCTGGAGATTCCGCACAAGGGCTGGGTCGACATCCTGTGGCGCACGGTCATGGGCTATTTCGGCGACCGCGTCGGCTTCGTCGCCGGGGGCGTGACCTTCTTCATGCTGCTGGCCCTGTTCCCGACGCTGGGCGCCTTCGTCACCATCTACGGCCTGTTCGCCGATCCGGCCGACGCCTGGGGGCAGCTGAGCTTCCTCTATGAGGTGCTGCCCGCCAATGTGGCCCAGTTCCTGGGGACGGAGATGACGCGGCTGGCGGGCAATTCGACCGGCCAGCTGACCTTCACCCTGGTCTGGACCCTGCTGCTGACGCTGTGGGCGGCCAACGGGGGGGTCAAGACCCTCTTCTACGGACTGAATCTCGCCTATCACGAGGTCGAGCGGCGCAACATCGTCGTCTACAACCTGATGTGCATGGGCTTCACCGTCTCGGCCATGGCGGCGGTGCTGCTGAGCTCGGCCCTGGTGGTGGGCGTGCCGGTGGTTCTGGCGGTGTTCGGCCTGCAGGACGAGTGGGCCTATCTGGCGCCGCTGCGCTGGCCCCTGCTGTTCTTCGGCTATGTCGGGGCGCTGGCCCTGATCTATCGGCTGGGGCCGAGCCGATCGCGGGCGCGCTGGCGCTGGCTGACGCCGGGAGCCCTGTTCGCGGCCAGCCTGAGCCTGCTGGTGTCCTTCCTGTTCAGCTGGTTCCTGACCACCTTCGTGCGCACCGATTCCTACGGCCCGCTGGCGGCGGCCATGGGCTTCCTGCTGTGGACGTGGTTCTCGGTGCAGGTGATCCTGATGGGCGCGCGGCTGAACGCCGAGATCGAGCACCAGACCGCGCTGGACACCACCACGGGCGCGCCCCTGCCGATCGGCGAGCGCGGGGCGGTGATGGCCGATTCGGTCGGCCCCCGGCGCGGCAATCCCGCCGCCCTGGCCTTCACCCTGAAATACGCCGAGGCGCTGGGCGACCGGGTGATGCGGCGGCGCATGAAGAAGCGGCGCTAGACGCTCGCTAGGCGGGGCGGCGCGCCCGCAGGGCCTGGATGATGGTGCCGTCGTCCAGCCAATCCAACTCGCCGCCGACGGGGACGCCGCGCGCGAGGGAGGTGACCTGCACCCCCGCCGCCGACAGGCGCTCGGCCAGGTAGTGGGCCGTGGTCTGGCCGTCGACGGTGGCGGGCAGGGCCAGGACCACCTCCTTCGCCTCTCCGCCTTTCGCCCGGCCGATCAGTTCGGCGATGCGAAGTTGTTCAGGGCCGACGCCGTCCAGCGCCGACAACAGGCCGCCCAGGACGTGATACTTGCCGCGAAAGGCGCCCGAGCGCTCCATGGCCCACAGGGCGCCGGCCTCCTCGACCACGCAGATCAGGGCGTTGTCGCGGGTCTGGTCCGCACAGACCGAGCAGGGGTCGCGCGTATCGGGCGAACCGCAGACCGAGCAGTTGACCACCTTGTCCGCCGTCTCGGCCAAGGAGGCCGCCAGCGGGACCAGCAGTTGCTCGCGCCGCTTCAGCAGGGCGAGCGCCGCGCGCCGGGCCGAGCGCGGGCCCATGCCCGGCAGCTTGGCCAGCAGGCTGATGAGCCGTTCGATTTCCGGCCCGGCGGAGGCGGCCATCAGAAGAGTTTCGGCATTCCGGGGATGTTCATCCCGGCCATCGGTCCGGCGGCGTCGCGCATCAGGGCGTTGTTGACCTCGTCCAGCTTGCGCTTGGCGTCGGCGTGGGCGGCGACGATCAGGTCGGCCAGGATCTCGCCCTCACCGGGGGCCATCAGGCTGTCGTCGATCTTCACCGAGGTGATCTCGCCGGGGCCTTTCAGAGAGATGGTCACAAGGCCGCCGCCCGAGGTGCCCTCGGCGGTGGATTCGGCCATTTTCGCCTGGGCGTCCTGCAGCTTCTGCTGCATCGCCTGGGCCTGTTGCATCAGGGCGTTGAGGTCTTTCATGAGCCCTAGATAGGGCCAAGCGCCGCGCGGCTCCAGACCCTGGCGAAGAAAGCCTGTCGCGCTCGCCTCCCTGCACATTCGTCACAAAATCGGTTGCTGATCCCTTGACGGCGACGACTCGCAAAACTAATTAGCCACCATTGAAGTTACCAATCAGTTTTCTGGAGAAGCCCTGATGGCCTTTGACGCCCTTTCCGCCCGCGACCTTCCGGTTTCCGACGCCGTTCTGGCCCAGTTGTTCACCGAGGCGCGCACGCGCAACGGCTGGAGCGACCGGCCCGTGTCCGAAGACCTGATCCGCAAGCTCTACGACCTGACCAAGTTCGGCCCGACGGCGGTCAACATGACCCCGGCCCGCTTCGTCTTCATCACCTCGCCCGAGGCCAAGGCCCGGCTGTCGACGCACATGGCCGAAGGCAACCGCGCCAAGACCCTGGCTGCGCCGGTCAATCTGATCATCGCCCAGGACGTCGATTTCCACGAAACCCTGCCCAAGCTGTTCCCGCACGCGCCGGGCGCCCGCGACTGGTTCCCGGAAGAGGCGGGCCGCCGCGAGGCCGCCTTCCGCAACGCCTCGCTGCAGGGCGGCTATCTGACCATCGCCGCGCGCGCCCTGGGTCTGGACGTGGGGCCGATGTCGGGCTTTGACGCCGCGGGGGTGAAGGCCGAGTTCTTCCCCGACAGCAATGTCGAGCCGAACTTCATCATGAACCTGGGCTACGGCACGGACGAGAACCTGTTCCCCCGCTCGCCCCGCCTCGACTTCGAGGAAGCGGCCCAGATCCTGTAAGATCTGCCGCTATAAGGCCGGCGCCCTCGGGCTTGTCCCGAGGGCCTAGTCCTCGCCCCGAGCCCAGGTCTCGAGCAGCCGCCTGGCGATGGCGTAGGGCGGCGGGGCGTGGATGGTCGGGTGGGTCTCGTCCAGAACGGCCCGCGCCTCGCTGCGGGTCAGCCAGGCGACGGCCTCCAACTCGGTCTGGTCGGGGGCGGCCTCGTCGGTCGTGACCTCGGCGATCAGGCCGATCATCAACTGACCGGGGAAGGGCCAGGGCTGGCTGGAGTGGTAGGCGACGGTCGACACCGTCAGCCCCGCCTCCTCCATCACCTCGCGGGCGCAGGCCTCCTCGATCGATTCGCCCGGCTCCATGAAGCCGGCCAGAGCCGACATCCGACCGACCGGCCAGGCGGCCTGACGGCCCAGCAGACACACGGGCTCGGCCCCGCCCTTATAGACCGGCAGCATGATGACGACGGGGTCGACGCGCGGGAAATGCTCCGTCCCGCACGCCGGGCAGACGCGCTTCCAGCCGCCCGAGGCCTGGTCCGACGCCTTGCCGCAGGCGGCGCAGAAGCCGTGGCGGCGCCGCCAGTCGAACAGGCTCTTGGCCGTGGCGGCGATGGCGGCGTCCGTCTCGGGTAGAACCACCGCCGCCTCGCGCATCTCGACGAAACGGCCCAGCCCCCCGGCCGGCCCGGTGGTCGGGTCGATGGAGCCCTCGAATTCGGCGGCGAAGACCGGCGCGCCCTTCCACAGCCCCAGGAAGACGTCGCGGTCGCGCGCCATGTCGCGCGCGTGGGCCAGCGACAGCCAGACCAGCC
Organism: Brevundimonas olei; assembly: GCF_037055245.1. GTDB lineage: Bacteria > Pseudomonadota > Alphaproteobacteria > Caulobacterales > Caulobacteraceae > Brevundimonas > Brevundimonas olei. Next base: position 3,282,148 of record NZ_CP146369.1, read on the forward strand.
GCTCGGCCCCTTCATGGGTTTCGACCAAGGGGCGGCCCTCCCACAGGATCATGGCCAGGGCTTCGGGGTTGGCCTCCTGCTCGGCCAGCCAGGCGGCGTCGTTGCGAAGGTCGCCGGAGCGGTCGAGCGGATTGCCGGAAAAGGCGTTGCGATAGGGCATGGCGCTTCATAGCCCCGACAGCGCGCGCAGGGGAGGGCTTGATTCCCGCGCCGTCCGCCGTCATATCCCCTCTCGGAGATCGCGGGCGAAGGCTTCGCCAACCTGGTCAGGGCCGGAAGGCAGCAGCCACAACGAATTCCCCTTCGGGTCGCGGTCTCCACCTTATTTTTAGGGCGCTATGTTCGCGCCGCGGGCGCTCACGACTTGAGCGCTTTTTTTGTGCGCTATCGCTCGCAACGCGGTCACTCGCTGCTTGAGCGCGTTGGCGTCTCCTCCCGCCTCCCGCCCCCACCGCCGTCATCCTCGGGCTTGACCCGAGGATCCAGAACCGCGTCCGCCAGACGTGTGAGCGCGCATCGCCCTGTCCAGCCGCCGTCGGCGGTGGCTGGATCCTCGGGTCAAGCCCGAGGATGACGGCAAGGGAGAAGCCGTCGTGCAAGCTTCACGGAACCGGGCCGCGCCTCATTCGCTGAAAGGGCTTCGATCCCCTCATCAGGAGCAGGCGAATGAGCATTCTCGGCAAGATTCTCGGCGGCGTCTTCAGGAAGAAGGAAGCCCCGGCGGCGACTCCCGCAGCCCCCGCGCCCGAAGCGGCGGCCCCCACCCCGGCGCCCGCGCCCACCGCAGCCGCTGTCGCGCCCCAGCCCGCAGCCGAAGTCGACGTCGCCGGCATCCTCGACTTCATGAACGAGCAGCGCGCGCAGAAGCTGAACTGGCGCACCTCCATCGTCGACCTGATGAAGCTGATCGGCCTGGAATCCTCGCTGGCCGAGCGCAAGGAGCTGGCCGACGAACTCGGCTACACCGGCGACAAGTCGGACAGCGCCAGCATGAATATCTGGCTGCACAAGCAGGTGATCCAGAAGATCCGCGACAACGGCGGCCAACTGCCCACCGATCTCTGAACCTCTCAGCGGCGCGAGGGGGTGCGCGACAGCGCCCCTTCGCGCTAAGACAGGGCCATGAGCGACGCCGATCACAGTCTCGATGGTCCTCCGTGGGAGGAAGACGCGCCCGAAATCGAGGAGCGCGACCCCAACACCGACGACATGTTCGGCGCCCCGCCGCCGTCCGCTGCGCCTGCTGCTGCGGCCGAACCCGCGCCTGAACCGAAGGCGGAGCCCGCGCCTGCGCCCGCTCCCAAGGCTTTCGAGGCCCCGCCCGCCGAGGGCGAGGCCTACACCGTTCTGGCCCGCAAATACCGGCCGCGCGCGTTCGAGGACCTGATCGGTCAGGAAGCGATGGTCCGCACCCTGACCAACGCCTTCGCCACGGGGCGGATCGCCCACGCCTTCATGCTGACCGGGGTGCGGGGCGTCGGCAAGACGACGACCGCCCGCCTGCTGGCCCGCGCGCTCAACAACGAAACCGAGACCATCGACAAGCCGTCCCTGGCCCTGAGCCCCACCGGGCGGCACGACGCCGCCATTATGGCGGGCCAGCACATGGACGTCATGGAGATGGACGCGGCGTCGCACACCGGCGTCAACGACATCCGCGACATCCTGGAAAGCGTCCGCTACGCGCCGGTCGAGGCCCGCTACAAGGTCTATGTGCTGGACGAGGTCCACATGCTGTCGACGCAGGCGTTCAACGCCCTGCTGAAGACGCTGGAGGAGCCGCCGCCCCACGCCAAATTCATTTTCGCCACCACCGAGATCCGCAAGGTGCCGGTGACGATCCTCAGCCGCTGCCAGCGCTTCGACCTGCGCCGGGTCGAGCCGGAGATTCTGGTCGGCCATCTGGGCCGCGTCGCCGAACGCGAAGGCATGAAGATCGAGCAGGAGGCCCTGGCGCTGATTTCGCGCGCGGCCGAAGGCTCGGTGCGCGACGGCCTGTCGCTGCTGGATCAGGCGCTGGTTCAGGCCGAGCGCGGCGCGGTGGTCGAGACGGCCACGGTGCGCGACATGCTGGGTCTGGCCGACCGCACCCAGACCATCGCCCTGTTCGAGCAGACGATGGCGGGCAAGACGGCCGAGGCGCTGACGACCTTCCGCACCCTGTATGGCTACGGCGCCGACCCGGTGCAGGTGGCGGGCGACCTGCTGGAGCATTGCCACGCGGCCTCGGTCGCCAAGATGCTGGGGTCGAACGCCACCCGCCTGCCCGGCGATCAGGCGCAGAAGCTGGCGGCGCTGGGCGCGGCCATTTCGGCCGGGACGCTGTCGCGGACGTGGCAGATGCTGCTGAAGGCGCTGGACGAGGTGCGGCGCGCGCCCAATCCGGCCGATGCGGTGGAGATGGCCATCGTGCGGCTGGCCTACGCCGCCGACCTGCCCGGACCGGAAGAGGCGCTGAAGGCGATCCAGTCGGGCGGCGTGCCCGGCGGCGGCGCGGGCGGCCCTCGCGGCGGCGGCTCAGGCGGCGGGGGCGGCGGGGCCTCGGCCATGCTGGCGGCGCGGCCGATGGCGGCGCCCGCCCTGCCCGACCCGCAGAGCTTCGAGGCCGTGGTCGCCCTGATCGGCGAGAAGCGCGAGATCACCCTGCAGATGGACGTGGAGCGCTACGTCCGCGTCGTCAGCTTCCGCCCCGGCGCCATCACCTATGAACCGGCCGAGGGCTCGCCCCACGATCTGGCGCGGCGTCTGGCCGGGCGGCTGAAGGAATGGACCGGCCGCACCTGGCTGATCGCCGCCAACGGACAGGGCGGCGGCGAGACCCTGATCGAGGTCGAGAAAAAGGCCCGCGCCGCCCGCCGCGCGGCGGTCGAGGCGGACCCCTTCGTGGTGTCGATCATGCAGGCCTTTCCCGGCGCCGAGATCAAGGAGATCGTCACCCTGGCCCCGGCCGTGGAGATGCCCGCCATCCCCGACGACGGCGAGACGGGCGACGACGACTGATCCCCTTTTCCACGTCACCCTCGGGCTTGTCCCGAGGGCCCATCGTTGGGCGTGCCGCAGACGTCTGAACGTTTGAGCACGGCGTCAATGCGTCCACGACCGTGACTGGCTCCACCCTGGGGCCCTCGGGACAAGCCCGAGGGTGACGGAGCGTATATTCAGGCCAGCGCCCGCGCGGCCTCCAGATCGGCCGGGTTGTCCACCGACAGCGGCGCTTCGCCGATCACCGAGGCCCAGATCTGCAGCCCCATCTCCAGGGCGCGCAGCTGCTCCAGCTTTTCGCGCTTCTCCAGCGGCGACGGCGGGGCGGCGCAGAAGCGGGCCAGGGCTTCGCGGCGGTAGCCGTAGATGCCGACGTGACGCCAGACCGGGCCCTCGCCGTACAGCGTCGAACGGGTGAAGTAGAGGGCGCGGCCGCTGGTCCCGCCGTCCGGCAGGGCCAGCACCGCCTTGACCACATCGGGATTGGTCCGGTCCGAGACATCCGCCTCGGCCGCGACCAGGGTGGCGATGTCGCAGGCTGATTCGCGCGCCAGCAGTTCGGCGCAGGCCCTGGCCAGGTCCGGCGAGGCGAAGGGCATGTCGCCCTGGATGTTGATGACCACCTCATGGGCGCCGTCGGGATCGACCGCCTGGGCGGCCGCCAGGATGCGGTCCGAGCCGCTGGGCAGGTCGGGATCGGTCAGCACCGCCTCGCCGCCCGCCGCCTGCACCGCCGCGACGATCTCCGGGTCGCCCGCCGCCACGGCGACGCGGAAACCCGAGGCCATGGCCTGCTCCCAGGCGCGCACGATCATCGGCTTGCCGCCGATGTCCGCCAGGGGTTTTCCGGGCAGACGGGTCGCCGCCATGCGAGCGGGTATCATTATCAGCGGATTCATGGTCGCCCAGCGCCTTGAAAACACCCGGAAACGTCCGGGCCGGTTGCGAAGGTCGCGCTAGCGTGTAAGAGACGCCCACGCAAGAATACGCCTGAACGCCGCTTCGCGGTCGGGGGGCTCATCTAGAGACGGGATGCGACGACGCGGAATGAGCGGCGATCTGAAGTGGAACAAGATTATGGGCGCGTGCCTGGGCACCGCCTTTGCGATCCTGGTGGTCCAGCAGGTTTCGGGCATGGTCTACCACACCAAGCAGCCCGAAAAGATGGGCTATTTCGTGGACGCGCCGGATGAAGCGGCCGCAGGCGCGGCCGAAGCCGTCCTGCCGATCGACTGGGGCACGGTCCTGCCGACCGCCGACCTGGCCGCCGGTGAGGCCGCCTTCGCGCGCTGCCAGGCCTGCCACACCGTCAACTCGGGCGGCGCCGACGGCATCGGCCCGAACCTGTTCGGCGTGGTCGGCGGCCCCGCCATGCACCGCGCGGGCTTCGCCTATTCGGACGCCATGGCCAAGCACAAGGCCGAGGCCCCGACCTGGAACTACGACGAGCTGGACCACTTCATCAACGCGCCGGGCCGCTATGTGCCGGGCACCAAGATGTCGTTCGCCGGCATCCGCGACGAGAAGACCCGCATCAACCTGATCGCCTGGCTGCGCTCGCAAGGCTCGGGCGGCTACGCCATTCCGGCGCCGGACCCCGCGCGCCAACCCGGCGCCGCCGCTCCGGCCGAAGGCGAAGGCGAGGCCCCGGCCGCTGAAGGCGCCGCCGCGACCGAAGCCGGTTCGGCTCCGGCTGACGCCCCGGCCGTCGACGCGCCTGCGACCCAGGCGACGAACCCGGCGCCGGACGCCTGAGGGCCGACGGACAGGACAGACGACGGAAAGGCGGCTCTCGGGCCGCCTTTCTTCGTTTCAGGGATCAGGTTGAGGCTCAGACCCGGCGGAAGAGCGCGGAGGCGAAGCCGTCGGCGGCCAGGCGGGCCTCGACCTCGGCCAGGGTCTCGACCACCACGCCGCCGCGCGCGCCCGTCGCGTGGATGATGCGCTCGGCGTCCAGCATCAGGGCCGAATGGCCGGTCCAGTCGCCTTCGGCCGACGACAGCCAGATCACCAGGTCGCCGCGCTGCGCGTCCTCTCGCGACACGGCGCGGCCGAGACCGGCCTGATCGGCGGCGCGGCGCGGGCCGGGCCGGCCGCAGGCCAGCAGAGCCTGTTGCACCAGGCCCGAGCAGTCCATCTCCAGCGAGGAGCGGGCGCCCAGGGCGTGCGGGCGGCCCAGCAGGCGCTCGGCCACGGCGACCAGGTCGCGTTCGAACGCGCCGATGGATTGCAGGTCGCTGTCGGCCACGCCCTGAGCATCGTCGCCGATCAGGGCGTTCAGCGGCAGGGCGGCAGAGACGGAGGCGACGCGGCGCGTCGCCAGGGGCGCGCCGGACGCCAGGGCCTCCAGCGAGACCCAACCGACCACGCCGTCGCGTCGGGCGCGGCCCCAGGCGCGGTCCTGACTGCGTTCCAAAATGTCGAAGGCCTCGCCGAACAGCAGCTGGTCGATGCGCTGACCGTCGTCCGCGACGATGTCGGCGACCGGCAGACGGCAGTGGGCGGGGTCGGTCCGGCGATAGGCCTCGGCCCGCATCAGGCCTTCCAGCGCCTGTTCGGCCAGCACCACGCGGTCCCCGTCCCGAAGGATCAGGGGCGCGCCAGGCGGCAGCAGGGCCAGGACATCGGTCAAGCGGCGGTCTCTCGACGGCTCGGATAATTCGAGCCGCCTACCCTAGGCGCCGATCCCGAAGGGGGCGTTAACAGCCTTGGCTATTTGGAAAATTTCTCGCTGAGGTAGCGGAAGCAGCCGCGGATGGCCTGGGCTTCGCCGCCCTCGGGCCAGCCGGGACGGGCGCGCGGATTCCAGGCGAAGACGTCCATGTGCGCCCAACTGCCGGTCGTCGGGGCGAACTTCTGCAGGAACAGGGCCGCCGTCACCGACCCGGCCTGGGCCCAGGCGGCGGAATCGTTGCGCACGTCGGCGATCTCGCTGTCCAGAGAAGCGCGATACCCTGCCCACAGCGGCATCCGCCACAGGGGGTCGCCCACGACCCGACCGGCGTTCAGCACGCCCTCGGCCAGGGCGTCGTCGTCGGTGTAGAGCGGCGGCAGTTCGGGGCCGAGGGCGATGCGGGCGGCTCCGGTCAGGGTGGCGAAGTCCAGCGTCAGGTCCGGCTGGTGCTCGCCCGCCCGCGTCAGGACGTCGGCCAGGATCAACCGCCCTTCGGCGTCGGTGTTGCCGATCTCGATGGTCAGGCCCTTGCGGCTGTTCAGAATGTCGCCCGGCCGGAAGGCGTCGGCCGACACCGCGTTCTCGACCGCCGCGACCAGCACCACCAGCCGCACCGGCAGACCGGCCTGCATGATCAGGCGGCCCAGGGCCAGGGCGTGGGCGGCGCCGCCCATGTCCTTCTTCATGTTGCGCATCCCGGCGGCGCCCTTGAGGTCCAGACCGCCGGTGTCGAACACCACCCCCTTGCCGACCAGGGCGACCAGCGGCAGGTCCGCCTGGTCCAGATTCCAGCCGATCTCCAGCACCCGCGGCGCCCGGTGCGGTGCGGCGGCGCGGCCGACGGCGTGGACCGCCGGATAGTTCTCCTCCAGCAGGGCGTCGCCGGTCGTGACGGTCAGGCTCGCGCCCGCGCCCTCGGCGATCTCGCGCGCGATGGTTTCGAGTTGCAGCGGCCCCATGTCGGCGGCGGGGGTGTCGACCATCTCGCGCGTCAGGGCGCAGGCGGCGGCGATGTTCAGCGTCGCCTTCAGGTCGAGGCCGTCCGGCGCGACCAGACGGGCGCGGCCGCGCTCCGGCCGGGCCTTGTAGCGGTCGAACAGATAGCCCCCCAGCGCAAAGGCCAGAGCCGCCAAATGAGCCGCCGAATGAGCCGCCTCGCCCTCGACGCCCTCCAACCGCCAATCGCCCGCAGGCAGCCGCGTCGGCAGGCCGCGGGCCGTCATGGGGTCGAAGGCCTCGCCAGCGCCGAACAGGGCCTGCTCCGGCGCGCCGTCGGCGTCGGGGACGATCAGCAGCTGGCCCGCCTTGCCGGTGAAGCCGTTGGCCTCGGCCCAGGCGGCGATGCGTCCCTCCAGCGCCGCGCCCGCCTTGACGATGCGGACCGGGCGCGCGGTCTCAGAAGCGGCGATCAGCAGTTCGGACTGAGGGGACATGAGGGCGACCTTTCCGACGCTTAACGCCGATTAACCAAACCTTGACCCGTCGGCGCGACCCTAGGGGCAGAACCGCCACGGACCCCTTCCATGTCGCGCAACGCCGCCCTCGCCGCAACCGTCAGCCTGACGCTTCTGGCCCTCGCCGCCCCGGCCCTCAGCCAGACCGCGCCCGCAGCGCGGGCGCCTGCCGACGCCGCAACGCGCGCGGGCTATGACCGCGCCGACGCCCTCAGCCGCTCGGTCTTCTGGACCCAGGAGCAGCAGCTCAATCCGATGGACCCGGTCGCCGGGGTCAAGCTGTCTCAGGCCCTGCGCGAACTGGGCCAGTTCGATCAGGCGGCCGAGACGGCGCAGGGCGTGCTGGTCGTCCAGCCCGCCAACGTCGAGGCCATGCTGGAGGTCGGGCGCGCCCACATCGCGCGCGGGCAGGCCTTCTACGGCATCGCCGCGCTGGAACAGGCCAAGGCGGCGGCGCCGCGCGACTGGCGCCCCCTGTCGCTGCTGGGCGTGGCCTATCAGCAGGTGCGCCGCTCCGACGACGCCAAGGCGGTCTGGAACGAGGCCCTGCGCCTGTCGCCCGACAACGCCGACGTCCTGACCAACGCCGCCATCGCCCGCATCGGCGAAGGCGACGCGCCGTCCGCCGAGATCCTGCTGCGTCGCGCGGCGGCCCAGCCGGGCGCCGGGCTGCAGGTGCGCCAGAACCTGGCCCTGGCGCTGGGCCTGCAGGGCAAGACCGCCGAAGCCGAAGCCATCCTGCGCCGCGACCTGCCGCCGGAAGCCGCCGACCAGAACCTGCGCTGGCTGGCCGCGCGGATGCAGCCGGGGCAGAGCGCGGCGGCAGTCGCCCCCGCGCTCGGTGAAGCGTCGCCGACCGCGCGGACGTGGTCGTCGTTGCAGGGCGGGTAAGGCGCGACGCGTCTCTTCACCTTCCGCCCGTGAACGCCTATCTTCATCCCGTGATCGACGATCTCTACAGCGCGCGCATCCTGTCGCTGGCGGCCAATCTGCCGCACAGCGGGCGCCTGCCTGCGCCCGAAGGCTCGGCCGAGCGGGTGGCCAAACTGTGCGGGTCGAAGGCGATCGTCGATGTGGTGCTGGACGCCGACGGCCGCGTCGGCGGCTTCGCCCAGACGGTCAAGGCCTGCGCCCTGGGCCAGGCGGCGGCGGGCGTGGTCGGGGAGAACATCCTCGGCGCCTCGGTTCAGGAAATCGAGGCCGCGCGCGACGCCCTGTCGGCCATGCTGAAATCCGGCGGCGACGGTCCCGAGGGCCGCTTCGAGGGTCTGCGCGTTCTGAAGCAGGTCGCCGACTATCCCGCCCGCCACGCCTCGACCATGGTGGCGCTGGAAGCGACGCTGGACGCCGTGAAGCAGGCGTTGGCCAAACACCACAGTGATACGCGAACTCGTCTCGCCGGCGCGGCCTGAACGGCGCGTCGGTTGATCCCCCTGCTGTGAAGAGGGATAAGCGCGACGAACCCGAAACAGAGCCCCCGGCGAAGGGACCGATGTCTCTCTACGAACGCAGCGTCCGCGCGGCCCATCGGGGCTATAAGCTGACGCTGTCCCCCCTGATCGGCCAGCAGTGCCGGTTCATGCCGACCTGTTCGGATTACGGGCGCGACGCCCTGATCCGGCACGGTCCGGTGCGGGGGGGATGGCTCACCGTGCGGCGCCTCTGTAAATGCCATCCCTTCGGCGGTTCGGGCTATGATCCCGTTCCGCCCGCCAAGACCGAAAAAGAACGACCGTCATGATCGAACTGAAATTCCCCGACGGCGCCGTGCGTCAGTATCCGGCCGGCTCGACGGGCCGTGACGTGGCCGCCGCCATCTCGCCCTCGCTGGCCAAGAAGGCGGCCCTGGTCGTCTGGAACGGCGAGCAGCGCGACCTGGACCGCGTCATCGACGGGAACGGCGACTTCCGCCTGCTGATGCGCGACGACCCCGAGGCGCTGGAGACCATCCGTCACGACGCCGCCCACGTGCTGGCGCAGGCGGTGCAGGAGTTGTTCCCGGGCACCCAGGTGACGATCGGCCCGGCCATCGAGGACGGCTTCTATTACGACTTCGCCCGCGACGAGCCCTTCTCGACCGACGACTTCCCCAAGATCGAGAAGAAGATGGCCGAGATCATCGACCGGGGCGCGCCGCTGGAGCGCCAGGTCTGGAACCGCGACGAAGCCATCGCCCACTTCGAAAAGATCGGCGAGAAATATAAGGCCGAACTGATCCGCGACCTGCCCGAGACGGAAACGATCACCGTCTACAAGCAGGGCGAATGGGCCGACCTGTGCCGGGGGCCGCACTTCCCGACGACGAAGTTCGTGGGCAAGGCCTTCAAGCTGACCAAGCTGGCGGGCGCCTACTGGCGCGGCGATTCCAACCGCGCCCAGCTTCAGCGCATCTACGGCACGGCATGGGCGACCAAGGAGGATCTGGACGCCTATCTGCTGCGCATCGAGGAGGCCGAGAAGCGCGACCATCGCAAGCTGGGCCGCGCCATGGAGCTCTTCCACATGCAGGAAGAGGGCCGGGGCATGGTCTTCTGGCACCCCAAGGGCTGGGTGCTGTGGCGCGTGCTGGAGGCCTATATGCGCCGCCGTCTGGACGCCGCGGGCTATGTCGAGGTCAAGACGCCGCAGGTGCTGGACCGCAAGTTCTGGGAGGCCTCGGGCCACTGGGACAAGTACCGCGCCAATATGTTCGTCTGCGAGACGGTCGAGGGCGAGACGCTCAGCCTCAAGCCGATGAACTGCCCCGGCCACGTGCAGATCTTCGATCAGGGCCAGCGCTCCTATCGCGAACTGCCGCTGCGCATGGCCGAGTTCGGCGCCTGTCACCGCTATGAGCCGTCGGGCTCGCTGCACGGCCTGATGCGTGTGCGCGGCTTCACCCAGGACGACGCCCACATCTTCTGCCGCGAGGACCAGATCGTCGAGGAGACGGCCGAGTTCATCAAGCTGGCCTATTCGGTCCACGCCGACCTCGGCATGGAGACCAAATACATCAGCCTGGGCACCCGCCCCGAGCTGCGCGCCGGCACCGAGGAATTCTGGGACAAGGCCGAGGCCCAGATGCTGGAGGCCGCCCGCGCCGCCGGAACCGAGCCGGTCGTCACCGAAGGCGACGGCGCCTTCTACGCGCCCAAGCTGGACTTCATCGTCAAGGACGCCATCGGCCGCGAATGGACCTGCGGCACGATCCAGCTGGACTATGTCCTGCCCGAGCGTCTGGATGCGACCTACATCGCCGAGGACGGTCAGAAGCATCGCCCAGTCATGCTGCACCGCGCGATCCTGGGCTCGTTCGAGCGCTTCATCGGCATCATGATCGAGAACTACGCCGGGGCCTTCCCGCTGTGGCTGGCGCCGACCCAGGCGGTGGTGGCGACCATCACCTCGGACGCCGACGGCTACGCCGAAGAGGTTCTGGCCAAGTTCCGGGCGGCGGGTCTGCGCACCGAGATCGACCTGCGCAACGAGAAGATCAACTACAAGATCCGCGAGCACTCGGTCGCCAAGGTGCCCGCCATCGCCGTGGTCGGCCGCAAGGAGGCCGAAGAAGGCAAGGTCGCCATCCGCCGCTTCGGCTCCCAGGCCCAGACCATCGTCACGGTCGAGGAAGCCATCGCCATGCTGAGGGACGAAGCCCTGGCGCCGGATCTGAAGCGCATCCGCGACGGCGTCGCCTGATATGACGGCAGGGGGAAGGCCTCGCGTCTTCTCCCCTCGCCCGTCTCGGGCCATAAGCCTGTCATGGCCACCACCCTCTACATCGACGCCGACGCCTGCCCCGTGAAGGAGGAGGTCTATCGCGTGGCGCGCCGCTGCGGGCTGAAGGTCTTCGTGGTGTCCAACGCCTGGATCAACACGCCGCGCGAGCCGCTGATCGAACAGGTGGTCGTCGACGCCGGGCCGGACGCAGCCGACGACTGGATCGCCGAGCGCGCCCGGCGCGGCGACATCGTCATCACCGCCGACATTCCACTGGCCGACCGGGTGCTGAAATCAGGCGCGCAGGCGCTGAAGTCGAACGGCCAGCCGTTCACGGCGGACTCCATCGGGTCAGCTTTGGCCGGGCGGATGATCGGCGAATACCTGCGCTCCATGGGCGTGCCGACCAGCGGGCCGCCGCCCTTTTCCGCTGCCGATCGCTCACGCTTCCTGCAGGCGCTGGACGCCGCCGTGGTGCGGGCGCGCAGAGACGCGTCATGAGCCGTATTCCCGAGGACGAGCTCGAGTTCCGCTTCTTCCGCGCCGGCGGACCGGGCGGGCAGAACGTCAACAAGGTCTCAACCGCCGTGCAGATGCGGTTCGACGTGAAGAACTCGCCCAGCCTGACCGAGCCGGTGAAGGCGCGGCTGATGAAGCTGGCGGGCAGCCGCCTGACGCTGGACGGGGTGATCGTCATCAGCGCTATGCGCTTCCGCACCCAGGAGCGCAACAAGGCGGACGCCGTCGAGCGGCTGGAGGCCATGGTGGCCGAAGCCTCGATCAAGCCGGTCTATCGCGTGCCGACCCGGCCGACGCGGGCGTCGAAGGAGCGTCGGCTGCAGGCCAAGTCCAGTCGCGCCTCGATCAAGAGCGGACGCGGCAAGCCGTCGCTGGATTAGCCTTCCACACCCTCCGTCATCCTCGGGCTTAACCCGAGGATGACGGCGAAGGGACGGGGGAGGACGGCTGTGCGCAGAGCGCCCTCAGTCCTGGGCCGGGCGGAACAGCAGGGCGGCGATCTGGTCCTGGTCGTCGAAGGCGATGACCCAGTCGGTGGCCTGCTTCTCGAACACCACGCGGAACATGTCGGCGCCGCTCTGCTGGCCGCGATGCTCGATCGTCTTCAGCGCGCCGAACTGCTGGATCAGGGGCGCCACCGCGCCGGACTGGGCGCGGATCTGCTCGGCCATGTCGGTGCTGAACACCGAATAGTCGATCTGATCGGCCTGGAAGGCGGCGATGACCCGGCGCAGGGCCTCTTCCGAGCGGGCGATGTCCGGCGCCTGGGCGGCGGGACCGGCGACCGGCGGCGAGGCGGGCGCCGTCGAAGCGGCGGGCGCATCCCCCTCGAAGGCGTCGGGCAGGGTCGCCGCAGCCGCTCCCTGGTTCGGCGCCCGGCTCGGAGCCGTGGTCTGGGCCAGCGCCGGGGCGGCCAGCAGAAGAACGCCGGACAGGACGGCGACGAAGGAAGTGGTCTTCATGAAACGCAGGCTCCGAAGAAACGTCAGGCGACGATCATCGGCCAAAGCGTCAGCACCAAGGCGGCCGCCGACGCGCAGACTGCAACGGTGACGGCGGCGACCACCCAGGGCCGCGTTCCGGCCTTCTCGATCACCAACGTCTGAGACGGCGGCGGGTTCTGCACGAGACGCGACAGGGCCTTCAGCGTAACCAGCGCCTCTTCGACCGTCTCCTTGATCTGGGCCTGCGGTCCCAGTTCGCGCTTGATCCAGCGCTCGACCACCGGCTTGGCGGCCTCCCACAGATCGTGATCGGGGTTCAGGCGGCGCGCCACCCCCTCGACCGAGACCATGGTCTTCTGCAGCAGCACCAGTTCAGGGCGCATATGCATGTCGAACAGGGCCGTGATCTCGAACAGCTGGCCCAACAGACGGCCCATCGACACCTGGCTGGCCTGGCGGCCGATCACCGGCTCGCCGACCGCGCGCAGGGCCTGGGCGAAGGTGTCGACCGAATGGTGCGGCGGCACGTATCCGGCCTCGAAATGGACGCGGCTGATGCGGTCGTAGTCGCGGCTGATGAAGCCCCACAGGATCTCTGCCAGGTAGCGCCGCTCGGCCGGGCCCAGCCGCCCGACGATGCCGAAGTCGATGGCCGTCAGCTGCGCGGGGGCGTCGGCGAACAGATTGCCCTCGTGCAGATCGGCGTGGAAGACGCCGTGATCCAGCGCCTGGACCAGGAAGGCGCGCACCACCTTGTCGGCCAGGGCGTCCTTGTCGAGGCCCGGCAGATCGACCAGCGCCGGGTCGGTCATAGGCAGGCCCGGCGCCCACTCCAGCGTCAGCACCCGCTTGCCCACCCCGTCCCAGACGACGGCGGGGGCGGACATATAGCCGTCCTTGGCCATGACCTCGGCCAGTTCGGAGGCGGCCGCCGCCTCCAGCCGCATGTCCAGCTCAAGCTGCAGCGACTGGGCGATGATCTCGACGAAGGCGCGCGGCTCCAGCCGACGGGCGGGTTCGACGAAGCGGTCGACCAGCTTGGCCCCCAGCCGCATGGCGTCCAGCCCCTGAGCCACGCGGCGTTCGACGCCGGGGCGCAGCACCTTGACCGCCACCTTGCGCCCGTCGGCCAGCCAGGCCGGATGCGCCTGCGCGAGCGAAGCGGCGCCCATCGGTTCGGTCAGATCGATGAACAGGCTCTCGGCCGGACGGCCCAGCGAGCGTTCGATCTCGCGCTTGGCCTCCTCCAGCGGGAAGGGCGGCAGCTTGTCCTTCAGACGCCCCAGATCCTGGGCGAACTGCAGGCCGAAGATGTCGGCGCGGGTGGCCAGCACCTGGCCCAGCTTGATGGCGACGGGGCCGAGATGCTCGAAGGCCTCGCCGACGCGCTGCCCCGGTCGCCCGGCGCGGTGCCTGCGGCTGGCGAACAGCTGGATCAGACGGGCGAAGGGGCGGCCCCAGGCGGGCAGCAGGGGGTTGGCCTCGCGCGGGATCAGGGCGTCGTGGCGCGCCAGCACCCAGCCCCAGCGCACCATGCGAAAGGCCGCGCCCACCGGATGGCGCACCGGCTGGGCCTCAGGCGTCGGCGGCGGGGCGTTGAAGGTCAGCCGGCTCAGATCGCCCACCCGTGGTGGATGGCGGCGATGCCGCCCGACAGATTGGTGACGCTGACGCGGCTGAAGCCCGCCTCCTCGATCATCCGCTTGAAGGTCTGCTGATCCGGGAAGCGGCGGATGCTCTCGACCAGATACTGGTAGGAATCACGGTCCTTGGCGACCAACTGACCGATGCGCGGAATGGCGTGGAAGGACCAGGCGTCATAGGCCTTCCTCAATGCGCCGGTGGTGGGGCGCGAGAACTCCAGGCAGATGAAGCGGCCGCCCGGCTTCAGCGCGCGGCGCGCCTCGCGCAGCGCCTGCGGAATGTCGGCCACGTTGCGGATGCCGAAGCTGATCGAATAGGCGTCCAGGCAGGCGTCCGGCAGCGGCAGGTTCATGGCGTCGCCGACGCCCCAGGCCATCTCGGGCTCGCCGCCCTTGGCCACGCCGTTCAGGATCATCTCGGCGTTGTAGTCCATGACGATGACGGTGGCGTCCTCGCCGCCGCGCCGGTCCTGGGCCGCGCGGGCCATCTTGGAATAGCGGCGGGCCATGTCGCCGGTGCCCCCGGCCATGTCCAGCACCACCTCGCCCGGCCGGACGTTCAGCTTGGCCGCCGTGGCGTCCTTCCAGATGCGGTGGACGCCCGCGCTCATCAGGTCGTTCATCAGGTCGTAGTTGGAGGCGACGGAGTTGAACACGCCGCGCACCATCTGCACCTTTTCCTTCGCGTCCACGTCGCGGAAGCCGAAGGAGGAGGTCTTGCCGGAAGCGTCGGAGGAGGGATCGGCCTGGGTCATGGATGGGGGTGTAACGCCTCCCGTCGCCGCCGTCATCCGGGGAAGCGTCGCATCTGACGCAGGCTGGCGGCTTGTCGCGCCTCGGGGGCCGCGATACGCCTGACGAAAGCATAAGGAGACGCCCATGACCGCCGCCCTCGACGTGACCGAAGTTCTGGCGGGCCTGCCCGACTGGCGCCGCGCCGACGATCCGCGCCCGGCCATCGCGCGCACCCTGCGCTTCGCCGATTTCAACGCCGCCTTCGGCTTCATGACCCGCGTCGCTCTGCTGGCCGACAAGGTCGACCATCATCCGGAGTGGTCGAACGTCTACAACCGCGTCGAGGTGCTGCTGACCACCCATGACGCCGACGGGGTGACCGAGCGCGACGTGGCGATGGCACGCTTCATCGACGCGGCGGTCAAGGGTCTGGTCGAGTGACGGGCGGGCGCGTCGCGGGCAAGGCGGCCCTGATCACCGGCGCCGCCGGGGGGCTGGGCCAGGCCATGGCCCGGATGCTGGTCCGCGAGGGCGCCAGGGTCGCGCTCAGCGATCTGGACCTGAACGGCGTCCGCGCCCTGGCCGAGGCGATCAACGCCGACCACCCCGGCACGGCCTTCGCCTATGAGCACGACGTCACGCGCGAGGACGACTGGGTCCGCGTCGTCGGCGCGGCGGTCGAGGATATGGGCGGCCTCAGCATCCTGGTGAACAACGCCGGAATCGGCGGCCAGCTTTTGTGGGCCGAGCAGGACACGCTGGAGAACTGGCGCAAGGTTCAGGCGATCAATCTGGAATCCGTCATGCTGGGCTGCAAGCACGCCATGGCGCCGCTCAGGGCCTCGGGCGCGGGGTCGATCGTCAACATCTCATCCATCGCGGGACTGGCGGCGGCGCCGGGCATGGGCGCCTACAACGCCACCAAGGCGGCGGTCTGGCTCTACACCAAGACGGTGGCGCTGGAGGCGGCCAAGGCGGGCTGGAACGTGCGCGCCAACTCGGTGCACCCGGTCTTCATCAAGACGCCGATCCTCGATCCCTTCGTCGCCATGGCGGGCGGGGACGAGGCGAGCGCGCACGAGAAACTGGCGCGCGGCATTCCGCTGAAGCGCATCGGCGAGCCGGACGATGTGGCCTATTGCGTGCTGTATCTGGCGTCGGACGAGTCGAAGTTCGTGACCGGCGCCGAGTTCAAGATCGACGGCGGGCTGACGGCGCAGTAGCGCGCGCGCTTATATACCCCGCTCATCCCGGCGGACGCCGGGATGAGCGGGAGTCGGGAGCAATGAAAAAGGGCGCTGCGGTCTCCCGCAGCGCCCTTCCGTCTTCAGGCCGTGAACCTCAGTTGCCGTAGGCGGGCGGCATCGCCCCTTCGCCGCCGGTGCGGTAGCGGTCGCGCAGCAGCAGGTTGCGGGCCTGCAGCGGCTGCTCCACCCCGTCGATCAGCACGGCCGAGGGCTGGCTCAGCGGCTCCAGCGGATCGCCGGACCAGACCACGACGTCGCCCGCGGCCCCGGCCTTCAGCTCGCCGAACTGGCCGTCGAAGCCGAAGATGCGCGCCGGGTTGACCGTGATCGCCTGGATGGCCGCCGCGAACGGCAGGCCGTGCGACACGGCGTTGCCCGCGTTGTAGCGGATGTCGCGGGCGCGGTGGGCCGAGCCCTCGTTGCCCTTGATGGCGATGACGACGCCGGCCGCGTTCAGCGCCGCCGCGTTCTGCATCCGCGCCGCCCGCATCTCGAAGTTCGAGGGCAGGTTGGTGATCGGGTGCAGCAGGACCGGCACGTTCGCCGCCGCGATCTCATCGGCCACCAGCCAGCCTTCGGCGGCGCCGTCGAGGATGATCTTGACCCCTTCCTCGCGCGCCAGGCGCAGCACCTGCTGGATGTCCGCCGCCCGGTTGACGGTGACGATCAGCGGCATGCGCCCCTCGGCCACCGGGATCAGGGCTTCCAGATCGGCCCGCGACAGGGATAGGTCGCGAAGCGCCGCCCGGTCATAGGCGGCCTTGTTGCGGGCGTAGGTCCGAACCTCGGCCAGGGTCTCCTTGAACAGGACGAACTCGGCGCCGCGCGCGCCGCCCGCCACCGCCTTGCCGGCCTCGCCGAAGGGCGCGACCATGGCCACGCGCGGCTTCACCAGGATGTCGGCGCCGCCCAGCTTGATGACCGCCGCCTGGCCCGCGAACAGGCCCGGCGTCTGGAAGCCGCCCGCGCCGGCGCCGGCGAAGTCGGAATCGTCGTGGCTGTGACCGCCGCCCGAGCCGCCGTGCTGCGGCGTGACGACGGCGCGCGTGACGCCACCCAGCCGCGCCGTCGGCAGGGTGAAGGACCAGGGGTCCAGCCCATAGGACAGGTCGAAGGCCGCCGTCAGGGTGTTGGCGCGGTTCGACAGGTCGTTGGAGCCCCGCACCGAGCCGACCTCGGTCCCGGCCAAGCCGGAATCCACGGCGACGAAGCCCGGCGTGACGATCTTGCCGCGCGCGTCGATGACGCGCAGACCGGCCGGCGCGCCGCCGGTTCCGACCGAAACGACCTTGCCGTTACGGATGACGACGGTGCCGTTCTCGATCACCGAGGTTCCGGTCAGCACCTGGCCGCCGGTGATGGCGACGTCCTGCGCCAGGGCGGGGCCGGTCAGGGCGATGGCCGCGACAGCGCCCGCGAGGAGAGTTTTGATACGCATGGTTCAGCGAGCTCCCTGGGCGACGCCGG
Source organism: Brevundimonas olei (assembly GCF_037055245.1). Classification (GTDB taxonomy): domain Bacteria; phylum Pseudomonadota; class Alphaproteobacteria; order Caulobacterales; family Caulobacteraceae; genus Brevundimonas; species Brevundimonas olei. The sequence continues at coordinate 3,299,512 of NZ_CP146369.1, forward strand.
CGGCGGCCTGGCCGAAGCCGGGCTGGCCCAGTTCGAAATCGGACACGGGCTGGAAGGCGGGGTTCTGGCGATCGAAGGCCAGGCCGCCGTCGATGAAGACCTGATCGGCGCGGGCGTAGATCGAGAAGGGATCGGCGCTCCAGATCACCACGTCGGCGCGCTTGCCGCTCTCCAGCGAGCCGGTTTCCTTGTCGATGCCGATGGACTTGGCCGCATTCAGCGTGATCCAGCTGATGGCGTGCTCTTCGGAGATGTTCATCCCGGCGCGCCGACCGGCCGACAGGGCGGCGGCGGCTTCCTGGTTCAAGCGCTGGATCAGTTCGGCGTCGTCCGAGTGGATGACGGCGCACGAGCCCTCGGGCGCGTCGGTCAGGGCGGCGTTCTCCTCGATGCCGTCCAGGGCCTCCATCTTGAAGCCCCACCAGCCGGTCCACATGGCGGCGCAGACGCCTTCACGGGCCAGCAGGGGCGCGATCTTGTAGGCCTCGACCGCGTGGTGGAAGGTGGTGACCTTGTAGCCGAACTCCTTGGCCACATCGAGCATCACCGCCATTTCGTCGGCGCGATAGCAATGGTTCTGGATCAGGATCGAACCGTCCAGCACGCCCGCCAGGGTCTCAAGCTGCAGATTGCGGGTCGGGGGCGTTCCCTGACCGTCCTCGCGCCACTTGTCCCACTTGGCCTTGTAGTCGCGCGCGGCGATGAAGCCGGCGCGATAGCCCGCGACATTGCCCATGCCGGTGGCCGGCGACTGGTTGCGCGAGCCGTAGACGCGCGACGGGTTCTCGCCGCAGGCCATCTTCAGGCCGTAGGGGGCGTTAGGGAACTTCATCCCCTGCATGGTGACCGACGGCACATTGCGCAGGGTCACGCCGCGGCCGCCGAACAGGTTGGCCGAACCGGGCAGGATCTGCATCGTCGTCACCCCGCCCGCGCGGGCGGTGTTGAAGCCGGGATCCTGGGGCCAGATGGAGTGCTCGGACCAGACCTGGGCGGTGTTGGGGTTGGTGGCTTCGTTGCCGTCGCTCATCCCCTGCACGCCGGGCGAGGGATAGACGCCCAGGTGGCTGTGAATGTCGATGATGCCGGGCGTGACGAAGCGGCCGCGCGCGTCCACTACCTGGTGACCCGCCGGGACCGGGGTGTCCGCGCCGCCGACGGCGGCGATGCGGCCGTCAGTGACGACGACGACGCCGCCCTCGATCTTCTGGCCCGCGCCGGTCAGCACCGTGGCGCCGACGATGGCCATGTTCTGGCGCGGCAGGCCGCGATAGGTCGAGGGATAGGGGTCGGTGTTGGCCCAGCCGTCCAGGCCGGGCGCCATCATCCGATCCCTGGACGAAGAGGCGGAGGCCGTCTCGGTCTTGGGCGCGGCGTCGCCGGTCGTGGCGCAGGCCGAGAGGCTGAGCGCGCCGAGCGCGCAGGTGAGAACAGCGAGGCTTGGCCCCCGCAGGCGACTGAACAACATGGGCGAGCCCCCTCGCGCCCGCGAACTGCGGGCAGACAACGGCGCGTATACAATCCCGTGTTTCCGTCAGGGTAAAGCTCTAAAAGCCGCGCTCGCGGCAAAGTCAGTCGTGCGCTCAGTCGGCGGGCAGGCGCGCGCGGACCTCCGCGTCGGTCAGGCCGTCGACCTCGATCATCTTCAGACGCGACTGGCCGCCGCGCGCCAGGGTCACGTCGCGCTTGGGCACGCCCAGCGACTTGGCCAGGAAGGCGGTCAGGGCGGCGTTTGCCTCGCCCTCGACCGGCTGGGCGCGAACGCGGACCTTCAGCACCGGACGGCCGTCCGGGTCGACGTCCCAGCCGTCGATGCGATCGGCGGCGGCGCGCGGGGTCAGCTTGACGGGAATGCGGGCGGTCATGGGACGTGTTTGGCCCCATCCACAGCTTTGGCCAACCCCTCTCCGCTCATCCCGGCGGACGCCGGGATCCAGTGCTTTGGCTTCAGGCGCCGGGCAGGAAGCCTAGGGGGATTTCCACGGTTGAGCGCGTAGCTCTTACTGGATCCCGGCGTCCGCCGGGATGAGCGGATGTAGAAGGCCGATAAAAGAAAACGCGCCGGACGGTTTCCCATCCGGCGCGCTTCTAACTCAGCATGCGAAGCGATCAGCCCAGGGCGGCCATCAGCTCCGGCACGGCGGTCTTGTAGTCGGCGACCAGGCCGTAGTCGGCGACCTGGAAGATCGGGGCGTCGGGGTCCTTGTTGATCGCGACGATCACCTTGGAGTCCTTCATCCCGGCCAGGTGCTGGATGGCGCCCGAGATGCCGATGGCGATGTAGAGGGCCGGGGCCACGACCTTGCCGGTCTGGCCGACCTGATAGTCGTTGGGGGCGTAGCCCGCGTCGACCGCCGCGCGCGAGGCGCCGACAGCGGCGCCCAGCTTGTCGGCCAGAGGGTCCATGACGGCGTGGAACTCTTCGGCCGAGCCCAGGGCGCGGCCGCCCGAGACGACGATCTTGGCGGCGCCCAGTTCGGGGCGGTCCGACTTGACCATTTCCTCGGAGACGAAGGCGGTCTTGGGCGCCTCGCCGGCGGCGACGCTCTCGACAGAGGCCGAACCGCCTTCGGCGGCGGCGGCGAAGGCCGTCGGGCGCACGGTGATGACCTTCTTGGCGTCGGCCGACTGCACCGTTTCCAGCGCGTTGCCCGCATAAATCGGGCGCACGAAGGTATCGGCCGAGACGACCTCGACGATGTCCGAGATCGGCGCCGTGTCCAGCTTGGCCGCGATACGCGGGGCGAAGTTCTTACCGTCGGTGTTGGCCGGAGTCAGGATGGCGTCGTAGTTGGCGGCCAACGGCAGGACGGTGGCCTCGACGGCCTCGGCCAGGCCGTGGGCGACGGCGTCGCCTTCGGCCAGCAGCACCTTACGCACGCCCGCGATCCTGGCGGCGGCGTCAGCCACGCCTTGCGCGCCCTTGCCCAGGACCAGAACGTCCACGTCGGACGACAGCGCCAGGGCGGCCGTCACGGTCTTGTTGGTGGTGTCGCGAACGGCCGAGCCGTCGTGGTCGGCGATGACGAGAACGGCCATTACAGCACCCCCGCGGACTTGAGCTTGGAAACCAGTTCGGCCGCATCGGCGACCTTGACGCCCGCCGAACGCTTCGGCGGCTCCGTCACCTTCAGCACCTTGAGGCGGTCGGCCGTATCGACGCCGTAGTCGGCGACCGCCTTGATGGCGATCTCCTTCTTCTTGGCCTTCATGATGTTCGGCAGCGACGCATAGCGCGGCGTGTTCAGGCGCAGGTCGACCGAGACCACGGCGGGCAGTTCGGCCGAGACTGTCTGCAGACCGCCGTCGACTTCACGGGTGACGACCGCCTTGCCGCCTTCGATCGCCAGCCTGCCGGCGAAGGTGGCCTGCGGCCAGTCCAGCAGGGCCGCCAGCATCTGGCCGACCGCATTGTTGTCGCCGTCGATCGACTGCTTGCCCAGCAGCACCAGGTCCGGCTTCTCCTCGTCCACCACGGCCTTCAGCACCTTGGCGACGGCCAGCGGCTCCAGGTCCGTGTCCGACTGCACCAGGACGCCGCGATCGGCGCCCATGGCCAGGGCCGTGCGGATGGTTTCCTGGGCCTGGGTCACGCCGATGGAGACGACGACGATTTCCGTCGCCGTGCCTGCGGCATGGTGTTCCTTGCCTTCCTTCAGGCGCACGGCCTCTTCGACGGCGATTTCGTCGAAGGGGTTCATGCTCATCTTGACGTTGGCGAGGTCGACGCCGGTCTGGTCCGCCTTGACGCGCGCCTTGACGTTGGAGTCGATCACCCGTTTCACCGGGACGAGTACCTTCATGAGCCTATCCACTTGGTCGTCGAAATGTCGGCCGAGGGATTGGACCGACGAAACCGGCCTGTCAACGTAACGCTACGTGAACTGTGTTCGTGTCCAGCGGCCAATTTTCGGTTATGAGACCCCGCATGAAACGCTTTCTGACGATCCGTCGCCTCAGCATTATCTTCTTCGCCCTGTTCGCCGTGACCCTGGCGGGCGTGTTCGTCCTCCAGCGTTTCTGGGTCGATCCGGGCGAGCGCTGCGCGGCCAAGGGGCACTGGTATTCGATGGAGACGCGCGAATGCGGCGTGCCCATCTATATTCCCGACATCACCAAACGCCCCGAAGGCATGTCGCGCGCCGAGGCCTCGGCCGAGGGCAACCGCGACCTGGTGAAGCTGGAAGATGAGATCGCCGCCGACAAGCGCGCCCGCGCCGCCGCCACCGAGGCCGAGCGCAAGCGGGTCCAGGCGCTGCAGTCTCAATAAGGCCTTCGCCTCAGCGCGTCGCGCCGGGGCGCCACAGGACGTCGCCGGCCCCATTGGCGTTGGCGCGCCGCGCGGCGACGAACAACAGGTCCGACAGGCGGTTGAGATAGCGGACGGCGTCCGGGTTCACCGCCTCGCCCGATTCGACCAGGCGCACCGCGTCCCGTTCCGCCCGGCGGCAGACCGTGCGCGCCAGATGCAGATGCGCCGACAGGGGCGAGCCGCCCGACAGGATGAAGCTGTCCAGCGGCTTGAGGCAGTCGTTCATCCAGTCGATCTCGTTCTCTAGCCGCTCGACCTGGGAGGCGATGATGCGCAGGGCCTCCCACTTGGGCGCCGGCTCCATCGGCGTGGCCAGGTCGGCGCCCAGGTCGAACAGCTCGTTCTGGATGCGGCCCAGCATGGCGTCGATGCGATCGTTCTGGCCGCTGTTCAGGCGCGCCACGCCGATGACGGCGTTCAGCTCGTCCACCGTCCCATAGGCCTCGACCCGCGCATCGGTCTTGGACACGGGCGCGCCCGACGCCAGCCGCGTCTGACCGGCGTCGCCGGTGCGGGTGTAGATCTTGTTCAGCGTCACCATGGCGCGCCCTCCCCTGTTCCTGTCCGACCTCAGCCCGCGTGGGTGCGCTTCAGCCACATGCCGATCATCAGCAGCAGCACCGCCACCGCCTGCAAGGCGACACGCAACCGCATCAGCTTGTTGGACCGGACGCTGGCCCCCTCGCCCCCGCGCTTCAGATTGTAGAGGCCCAGGCCCAGGGTGACGGCGACGGCGGCCACGGCGATGAGGATCAGGATGTCGATGATGTCCATGCCCGCTTCTTAGGCCCGACCGCATTTCCGCGCCAGACGTGTCGGAAGCGCGGCGCAAATGCGACCTATTCGCACACCCCCATTGCGCTGAGAATGCGAACGCTGTTGAGAGGCGTTCTCATTTCCAAAGGCCCCGCTCCCATGTCCTGCTTCCGCACGTCCCGCCGCTCGTCCCTGCTGGCCGCCACCGCCCTGATGACCGTCGGGGCCGCGGCGCCCGCCCTGGCCGACGAGGCTGCTGACGTCCTGGAGCAGAGCCACCAGGTGGCCGACGTGGTCGTCACCGCCTCGGGCTTCGAGCAGAAGATCACCCAGGCGCCCGCCTCGATCAGCGTCCTGCCGCGCGAGGAGATCGAAGAGATCCGCGCCACCTCGATCGCCGAGATCCTGAACAACATCGAGGGCGTCGACACCGGTTCGGGCGTCGGCAAGACCGGCGGTCAGACCATCAACATCCGCGGCATGGGCTCGGACTACACCCTGATCCTGATCGACGGACGCCGCCAGAACACGGCCGGCAGCGTCACGCCCAACGGCTTCGGCGAGACCTCGACCAGCTTCCTGCCGCCGGTCTCGGCCATTGAACGGGTCGAGGTGGTGCGCGGCCCGGTCGCCACCCTCTACGGCTCGGACGCGATGGGCGGGGTGGTCAACATCATCACCCGCAAGGTGGGCGACGCCTGGACCGGCTCCGCCTCGGCCAACTACACGCTGCAAGGCGATGACGAGTTCGGCGACTTCTGGGGGATCAACGGCTACGCCTCGGGTCCGCTGATCGCCGACCGCCTGGGCCTGGCGCTGCGCGGCTCGTGGTCCGAACGCGAGCAGTCGGACCTGAAATACCGCGACGTGAACGGCGATGAGGTCGACGTCACCGGTTTCGGCCGCAGCGCCACCGCCTATGAGATCTGGACCCTGGGCGCCCGCCTCAGCCTGACGCCGAACACCGACCACGACCTGTGGCTGGACATCGACGCCGCCAGCCAGTGGTACGACAACGCCAAGGGCCAGATGGGCACCAACACCGTCGCCGGCGGCTACAAGGACTTCCTGGAGTTCAACCGCGAACAGTACCTGCTGGCGCACAATTGGCGCCTCAGCTTCGGCACGCTGGAATCGACCCTGTCGCACAACAAGACCGAAACGCTGGGCCGCCTGATCCCGCGCGGCGTTCCCGGCGCCGGCGATGACCGCACCCTGGAGACCACGACCACCCTGTTCGACACCAAGCTGAACAGCCAGTGGCGCAACCACACCTTCACCGTCGGCGGCCAGTATATGGACGCTGAAATGACCGACGGCGTGGCGGCCGGCAACTTCACCTTCGAGCAGTGGGCCCTGTTCGCCGAGGACGAATGGCGGCTGCGCGACGATCTGGCCCTGACCGTCGGCCTTCGTTACGACGACCACTCCAGCTTCGGCGACCACGTCAGCCCGCGCGCCTATCTGGTCTGGAACGCCAATGAGCAATGGACCCTGAAGGGCGGCGTCAGCGGCGGCTACAAGACCCCGCGCCTGGAACAGCTGACCCCCGGCATCAACGGCTTCGGCCGCCAGGGCGCCCTGCCGCTGATCGGCAGCCCCGGCCTGACCCCGGAAACCAGCGTGGCCTATGAGTTCGGCGTCTATTTCGACAACGGCTCGACCTTCCGCGCCAACGCCACCGTCTTCCGCAACGACTTCGAGGACAAGATCGCCTCGGGCCAGCCGGTCGCCAACTGCACCTTCGGCCTGACCCAGGCCCAGTATGACGCCGGCGACTACTCCAAGACGGGTTGCGTCGACGTCGGTTTCTGGTCGGCCATTCCCGAGTTCGGCCAGAGCGTGAACATCGACGAGGCCACGACCCAGGGTCTGGAGCTCGCCGCCCGCTGGCGCTTCGCCGAGGCCTGGAGCCTGCACGGCAACTACACCTACACCGACAGCGAGCAGAAGACCGGTTCGCAGGCCGGCCAGCCCCTGACCGACACGCCCGAGCACATGGTCAACGCCCAGTTGCGCTGGCAGGCCACCGACCGCCTGTCGACCTGGGTGCGCGGGGAGTACCGCTCGGAGCGCTGGCGCGGCGCGGGCGCCGCTCGCGACGCCCTGGGCGACTTCAAGGCCTATGAGCTGTTCCACATCGGCGGCTCGTACGAGGTCAACGACCGCGTGACCGTCAATGCGGCGATCTACAACCTGTTCGACAAGGACTTCGTCCGCCTGGCCCCCTACGGGACGCCCGTCGCCTATTCGCCGGAATACGCCAACAACCAGGAGCCGCGTCGTCTGTGGCTGTCGGTGACGACGACCTTCTGATCCCTTTTCAGTTTCCTCCCCGACTGACCGGGCCGCCTCCTTCAGGAAGCGGCCCGTTTTTTTGACCTGCGCCAAACTAAGCCGTTGGTCATTTTTGGCTGGCAGGGTGGCCGCCATGACCGATCGCGCCATCCGCAATCTCGAACACCTGCGCCGGACCGCCTCGACCGCGCGCGTGCTGAACCTGCTCAAGGTCTATGACGAGCACGGCGAGAGCGAGGACTGGGCCGAGCGGCCGATGTTCCGCAATCCGGCGCTGAATCGCTGCCTGATCATCAAGCACCGGCTGCGGCGCAACGAGACCGACGCCTTCCCCGGCCGCCGTCAGGTGGCGACCAAGATCGTGGTGCCGATCGACAGCACCGATCTGAAGACCGGCGGCCGCTTCATCTTCGTCAACCAGATCGGCTTCGAGCGCGCCATGCACGAAGCCTTCGGCGTCGATCCCGACCACCCGGACCTGAAGACCCTGCGGCTGATGGACCAGTTGCCGTCGCTGGACCCCTTCCTGCTGCGCGAACAGCTACGGCGCGGCGGCGTGGACGCGGCGCCCTGCTATTTCGCCCTCAGCGAAGCCGACCTGGAGCGGATGCTGGAGTTCGTCCAGAAGGAGATCGAGCCCCTGGTCACCCTCAGCATCGGCGACGGAGTCGTGGCCGCCGGATCGACCGCCCGCATGGCCTCGAAGATCCTGTCCAACGCCCCCGGCGACCGGCTGGAGGCGCTGCGCCTGACGCTGAAGCTGGAGCCCGAGCAGTATCAGGAGGGCGTCTTCTGCTGGAAGGGCTTCCTCTATTACAAGTGGTCGCTCAGCAGCCTGATGGCCGACATCGTCCATGTCGCCGATGAAGTGGGAACGATCCGGCCCGCCGGCCCCAGCGACCAGGCCGCCAAGGACTATATCGCCCGGGGCCGGGCCGTGCTGCGCGGCCGCATCATGAAGACCTGCGAAGAGGTCAGCCGCACCCTGCGTTATTACGACGACGCCTATGCGGGGCTGACGCGCGAGGGCAATCCGCTGGCCTTCCGCGACTTCCTGCTGGAGGCGCCGGCCCTGTTCACCCGGCTGGGCGACCAGTTGGGGGCGGTGCAGCACATCGTCAGCTTCTGGCGCTTCCGATTCAGCCCCAAGGCGCCCCCGGTGGGCGTCGAGGAGCTGATCGACATCTTCATGGACTTCGAGACCGGCCTGATGGGCCGAGGGCCCGACGAATTCGATCCCCGCGACGTCGCGGCCTAGGGCTCCCCCCCTTACCCTGCCGTCAAGCCCGAGGATGACGGTATGAGAGCAGGTGCGTTTCAAGCAAACAAAACCCCGCGCCGTCGCCGGCGCGGGGTTCTGTCTTTCAGACCCGAGACAGGTCTCAGTAGCGGTAGTGTTCCGGCTTGAACGGACCCTCGACCGGCACATTGATGTAGTCGGCCTGTTCCTGGTTCAGCGTCGTCAGCTTGGCGCCCAGCTTGGCCAGGTGCAGGAAGGCGACCTTCTCGTCCAGGTGCTTGGGCAGGGTATAGACCTTGTTGTCGTAGGCCTTGGCGTTGGTCCACAGCTCGATCTGGGCCAGGGTCTGGTTGGTGAAGGACGCCGACATCACGAAGGACGGGTGGCCCGTGGCGTTGCCCAGGTTCACCAGACGGCCTTCCGACAGCAGGATGATCTTCTTGCCGTCCGGGAACTCGACGTGGTGGACCTGATCCTTGATCTTGTCCCACTTGAAGTTCTTCAGGCCCGCGACCTGAATCTCGGAGTCGAAGTGGCCGATGTTGCAGACGATGGCGTTATTGCGCATGGCGCGCATGTGCTCGACGCGGATGACGTCCTTGTTGCCCGTGGTGGTGACGAAGATGTCGGCCTTGTCGGCGACATCCTCGAGGGTCTGGACCTCATAGCCTTCCATCGCCGCCTGCAGGGCGCAGATCGGGTCGATCTCGGTGACGATCACGCGGGCGCCGCCGTTGCGAAGCGAGGCCGCCGAGCCCTTGCCCACGTCGCCGTAACCGCAGACCACCGCCACCTTGCCCGACAGCATGACGTCGGTGCCGCGACGGATGGCGTCGACCAGGGATTCACGGCAGCCGTACAGGTTGTCGAATTTCGACTTGGTGACGCTGTCGTTGACGTTGATGGCGGGGAAGGGCAGTTCGCCGCGCTCGGCCATCTGATACAGGCGGTGGACGCCCGTGGTCGTCTCTTCCGACACGCCGCCGATGGCGTCGCGGATGGCCGAGTAGAAGCCCGGCTTCTCCTTCAGATAGCGCTTCATGACCGAGAAGAGGGCTTCCTCTTCCTCATTGGTCGGGTTGTCGAGGACCGAGGGGTCCTTCTCGGCCTTCGGCCCCAGCACGCACAGCAGGGTGGCGTCGCCGCCGTCGTCCAGGATCAGGTTCGGATAGCCGCCGTCGGCCCATTCGAAGATCTTGTGGGCGTAGTCCCAATATTCGACCAGGTTCTCGCCCTTGAAGGCGAAGACCGGCGTGCCCGACGCGGCGATGGCGGCGGCGGCGTGATCCTGGGTCGAGAAGATGTTGCACGAGGCCCAGCGCACTTCGGCGCCCAGGGCTTCCAGCGTCTGGATCAGCACCGCCGTCTGGATGGTCATGTGCAGGGAGCCGGCGATGCGGGCGCCCTTCAGCGGCTGGGCGGCGCCGTATTCGTCACGCAGCGCCATCAGGCCCGGCATCTCGGTTTCGGCGATGGCGATTTCCTTGTTGCCGAAATCGGCCAGGGAGATGTCGCGGACGATGTAGTCGGTCATGCTGAAATGTCTTTCGGCCACTGTCGGGGGATTGTCGCCGCTATAGCGCGGCGCGGCCACGGGAGCAATCAAGACATAAGGATGTCTTTATATGACTGCCGCCGATGACGCCGTCGCCGGTTCGGCGCGGATTAAGGAAATCTACGCAATCTCGGCTTAACCCGGACAATACCCTCTTGGCGACAAGGGGTATTGGGGCTCTCCCCTCGCCCCGTCGTTGAAACGAGTCTGCGTCATGGCTTCCCACGAGATCGACCGCCGCATGCATTTCATGGGGCTGGGTCGGCCGTCCGCCGGTTACAGCGCCATCTCGGGCCTGCTGCGCCGCTCCATCCCCCTGGCCCTCGCCGCCTTCTACGACAGGGTGCGCGCCGAGCCGGAGACCCGCCGCTTCTTCCGTGACGAAGGCCATGTCGCCGCCGCCAGCAACGCCCAGCAGCAGCACTGGGACGCCATCATCGAGGGCCGCGCCGATGAGGACTACGCCGCCTCGGTGCGCACCATCGGCCGCGTCCACGCCCGCATCGGTCTGGAGCCGCGCTGGTACATAGGCGGCTACAGCATCCTCCTGGCCCATCTGACCCGCGCCATCATCGAGCGGCCCAGGAAGCTGTTCGCCAATCGCCGCGAACACGACCGCATCACCGCCGAGGCCGTGGCCGAACTGAACCAGCGGGTCATGCTGGACATGGACCTGGCCATCTCCATCTACCTGGACGCCCTGCAGGAGGAGCGCGACCGCGTGCAGGCCGAACACGCCGCCGCCGAAGCGCGCCAGGCCGAGGTCGTGCGCGCCCTGGGCGCCGCCCTGCACAGCCTGGCCGACAACGATCTGTCGGTGACCATCCCGGACGTCTTCCCCGAGGAATACCGCTCGCTGCAGAACGACTTCCACGCCGCCACCCGCGCCCTGCGCACCGCCGTCCGCGCCGTGGCCGATAGCGTCGAGAGCCTGAGCGCCGGCTCCAGCCAGCTGGCCGTCGCCTCCGAAGACCTGGCCAGCCGCACCGAGCGCCAGGCCGCCAACCTGGAGCGCACGGTCGCCGAAGCCGACGCCATCGCCCGCCAGGTCGCCTCGACCGCCGACGGCGCGCGCCAGACCGCCGAGGCTCTGGCCGCCGCCCGCGCCGATGTCGAGCACACGACCCAGGTGGTCGGCGACGCCGTCAGCGCCATCCACGCCATCGCCGAATCCTCCAGCGAGATCGGCCGCTTCACCAGCCTGATCGACGAAATCGCCTTCCAGACCAACCTGCTGGCGCTCAACGCCGGGGTCGAGGCCGCCCGCGCCGGCGACGCCGGGCGCGGCTTCGCCGTGGTGGCCCAGGAAGTGCGCGCCCTGGCCCAGCGTTCGTCCGAGGCCTCGGGCGAGATCCGCACCCTGATCTCCACCTCCTCGGCCCAGGTGGCGCGCGGCGTCGACCTGGTCGAACGCACGGGCGCGGCGCTGGAGCGCATCGGCGCCAAGGTCTCGGCCGTCGACGGCCTGGCGGGCGGCATCGCCGGCTCGGCCCAGGAACAGTCCGACGGCCTGGCCCGCGTCCGCCGCGCCATGGGCGAGATGGACGACATCACCCAGCAGAACGCCGCCATGACCGAGGAGGCCACCGCCGCCGCCCGCCAGTTGGCCAATGAGGCCGTCAGCCTGAACCAGCAGGTCGGCCGCTTCCGCCTGGATCGCTCCGTCGCCGCCGGCGCCTCTCGAGGGCCGCGCCTGGTCGCCTGATCCGAACCGGCGCCTCCTCACGCCTCCTTCACGCAACGCCGCGCGATCAACACAGGCTTGGCGGATCGGGAGCAAGTCGTCTAAGCCGTCGTCCCATGGCTGACGACGCATCAATCCGACCCGCCCGCGATTTCTCGATCCCTCGCCACGACTGGACGCTGGAGGAGGTCGAGGCCCTCTTCGCCCGCCCCTTCATGGAGCTGGTGTTCGAGGCGGCGACGGTGCACCGGCGCACCTTCGACCCCAGCGAGGTGCAGAAATCCCAGCTGCTGTCGGTCAAGACCGGCGGCTGCGCCGAGAACTGCGGCTATTGCTCGCAGTCGGCCAGCTTCAAGACCGGGCTGAAGGCCGAGAAGCTGATGGAACCGACCGCCGTCATCGCCGAGGCCATGGCGGCCAAGGCGGGCGGGGCCAGCCGCTTCTGCATGGGCGCCGCCTGGCGCGAGCTGAAGGACCGCGACACGCCCAAGCTGGCGGCCATGATCTCGGGCGTGAAGGCGCTCGGCCTGGAGACCTGCGCCACCCTGGGGATGCTGAACGCCGATCAGGCGAAACAGCTGAAGGACGCGGGCCTCGACTACTACAACCACAACCTCGACACCGGGCCTGAGTACTACGCCGAGGTGGTGACGACCCGCTCCTATCAGGACCGTCTGGAGACGCTGCAGCACGTCCGCGACGCGGGCATGAACACCTGCTGCGGCGGCATCGTCGGCATGGGCGAGAAGCGGCGCGACCGCGCGGGCCTGCTGCACGCCCTGGCGACCCTGCCCGTCCACCCGGACAGCCTGCCGGTCAACGCCCTGGTCCCCGTCGGCGGCACGCCGCTGGGCGAGCGGGTGCTGAAGGAGGGCGAGATCGACCCGATCGAGTTCGTCCGCACCGTCGCTGTCGCCCGCCTGGTCTGCCCCAAGTCGATGGTCCGCCTGTCGGCCGGGCGCGAAGGCATGACGCCGGAGATGCAGGCCCTGTGCTTCCTGGCCGGCGCCAACTCCATCTTCGTCGGCGGCAAGCTGCTGACCACGCCGAACCCGGAAGAGGACGACGACGCTAGGCTGTTCGCCCTGCTGGACCTGAAACCCATGCCCGCCAAGGGCTGCGACGCCCATTGATCCGGGTCCGCCCGACGCGCGGAACGGACATCGGCCGTCTGGAGGCGGTGGAGCGGTCGGCGGCGACGCTGTTCCGCACCCTGCCCGATCTGGCCTGGATCGCCGACGACCATGTCGCCGGACCGGACACGCACCGCATAGCCGTCGCGCAGGGCCTGTCCTGGGTCGCGGTCGATGCGGCCGACCAGCCGATCGGCTTCCTGATCGCCGCCGAGACGGACGCGAACCTCCATATCCTTGAGCTGTCCGTCGCTGCTGAACATCAGGGGCGCGGCGCTGGGCGGGCGCTGATGGCGGCCGCGCGACAGGAAGCCGAGGTCCGCGCCAAACAGGCCCTGACCCTGACCACCTTCAGCACCGTTCCGTGGAATGCGCCCTTCTATGCGCGCCTGGGCTATGCGGCGCTGACGTTTGCAGAAACGCCCGCCTATCTGCGCGAGACCCTGGCCGCAGAGGCCGCCCACAGCCTGACCGACCGCGTCGCCATGCGGCTGACGCTTTAGCCCTGCCGGGCGAGCCAGCCGCGCACCAACCTGAGATGCAGAGCGTGAGCTCCGATCCAGGCCAGCCCCATGACGATCAGGACGCCGAAGTAACGCCGCGCGTCCGCGCTCTCCAGCGGCCCCAACAGACTCGCCATCGCCGTGGGGGCAGGGTCAAGGCCGCCAGAACAGGCGTGAAGCTCAAGGCGACGTCACGAGGCGCACGCCATATGGGCCGCCCGTCAAAGCCCCACTGCATCGGCAGCCGCATCTCGCGCGTCAGGCCTCTCGCAGCGCGCCAGGACATGGCCGCCAGCACGGTCACGAAAGCCAAAGCCAGGAAGAGGGCGAACATCGTCATACCGACAGACGATCACGCCTACCCGAGCTAATCAAGCCAAGGGCCCGGGCTGGCTACTTGCTCATCCAGGGACGCGACGCCCCGCTCTTGATGCGGGCCGCCTGTTCGCGCTGGAAGCGTCCGCCGCGCGGCGGCTTGGGTCGGGCGTCGATCGCCGCCTTCTTGAGCCGCAGCGCCCGCTGCACGGGCGTCTCGCCGGGAACGGCGTCTGCAGGTTCGGCGGCGGGCGTGTGATCGTCGTCGGTGCTCATGCCGGACTCTCTAACACGCCGACGCCCTCGCCGCGCGGATTATGCGGCCTACCGCCCCGGTCGCCGGGTCATCGCCGAGGCGGGCGCCAGTTGCAGGCCGCGGGCCTCCAGACCCGCCGTCCAGCGGGCGGCGGCCTCGACGGTGACGGGGTAGGAGAAGCCGGTTCCCAGCGCCGCGCCGTTGGTCTTGGCGGCGGCCTCCAGCGCATTGAACTGGCGCAGGATGGCGGCGGGGGTCTGTTCCTCGTCGACGACGCGGTCGGCGCTGGCGCGGGCGAAGGCGCCGGGGCGACGGCGCATGGAGCCGTCGTCGAGGAAGGCCAGGCCGCGCTGGCGCAGGTTGGTCATCAGGGCCGTCACCCCCTCGTCCGAGGTCGCGAAACGATCGCCCAGATAGTTGGTCACGCCGAAATAGCCGGTGGCGCGCGCCAGCAGCCAGTCCAGCTTGACCGCCACATCGTCGGCGCCGCCGGACGACAGCAGGGTGTAGGGGCCGGGGTCGTTGTCGGGATAGCCGGTCGGCTCCATCGGCAGTTCGATCATCACCTCATGGCCGTGGGCGCGGGCCATGTCGATCCAGGTCTGCAAGCCCTCGGCGTAGGGCACGAAGGACAGCGTCACCTCGGCGGGCAGACGCTCGATCGCCGCGCGGGTCGTGGCGCTGTTCAGGCCCAGCCCGCCGACCACCAGGGCCACCATCGGCTTGCCGTTCGAGCGGAAGGGCCGGGCGTAGGCCTGGGCCGGGACGCGGCCGTCGGCGGCGATGCGCGGCAGGGGGCCGTTCGGGCCGGGCTGGAACAGGCCCGCGATCGGCGCCTTGGGCAGGGGATTGGACGGGGCGCGCACCGGGGCGCTGAAGCCCTGGCCCGAGGCCACGCTGGCGCCGTCCGGCAGGGTGATCAGGGCCTCGCCGCCCATGACGCCGCCGTCCTCGCCCATCAGGGCCGGATCAATGGGGCCGAGGTCCTGATAGATGTCCAGACCGCTGAAGCCGAAGGCCTCGGCGCCGGTCGGGGCCGTGTCGGCGGCGGCGGGCCGCTCCAGCACGGCGCTGGCCGTCGGCGCGCCCGCACGCGGGTCGCCCAGCACGGCGACGAACAGGGCGGCGGCGCCGATGACGAAGGCCCCGGCCGCGCCCGCCGCGACGGGCGGCTTCTTCAGGGCGTTCAGGACCGGCTCCATGGCGAGGCGCGACCGGGGCTCCGGCGGCGCGCCTGCGGCGGCGGCGAGGGCGGACTGGCGCTTGGCGAACATGGTCAGGGCGTCGGCTCGGGCTGGCAGGCGCCGCACAGACGCGGCGCCCCTCAGCCTCAGTTAAGCCCTGCGCCGGTTAAGAAAGCCTAACAGCGCGTTCACCACGTTTGCGGGACGCGGCGGTCAGTCCGTCTTCGGTTCGTCCGGCTTGACCGTGACCGTCGGCGTTTCGGGCGTGTCGGTCTCCGCCTCGGCCGTCTCGACCTTGTCTTCGCCGGGTTCGGTGATGACGATCCCCTCAGGGGCGGCGGCCAGCTTGGCCAGGTCGCCGCCGGCGCGCAGCACGTCCAGCGCCCGCTCCAGCTGATAGTCCTTGTCCTTGGCGTAGTCGGCGCCCGGCGCTTCGCGCGGGGTGTGCGGGCCCTTGCGCTCGGCCCCGATGGAGGAGTCCAGCGCCGTCGAATAGGCGGCCTCCGAGTAGATGAAGCTGGAGCGCGAGACGATGCGCGCCTCGGCCTCGGAACGGGCCACCTCCAGGTCCGGCTCGATGCCGATCTTCTGGATCGAACGGCCCGACGGGGTGTAGTAGCGCGCCGTGGTGATCGACAGGGCGCCGTCCTGGCCGCCGCGCAGCGGGATCACCGTCTGCACCGACCCCTTGCCGAAGCTGGTCAGGCCGACGACCGTCGCCCGCTCCTGATCCTTCAGGGCGCCCGCCACGATCTCGGACGCCGAGGCCGAGCCGTAGTTGATCAGCACCACCACCGGCAGGCCGCCGGTCAGGTCGCCCGGCTTGGCGGCGTAGCGTTCGATGTCCTCGGGCTTGCGGCCGCGCTGGCTGACGATCTCGCCCCGCTCCAGAAAGGCGTCCGACACGTCGATGGCCGCCGTCAGCAGGCCGCCGCCGTTGTTGCGCAGGTCCAGCACATAGCCCTTGAGGCCCGGCTTCTCGGTCTTCAGCCGCTCGATGGTCTCGGTCAGCTCGCGGCCGGTGTTCTCGTTGAAGGTCGAGATGCGCAAATAGCCGAAGTCGCCTTCCAGGCGGCCGGTGACGGATTCGACCTTGATGACCTCGCGCGTCAGCACGACCTCGCGCGGCTCCTCGCCGTCGCGCAGGAAGGTGACGGTGACGCTGGTCCCGGTGGCGCCGCGCAGCTTGTCCGAGACCTCGGACACGCTGAGGCCCGCCGCGTTCTGGCCGTTGACGGCGCTGATGACGTCGCCTGCCTGGACGCCGGCGCGACCGGCCGGGCTGTCGTCCATCGGCGAGATGACCTTCACCAGACCGCCTTCGGAGGTGATGGTCAGGCCGACGCCGGAATATTCGCCCGAGGTCCGCTCGCGCAGGTCGTCGAACCCCTTGGCGGGCAGGTAGTTGGAGTGGGGGTCGAGCGCCGTCATCATGCCCTGAAGGGCGGCCTCGATCAGCTTCTTGTTGTCGACCGGAACGACGTAGGCCTGCTCGACGATGCCCAGCACGTCGCCGAACATCTCGAGCATGCGGAAGGTCTCGTTGCGCGGGGTCTGGCTGGCCACGGCCGCCGCCGATCCGCCCAGCGCCAGGGCGGCGGCGCCCACGAGAAGCAGTTTACGCATTCGGTCTCTTTCCATCGGATCCGCTTTCGGCTCCGGTCGTCCAGGGCGGCGCAGGCGCCACGACGGCGCGCACGACAGTTGCGCCGATACAAACAGCGTCCGCGCCGATTTGAAAGGAATTTCGCGCGGTTGGCCCGCTACTGCAGCCAGGGCGCGGGATCGATGGGCCGTTCCTGGCGGCGCAGTTCGAAATAGGCCTCGCCGTCCTCGCCGGTGCGGCCCAGGGTCTGGCCGTCGGCCACGCGCTGTCCGGTCTCGACCTCCAGCCGGTCGAGGCCCGCAATCACGGCCCGCCAGCCGGGGCCGAGGTCGAGGATCACCACCTCGCCCCACTCCTTCAGCGGCCCGGCGTAGGCGACGCGGCCCGCCGCCGGGGCGCCGACCGCCTCATGGCTGGAGCGCCAGCTCCAACCCGCCGAGCGGCCGCCGAAGCGTTGAGAGGGCGTCCCTGCGATGGGCGGGGTCAGACGGCTGCGGCCCGCAGGCAGGCGGGCGGCCGGAGCTTCTTCCGGCGCTTCGGCGATCCGAGGCGTCTGGCCGCCCAGTTCGCGGATGCGCGCCTCCAAGGCCTTGGTCGCCCGTTCGGCCCGCGCCGCCTCCGCCCGCAGGACCGAACGCAGGGCGGTCTTGCGCGCCGTCAGCCCCTCGATCTCGGCGCGGCGGTCGTTCTGGGCGCTTTCGACGGTGAACAGGCGCTCGCTGGACAGGGCGGCCAGACGACGGATGCGGCCGATCTCGGCCTGGCGCTCGACCAGGGTCTCGGCGCGTTTCTGCAGGTCGGGCGTGATGGCGCGGATCAGGATGGAGGCGCGCACCGCATCCACCGCCTGATCCGCCGGGATCAGCAGAGGCGGCGGCGGCTTGCGGCTCATCATCTGCAGGGCGGACAGCAGCCGTCCCTGCGCCGCGCGTTCGCGCGACAGGGCGGCGAGCAGGGCGGCCTCGCGATCGCCGAGCTCTTTCAGACGGGCGCGCTGCGCCTCCATCTGCACGTCGTCCTCGGCCTCGGCGCGGCGCAGCTCGCGCAGCTGGCGGTCCAGGTCGACGATCTCCTCGGCGGCGGCGGCGGCCTCGGCGCGCAGGCGGCGGGCGCGGGCCGTCTCGTCCCGATACTCCGCCTGCAGCCGGGTCAGCTCGGCGTTCGGCTGGGCCGCGCGCTGGCTGGCCGCCGGCCCGGCCAGGGCCAGCAGCAGGCTGGAGGAGGTCAGAAGAAGAACGGCCCCGCGTCGCATCAGTCGCGATGATAGGGCGAACCGGCCAGGATGGTCACGGCCCGATACAGCTGCTCGGCCAGCATGGCGCGCGCCAGAGCGTGGGGCCAGGTCTGAGGCCCGAAGGCCAGGGTCGAACGGGCGGCGCGGCGCACGCTCTCGTCCAGGCCGTCGGCGCCGCCGATGACGAAGACCAGCCGCCGTTCCCCCTGATCGCGCAAGGCGGCCACGTGGTCGGCGAAGGCGCGCGAGGAATAGGTCCGCCCCCGCTCGTCGCAGGCGATCAGGTGTGCGCCTTCGGCGGCGGCGAACAGCAACTCGGCCTCCGGCGCCTTGCCGGGCTTCTTCGGCTCAAGGGCGATGAGTTCGAGGGGACCCAGGCCCAGCGGCCGTCCCGAAAGGGTGGCCCGCCGGGCGTAGTCGTCGGCCAGGGCGGCCTCGGGACCGCGGCCCGGCTTGCCGATGGCCGCGATCGCCAGCTTCATGAGGTCAGCCCGCCGTCAGAGGAAGGATCAGCCGCGGACAGGGCCGCCGCGGTGGGCGCTGTCGACCGCCCAGATCTTTTCGATGTTGTAGAAGGTGCGCACTTCCGGGCGGAACAGGTGGACGATGACGTCGCCCGCATCCAGCAGCACCCAGTCGCAATGCGGCAGGCCTTCGACCTTCACCTTGCCCAGCCCCTGCTCCTTGAACAGGCGCAGCAGGTGGTCGGCGACGGCGCCGACGTGGCGGTGCGAGCGGCCCGAGGCCACGATCATGGCGTCGGACATCGGGCTCTTGCCGCGCAGGTCGATCAGGACGATGTCCTGGGCCTTGTCTTCGTCGAGTTTGGCGAGGATGGCCTGCTCCAGCTCGGTCGCGCCGACCGGCAGGGGCTGGCGCTCGTCGCTACTGGGGCCGTCCTCGGCCTGACCGTCTTCGGAATGGACGGAATCCATCAGGTCCATTTCGTGCGCCGCGTTCGAAACGGCGTCTTGCGCATCATGCGCGGTCGAGGGGGTCAGCGGAGGGCTCCGAGGCGATTACTAAAACTCCAGTCTAGCACACCCGGCGTGAAAGGTCACCCGGCCTGCGACGACTCTTCACCCCGCCGCGCGCGTGGCCCGGATGGCGGTGGAGGAGCGGTGGTTCAGCGGCGCGGTCAGATAGGTCCAGGCCGGCGCCTCGAGATTGGGCAGCAGTCCGGCCTGGGCGGCGGGAATGCGATAGCGGGCGAAGCGCGCGGCCGCCGGGGCCGTGCGGCTGTCCAAAAGGCTGCCCGGCCGGGCGATCACCGCCACCGGCATCAGCCGCATGATGTCGGTCCAGCCCCTCCAGCGGTGGAAGCCCGCCAGATTGTCCGATCCCATCAGCCAGACGAAATGCACGCCGGGATGGCGGGCGACGATGGCGCGCAGGGTGTCGACGGTCCAGCGCGTGCCCGCGCGCGTTTCGAAGTCCGAGACGATCATGGCCGGGCCGACGCTCGCCGCCTCGGCGCGCGCCGAGGCCATGCGTTCGGCCAGGGGGGCGGTCTCGTGTCCGGACTTCAGCGGATTCTGCGGCGAGACCAGCCAGACCACCCGGTCCAGATCCAGCCGCTGCAGGGCGGTGGCCGCCACATGGGCGTGGCCGTCGTGGGCCGGATTGAACGAGCCGCCGAACAGGCCGACCTTCATCCCCGGCGCCAGGTCCAGCCCGTCGCGCAGGGCGCCTCGGCGAAGACCGGAGCCTTTCGGCGCAGGACCGGCGTGGAAGAAGGACAAGGGCGTCTCTTGCGGCGGCGGCGAACGGATGAGCGCGGCCAACGCCTTATGCTCACCTGCGCCCTAACACGGTCCGAAGCGGCTGTCTCGCTCCGCGAACGGAGCGAGCGCTCGCGCTAGAATTCCTTCCAGCTCGAACCCGGATCACGCTCGCCCGGCTGGGCCAGCTGCTGGCCCCAGGTGATCATCATGAAGGCCTTGTGGCTGCGGATCTTGTACTGGCCGATCATCGGCGTGACGGCGCCCAGCGGCATCCCCGTGCGGGCGTCGTAGAGGAAGCCCGAGAACTCGGCCACGCCCATCCGGTCGCGGTTGGAGTAGAGCGACAGCTCCGGCAGGGAGACGACGTTCAGGCTCTCGTTGATCGGCACCCGCATGTCGGGGATGCCGACCACCCGGCGCAGCTGGTCCAGCGACAGGGCGCCGGCGCGCACCTCGAAGATGGCGTCAGCCTCGCCGCGCTCGCGCACGATGGCGTAGCCCGCCTCCGACAGGGCGGCGCGGATGGCGCTCAGCGCATAGCGGGCGTTCTCGGCCTGGAAATAGGTCTCGTCGACGAAGACGCGCGCGCCCTGGGGGATCGGCAGGGTCAGCCCCTCGACCGCCCGGTCAGCGGCGCGGTTGACCAGCAGCATGTCGGTGGCCGTCCGCGCCGGATTGGTCTCCGTCACCGAGGCGCAGGCGCCCAGGCTCAGGACCGCCAGGCCCAGGATCAGCCGCGCCGAAACGCTCACCAGGCCCCCACGTTCGGCATGGAGGCCCAGGGCTCGGCCGGGGCCAGGCGCTCGCCCGCCTGCAGCAGCTCGATCGAGATGCCGTCCGGCGAGCGGACGAAGGCCATGTGGCCGTCGCGCGGCGGACGGTTGACGACCACGCCGCCGTCCATCAGGCGCTGACAGGCGGCGTAGATGTCGTCGACCTGAAAGGCCAGGTGGCCGAAGTTGCGGCCGCCGTCGTAGTCCTGATCGTCCCAGTTGTAGGTCAGCTCGACCTCGGGCGACTTCTCGGCCTCGGCGCGGGCCTTGTCGGCGGGCGCGGCCAGATAGACCAGGGTGAAGCGGCCGGCCTCATAGTCGGCGCGGCGCGTTTCCTCCAGACCCAGCAGGTCGCGGTAGAAACGCATCGAGGCGTCCAGATCCTTCACCCGAACCATGGCGTGCAGATAACGCATGACCGGACTCAGTGCGCCTCGGGCGGGCGGGCCGCCGGATCGAGATATTCGCTCTCGGGGTGCGGATGGGCCGACAGCACGAAGCGGCGGTCGCAGTAGCCGCACTCGATGAAGTCGTCCTCGCCCATGTCCATGTAGACCAGCGGGTGACCCAGGGCCCCGCCGCCGCCGTCGCAGGCGACGCGCTTGGTCGAGACCACGATCTCTTCGGGCGGAGGAATGACGGCTTCGAGATGGCGGGGAGGCATGATCCGGTCCGGTCTGGAAAGGCTTTGCGCCGTTCCTAGGCGGACCGGACCGTCAGGTCAAACGTCCGAGGCCGGCGCCTTGCGGCCCATCACCCGATCGAACAGGGCCTTGCGCTTCTTGAACAGGGTCAGGCCCAGGCAGCCCGCGCCGACCCACAGGCCGATCTCGCCGACCACGGCGGCGACCGCGGCGATGACCGCCGCCTGGGCCATGGGCAGATACTCAAGCTTGCCCGCCAGCAGGGCCAGGGTGAAGCCGGCATAGCCGACGACGCAGAACCCCATGGCGATGAAGCCGATCAGGCGGGTGCGGGTCAGGGGCTTGCGGGCGGAGACGGCGGCGGTCATGGCGTGTCCTCATCCAAGGGAAGTTGTCTTTCTGACAAGCACGCTAGACACAACCGATACGGTCGTCAAGCAACTTTGACATATCGTCTCGCAGACTTGTCTCGTTCAGCGCCCTGAGGCGCTTGGCGAACGGCCCTCGGCCCCCTACCTATACCGTCCGGCCCCGCCTCCCCGACACCTGCCTGAGTTGAAGTCCGCGCCATGACACAAACGCCTCGCCTGCCCGTCAACGCCATCGAGGTCAGGGGGCTGAAGAAGACCTACAAGGGCTCGCGCAAGTCACCGCCGAAGACGGCCCTGCGCGGGGTCGACCTGACGGTGCCGCGCGGCTCCATGTTCGGCCTTCTGGGGCCGAACGGCGCGGGAAAGTCGACCCTGATCAACATCATCGCCGGGGTGGTGAACAAGTCCGAGGGCACGGTCCGCATCTGGGACCGCGACATCGACCATGAGGCGCGCGACGCCCGCTCGGCGCTCGGCGTGGTGCCGCAGGAGATCGTCGCCGACGTCTTCTTCACCCCGCGCGAGGCGCTGGAGGTGCAGGCCGGCTTCTACGGCGTGCCGGCGGACGAGCGCCGCTCGGACGAGCTGCTGGCGGCGCTCGGCCTGTCGGACAAGGCCAACGCCTATGTCCGCGCCCTGTCGGGCGGCATGAAGCGGCGCCTGATGGTGGCCAAGGCCCTGGTGCACAATCCGCCGGTGCTGATCCTGGACGAGCCGACGGCGGGCGTGGACGTCGAGCTGCGCCGCCAGCTGTGGGACTATGTCCGCAAGATCAACGAGGAGGGGGTGACGGTGATCCTGACCACCCACTACCTCGAAGAGGCGCAGGAGCTGTGCGACACCATCGCCATCATCAACCGGGGCGAGGTCGTGGCCTGCGAGCCGACCGAACAGCTCTTGAAGCGGCTGGACACCCGCAATGTGGTGGTGACGCCCGAGACGGCGCCCGACACCCTGCCCGCCCTGAACGGCTTCATCGTCGCCCCGCGCGCCAACGGCGCCTTCGTCGTCACCTATCGCACAGGCGAATCCAGCGTCGAGCAGGTGCTGGCCGCCGTCCGCGCGGCGGGCGTGACCATCAAGGACATCGCCACCGAGGACCCGGATCTGGAAGACGTCTTCCTGGCCATGACCTACGGCGACACGAGCCGCCCCGATCCGACGCAGGATTGAGGCGGGGGCGTCGCGACGCCCCCTCGCCCGCCGCTCCTGCC
Organism: Brevundimonas olei; assembly: GCF_037055245.1. GTDB lineage: Bacteria > Pseudomonadota > Alphaproteobacteria > Caulobacterales > Caulobacteraceae > Brevundimonas > Brevundimonas olei. The sequence goes on from NZ_CP146369.1 coordinate 3,322,314, forward strand.
TCTCCCGCTCCTCCTGCTCTTCTTCCCGCTGCCTTCCCCACGCCGTCATTCTCGGGCTTGACCCGAGGATCCAGTCATCCGCCTGCACGACATAGGCGAGGTCGAGCGCGCCCTGCGCTGGATCCTCGGGTCAAGCCCGAGAATGACGGCATGTGGGTGGGGGCGGGATTGGAACGTCAGCGGCTACCACCTCAGGCCGCCATCACCGTGCCGAGCAGAAGTTTCGCCCCCGGCCTGCCCAGAATGGCGTCGGTGGCGTGTTGCAGGGCGACCGCCAGCCATTCGACGTTCGGCGGCGCGTCCGGCAGCAGCCGTTCGGCGGCGATGCGGGCGATCTCATTGTAGGCGGCGCTGAGACGCGGCTGGGACAGGCGCGCCCGCTCCATCAAGGCCCCGTCGGCGATGTCGAGACCCGTTTCGACCGTCAACACGCCGCGTCGTCCGTCGCGGCGCAGCACCGTGGCCGTTGCGGTCGGCATAGACAGATAGCCGCCTTTGCCGCCCCCGCTCTTCTCGGGCGATGCGTGCGCCGCGCTCGCCAGTGCGGGGCCGCTCAGAGCCAGGGCGATCAGTTGACGTCTGTCCATGACGCCACCCTAGCCGCGCGGCCTTTCCCGGACGTTGACGCCTAGCCCGCGTCGAGACGGCGGCGTATGCGAAGGACATGACCATCGATCTGTCCCTCTATCGCCCCAACGTCGGGGTCGTCCTGTTCAACCCCGCCGGCCAGGTCTGGTTCGGCCGCCGCGCCGACACGCCCGAGCCGTGGAACTGGCAGTTCCCGCAAGGCGGCGTCGACGACGGCGAAGACCTGGAAGCCGCCGCCCGCCGCGAACTGCATGAAGAGACGGGCGTGCGCTCCATCGCCCTTCTGGGCCGCACCACCGAATGGATTCCCTATGACTTTCCCGAGGGCCTGCCGAGCCCCAAGAGTTGGAAGGGGTTGAAGGGGCAACGCCAGCAGTGGTTCGCCTTTCGCCTCACCGGCGGGGAGGATGAGATCGACCTGAACGGCCACGGCGAGCCCGAATTCGACGCCTGGCGCTGGGGGCGGCTGGAAGAGGCGCCCGGCCTGATCGTGCCGTTCAAGCGCCCGGTCTATGAGCAGGTGGTGCGGGCGTTTGGAGCGTGGGCCGCCTGACGCACTGACGCCTCTCTAGGCGCCCCCATCGCCCTTCTGATCCCACTACCGTCATCCTCGGGCTTGACCCGAGGATCCAGCCGTCCGCGTGCGAAACCTTGGCCAGGTGGAGCGCGTCCCGCACTGGATCCTCGGGTCAAGCCCGAGGATGACGGCGGAGCAGGGAGTGATGGCGGAGTAAAGGAAGGCTGCGCATCATAAGACGCACGAAAAAGGCCCCTCGCCGCAAGCGAGGGGCCCTTGATCGTTTCAGCCGTGCGAACCTCAGTTCGCGGTCAGCTCCGAAGCCTCTTCGGCCAGGATGGTCAGGCCTTCGCCGTTGACGTCGGCGAAGCCGCCCTTGACCTCGAAGCGGCGGCGCTGGGCGCCGTCATAGACCGTCACCACGCCTTCGCGCAGGGTGGTCATGAAGGGCGCGTGGCCCGGCAGGACGCCGAAGTCGCCCTCGACGCCCGGCGCATCGACCTGATCGACCGAACCGGCGAAGACTTCGCGTTCCGGGGCGACGAGGGAGAAGTTCAGCTTACCGGCCATGGCTTAGGCTTCCGCAGCCATCTTGGCGGCCTTCTCGACGGCCTCTTCGATGGCGCCGACCATGTAGAAGGCGGCTTCCGGCAGGTGGTCGTATTCGCCGTCGCAGATCGCCTTGAACGAACGGATGGTGTCGGCCAGTTCGACGAACTTGCCCGGCGAGCCGGTGAACTGCTCAGCCACGAAGAAGGGCTGCGACAGGAAGCGGCTGATCTTGCGGGCGCGCGACACGACCAGCTTGTCGTCTTCCGACAGCTCGTCCATGCCCAGGATGGCGATGATGTCCTTCAGCGCCTTGTACTGCTGCAGGATTTCCTGAACGCGGCGGGCGACGGTGTAGTGCTCCTCGCCGATCACCAGCGGGTCCATGATCCGCGAGGTGGAGTCCAGCGGGTCCACGGCCGGGAAGATGGCCTGGGCGGCGATGTCGCGGTTCAGAACCGTCGTCGCGTCCAGGTGGGCGAACGAGGCGGCGGGCGCCGGGTCGGTCAGGTCGTCGGCCGGGACGTAGATGGCCTGGATCGAGGTGATCGAGCCCTTCTTGGTCGAGGTGATGCGCTCCTGCAGGTTGCCCATCTCGGTGGCCAGCGTCGGCTGATAGCCCACGGCCGAGGGGATGCGGCCCAGCAGAGCCGACATTTCCGAACCGGCTTGCGTGAAGCGGAAGATGTTGTCGATGAACAGCAGGACGTCCTTGCCCTCTTCATCGCGGAAGTATTCGGCCTGGGCCAGGCCGGTCAGGGCCACGCGGGCGCGGGCGCCGGGGGGCTCGTTCATCTGGCCGTAGACCAGGGCGCACTTGGAGCCTTCGCCGCCGCCGGCGACGTTCACGTTCGACTCGATCATCTCGTGATACAGGTCGTTGCCTTCGCGGGTGCGTTCGCCCACGCCGGCCAGAACCGAATAACCGCCGTAAGCCTTGGCGATGTTGTTGATCAGCTCCTGCATGGTCACGGTCTTGCCGACGCCGGCGCCGCCGAACAGGCCGGTCTTGCCGCCCTTGGTGTAGGGGCAGATCAGGTCGATGACCTTGATGCCCGTGACCAGGATTTCCGACGAGGTCGACTGCTCTTCGAACGAAGGCGCCTCGCGGTGGATCGGGCGGAACTCGGTGGTCTTGATCGGGCCGGCTTCGTCGATCGGCTGGCCGACGACGTTCATGATGCGGCCGAGCGTGCCCGGGCCGACCGGGGCCATGATCGACTTGCCGGTGTCGACGACGGCCTGGCCGCGCGTCAGACCTTCGGTCGTGTCCATGGCGATGGTGCGGACCATGTTCTCACCCAGGTGCTGGGCGACTTCCAGGACCAGGGTGAAGGGCTCGCCCGTCTTCTGGTCGACGTTCTGGGTTTCCAGAGCGTTCAGGATGCCCGGAAGGTGGCCGTCGAACTCGACGTCGACGACGGCGCCGATGACCTGGGCGATCTTGCCCTGGGCCGTAACTGCGGCGGCGGCCTTCGGAGCGGCGGCCTTCTTGGGAGCGGCCGGCTTCTTTGCAGCCGTCTTGGGGGCGGCGGGTTTCTTCGGGGCGGTGGTGTCGGTCATCGGTGCTTGTCCGTGTCGAATGTCAGCTGTGTCGGGATCAGAGCGCTTCAGCGCCGGCGATGATCTCGATCAGCTCGGTGGTGATCTGAGCCTGGCGGGAACGGTTGTACTGCAGCGTCAGGGCGCTGATGAGGTCGCCCGCGTTGCGCGTGGCGTTGTCCATCGCGGCCATCTGGGCGCCGAAGAAGCCGGCCTGGTTCTCCAGCAGGGCGGCCAGGATCTGCGTCGTCAGGTTGCGCGGCAGCAGGGTCTCGAGGATGTCCTCTTCCGACGGCTCATACTCATAGAGCGCGCCGGCGTCCGACGAGGCGTCGGCGTCGACTTCGGCCGGGGCCAGCTGACGCGACGACGGGACCTGGGAGATCACCGACTTGAACTGGCTGTAGAAGAGGGTGACCTTGTCGGCCTCGCCCGCCTCGAACTTTTCGGCCAGCAGTTCGGCGATCGGCTGGGCCGCGTGCAGGCCCACCGTCTTGTGCTCGCTCAGTTCGAAAGTCTTGACGACCTTGTCGCCGAACAGGCGGGTCAGCTGGTCGCGCGACTTGCGGCCGACGGCCACGATCTCGACCGTCTTGCCGTTGGCGATCAGGCTGTTGATGTGGTCCCGCGCGGCGCGGATGACGTTGGTCGAGAACCCGCCCGCCAGACCCTTGTCGGCCGTGGCGACGACGATCAGGTGCTTCTGGTCGGCGCCGGTTCCGGTCATCAGGCGCGGGCCGTCGTCGCCGACGCCGGCCGCCAGGTTGGCGATGACCGAGGCCATCCGCGTCGCATAGGGGCGGGCGTTCTCCGCCTGCTCCTGGGCGCGCTTCAGCTTGGCCGCCGCGACCATCTGCATGGCTTTCGTGATCTTCTGCGTCGCTTTGACGCTTCCGATCCGATCGCGCATTTCCTTGAGGCTAGCCATCCGGCTCTGCTCTTCCTTTGACTACAGGGCCGAACGATCAGGCGAAGGTCTTGGCGAAGGCCGCCAGGATGTCCTTCAGCTCGGCTTCCAGCTCGGGCGTCAGGGCCTTCTTGGTGCGGATGCCGTCCAGCAGCGAGGCGTGGTTGGCGTGGATGCGGGCCAGCAGTTCGCTCTCGAAGCGGCCGACGTCCGAAACGGCGATGGCGTCCAGGTAGCCGCGCGTGCCGGCGTAGATCGACACGACCTGCTCTTCGACCGCCAGCGGCGAGTACTGCGGCTGCTTCAGCAGCTCGGTCAGGCGGGCGCCGCGAGCCAGCAGGCGCTGGGTCGAGACGTCCAGGTCCGAGCCGAACTTCGCGAAGGCGGCCATTTCACGATACTGGGCCAGCTCGCCCTTGATCGAACCGGCGACCTGTTTCATCGCCTTGATCTGGGCCGAGGAGCCGACGCGCGACACCGAGATGCCGACGTTCACGGCCGGACGGATGCCCTGATAGAACAGGTCCGATTCCAGGAAGATCTGGCCGTCGGTGATCGAGATCACGTTGGTCGGGATGTAGGCCGACACGTCGTTGGCCTGGGTCTCGATGATCGGCAGGGCGGTCAGCGAGCCCGAGCCGTAATCCTCGTTCAGCTTGGCCGAACGCTCCAGCAGACGGGAGTGCAGGTAGAAGACGTCGCCCGGATAGGCTTCACGGCCCGGCGGACGGCGCAGCAGCAGCGACATCTGGCGGTAGGCCACGGCCTGCTTGGACAGGTCGTCATAGATGATCAGACCGTGCATTCCGTTGTCGCGGAAATACTCGCCCATGGCGGTGCCGGCGAATGGGGCCAGGAACTGCAGCGGGGCCGGCTCCGACGCCGTGGCGGCGACGACGATGGTGTATTCCAGCGCGCCCGACTCTTCGAGGGTCTTGACGATCTGGGCCACGGTCGAGCGCTTCTGACCGATGGCGACGTAGATGCAGTAGAGCTTGGCCGACTCGTCGTCCGACTTGTTGACCGTCTTCTGGTTCAGGATGGTGTCGATGGCGACGGCGGTCTTGCCGACCTGACGGTCGCCGATGATCAGCTCGCGCTGGCCGCGGCCGACGGGGATCAGGGTGTCGATCGCCTTCATGCCCGTCTGCATCGGTTCGTGAACCGACTTGCGCGGGATGATGCCGGGGGCCTTCACGTCGACGCGGCGACGCTCGGTGAACTGGATCGGGCCCTTGCCGTCGATCGGCTCGCCCAGCGGGTTGACGACGCGGCCCAGCAGACCCTTGCCGACCGGCACGTCCACGATCTCGCCCAGGCGGCGTACGTCGTCGCCCTCGGCGATGGCGGCGTCCGCGCCGAAGATCACGGCGCCGACGTTGTCGCGCTCCAGGTTCAGGGCCATGCCCTTCACGCCGGCCTTGGTGAACTCGACCATTTCACCGGCCTGAACGTTGTCGAGGCCGTGGATGCGCGCGATGCCGTCGCCGACCGACAGCACCTGGCCGACGTCCGAGACGTCGGCTTCCACGCCGAAGTTGGCGATCTGCGACTTGAGGATGGCCGAGATTTCGGCGGCGCGGATATCCATGATGGGCTCTTTCGGCTTTCGTCTTCGGTGCGGGCCCGCTGGCCCGGCTTGATCTGAAATTCGGGACTTAGGCGCGTTTCAGCGCAAAGGTCATCTGGTCGAGCTTGGTCTTCAGCGAGGCGTCGAACAGCTTCGAGCCCACCTTGACCTTGAGGCCGCCCAGGATCGACGGATCGACGCGGGCGGTCAGCTCGGGGTCGCGGCCCAGGGCGGCGCGCAGCTCGGCCTGGATCTTCTTGGTCTGGGCGGCGCTCAGGGCCACGGCCGAGACCACCTCGGCGGCCACGACGCCCGTCTTCCTGGCGTACAGCGCCTCGAAGGCAGCGATCACGCCCGGCAGGTCGGCCGCACGGCCGTTCTGGCCCAGCAGGCCCAGGAAGTTGCGCGTCGTCGCCTTGAACTTGGCCTTGTCGGCGATGGCCGCCAGACCCCTGGCCTGATCGTCCGAAGAGATCAGCGGCGAGGTCGCCAGACGGCGCAGGTCGGCGCTGTCGATCCACGCCGCCTTGAGCGAAGCCAGATCGGCGCGCACGGCGTCCAGCGCCCCCGTCTCATCCGCCAGGTCGAACAGCGCCTGTGCATACCGTCCGCCGACTTCCGTCGTCCTGAATTCGTCCGCCACTTATATTTGGTCCGCGTCTGAAGCGTTTGGATCAAGACCGGCCGCAGTCGCCCGCGCCAGTCAAGGGCCTGAAATGCTTGTAGAAAGCACGCTGGGGACGCATCTTTCGATACGCCCTTCGCTAAAGCCGCGCGGCTGATACCATGCAAGGCGGAAACCCGCAACCAAGGGGCGCGGAACGATAACGCCGCACCCGCGCTCTCTTTGGTCTAAGATGGACCGGCCAAGCTGGAGCGATCAGAAGAGCCTGCGACGATGACGACGCGGCTGGGCGCTTGATGCGCGCTCACGCTCCCGTTACCGAAAAATCCTAACCTCCATCAGGAACCCCGATGCTTGAAAGCATAACCCCGCTGCTGACCGATCCCGCCGCCTGGGCGGCCCTCGTGACCCTGGTCGTCATGGAGGTGGTGCTGGGGATCGACAACCTGATCTTCATCTCGATCCTGTCGAACAAGCTGCCGCCCGAACACCGCCAGCGCACGCGCCGCATCGGCATCGGCCTGGCCCTGATCATGCGCCTGGGCCTGCTGGCCACGATCGGCTGGATCGTCGGCCTGACCACGCCGGTGTTCGACCTGGGCTTCCACGGCGAGACCTTCGACACCGCCTTCTCCTGGCGCGACCTGATCCTGATCGCCGGCGGCCTCTTCCTGGTCTGGAAAGCCACAAAGGAAATCCACCACGCCGTCGACGTCACCCCGTCGAACGACATGCTGGAGAAGGACAAGAAGGACGTCGTCATCAACAACGTCGGCGCCGCCATCGTCCAGATCATCCTGCTGGACCTGGTGTTCTCGGTCGACTCCATCCTGACCGCCGTGGGCATGACCGATCACGTGCCGATCATGATGGTCGCCGTCATCATCGCCGTGACCGTCATGCTGCTGGCCGCCGACCCTCTGGCGAACTTCATCGACAAGAACCCGACCGTGGTCATGCTGGCCCTGGGCTTCCTGCTGATGATCGGCGCCGTGCTGATCGCCGACGGCTTCGGCGTCCACGTGCCCAAGGGCTATATCTACGCCGCCATGGCCTTCTCGGCCCTGGTCGAGGGCCTGAACATGTGGTCGCGCAACGCCCAGATCAGAAAGAACCAGGCCGAAGAAGCCGCCAAGGCCGCCCTCAACAAGGCCGAAACCGCCGAGCCCGGCGTCTAAGCGTGCGTATCGGGCCGGTCCTGGCGATGCTTCTGCTGGCGCTTCCCGCGTCGGCGGCGGCGCAGACGCCGGGGCCGGCCCCATCTTCTCCCTCTGCTCAGCCCGCCCGGGTTCCGGTCTACGGCTATGAGGTGGTGCGGACCTTCCCCCACGACCCGACCGCCTTCACGCAGGGACTGGTCATCCGCGACGGCGTGCTGATCGAGAGCACCGGCCGCGATCCCTCCAGCGTGCGCCGCGTGCGGCTGGAGGACGGCGTCGTGCTGCAGAAGCGCGAGCTCGAGCCCGAGTTCTTCGGCGAGGGCCTGACCGAGAAGGACGGCCGCGTCTTCTCCCTGTCCTGGATCAACGGCGTCGGCTTCATCTGGAGCGCGGACGACCTGAAGCCCGTCTCCCGCTTCGCCTATGCGGGCGAAGGCTGGGGGCTGACGCACGACGGGACGCGCCTGATCCTGTCGGACGGCTCGGCGGCCCTGCGCTTCCTTGATCCCGACACCCAGGCCGAGACCGGCCGCGTCTCCGTCACCCTGAACGGCCGCCCGGTGCGCCAGTTGAATGAGTTGGAATGGATCGACGGCGAGGTCTGGGCCAATGTCTGGCAGACCGACTACATCCTCCGCATCGACCCTGAGTCCGGCCGGGTGGTCGGCGTGATCGACCTCAGCGGCCTGCTGCCCAGGGATCAGGTGAAGGATCCGGTCGACGACGTGCTGAACGGCATCGCCTGGGACGCGCAGAACCGCCGCCTGTTCGTCACCGGCAAGAACTGGCCCAGCCTGTTCGAGATCCGGCTGACCGGGCCGAGGTAGGCCCTTCCTCCCGCTCATCCCGGCGGACGCCGGGATCCAGTCCTTTGGCTGAAAACGACCGCGTCTGAGGCTCTCACTGGGCCCGGCGTCCGCCGGCGTGAGCGGAAGCGAGACGGTCTGCGCTCAAGCAGCGAGCCGCCGCGCGGCGAGCGATAGCGCCCTACAAGAAGCTATAAGGGTCCACGTCCACGGTCAGCCGCACCGAGGCCGGGACCTTCACCCGCGCCAGCCAGGCGCGCAGGAAGGCCTGCAGGTTCACGTCGCGGTCGGCCCGCACCAGCAGCCGCTTCCTCCGCCGCCCGCGCACCAGGGCCAGGGGCGCGTCGGCAGGGCCGTAGACCTCCAGCCGCTCGGCGTTGGGGATGGCTTCAGCCAGGTCGCGGGCGACCTTTTCGACCGCCATGGCGTTCTCGCTGGACAGGATCAGCGCCGCCAGACGGCCGTGCGGCGGCAGGGAGGCGGCCTCGCGCTCGGCCATCTCGGCCTCGACGAAGGCGTCGCGGTCGCCCGCCGCCAGCGCCTGAAGCACCGGATGCTCGGGCGTCCACGTCTGCAACAGGGCGCGGCCCGGCCGATCCGCCCGCCCCGCCCGGCCCGTGGCCTGGGCCAGCAGCTGATAGGTGCGCTCGGCCGCGCGCAGGTCGCCGCCGCGCAGGCCCAGATCAGCGTCCACCACCCCGACCAGGGTCAGGCGCGGGAAGTTGTGGCCTTTCGCCGCAGCCTGGGTGGCGACCAGGATGTCGATCTCGCCGTCGGCCATGGATTGTATGAGGGCGCGGGCCGACTTGCCGTCCGGCACGGTGTCCGAGCTGAAGACGGCGGTGCGGGCCTGTGGGAAGAGTTGGCGCACCTCCTCCTCGACCCGCTCGACCCCCGGCCCGACGGGCACCAACGAGTCCTCGGCCCCGCACGAAGGACAGGCCTTGGGCTTGGGCATGGAGAAGCCCGTCAGATGGCAGACCAGCCGCCCGGTGTAGCGATGCTCGACCAGCCAGGAATCCGTGTCCGGCGCCGTCAGCCGGTGCCCGCAGGCGCGGCACAGCACCACCGGGGCATAGCCGCGCCGGTTGAGGAACAGCAGGCTCTGCTCGCCCCGCGCCAGCGTCTCGCCGATGGCTTCGCGCAAGGGCTGAGACAGCCAGGTTTGCGGATCGGGCGGACATTCGCGCAGGTCGATCAGGCCGATCTCGGGCAGCACCGCCGCCCCGTGTCGCGCCGCCAGCTTCAGCCAGCGATACCGCCCCTGATGGGCGTTCCACAGCGTCTCCAGCGACGGGGTTGCCGAGGCCAGGACCACCGCCGCTCCCTCGATCCGCGCCCGCGCCACGGCCAGGTCGCGACCGTGATAGACCAGCCCCTCTTCCTGCTTGAACGAGCCGTCGTGCTCCTCGTCCACCACGATCAGCTTGAGGTTGGCGTAGGGCAGGAACAGGGCCGAACGCGCGCCGACCACGATGTTGCAGCGCCCGGCGACCACCGCCTCCCACGCCTGACGCCGGCGTGGGGGGGCGACGCCGGAGTGCCATTCGGCCGGGGCGACGCCGAAGCGGGCGGTGATGCGCTCGATCACCGCCTGGGTCAGGGCGATCTCGGGCAGCAGGATCAGCACCTGAGCCGTCGGATCGGCCCGCAGCGCCCGCGCCGCCGCCTCCAGATAGGCCTCCGTCTTGCCCGAGCCCGTCACCCCGTCCAGCAGGAAGGGCGCGAAACCGCCCGTCGCCACGGCCTCGGCGATGGCGGCCGCAGACGCCGCTTGATCGGGGTTCAGCGTCGCAGGCGCATGGTCGGGATCGGGCGGATCGAAGGCGGCGATGGCCGGGGTCTCGAACGCCTCCAGAACCCCTTCGTCGACCAGTCCCTTGACCACGCCGGACGAGACGCCCGCCGCCCGCGCCAGATCGGGCCCGGACACGGACCTTGCACCCAGCGCCTCCAGCACCGCCGTGCGCGCCGCGGTGGGGCGAGCGGGACTGCGCCCCTCGACGCGCCGCACCCGTCGCTCGGGCCGGGGTCGGGGCGCGCGCAGGCCCTTCAGCGCCGTCGCCGCCATCTCGCCGGGCGGGCTGAGCGTCCAGCGCGCCGCCCATTCGACGAAGTCCAGCGTCCGTTCCGGCAGGCGCGGATCGTCCAGCACCTGGTCGACCGCCTTGAGGCGCCGGTTGGAGCCGGTCGTCTCGAACACCTCGGCCACCACGCCCCGGATCAGGCGCGGCCCCAGCGGCACGGCGACCTGATCGCCGCGCGCGACCGCCAGTTCCTCAGGGACTTCGTAGTCGAAGGCTTCCGGCACCGGCAGGGGAATGAGGACGGAGGCGACCTTCACCGCGCGCCCTCGCACGCCCGCAACGCCGACGTCCGATACCGACGTCGCGCCCTGCCATGATCGCCGCCCTTCGCCACGCCCGGCGAAGCGATTTCAGACGATTCAGACGAATTGGACTCTCTTTTTTCTGTCACGGAGTCTGAAATATCCCTGTCCGCGAAAGACGGTCGCTTCCGTCACAACTCGGCGCTAAAACTGGTCTCATGAAACTCTTTCTCGACACCGCCGACGTCGCCGTCATCAAGGACCTGCTGCCCACCGGGATGGTGGACGGCGTCACCACCAATCCTAGCCTGATCGCCAAGTCGGGTCGCAACATCGCCGAGGTCATCGCCGAAATCTGCGCCCTGGTCGAGGGGCCGATCTCGGCCGAGGCCGTGGCCACCGATTTCGAGACCATGGTCAAGGAGGGCGACAAGCTGGCCTCCATCGCCCCCAACGTCGTGGTCAAGCTGCCGCTGACGTGGGACGGCCTGCGCGCCACCCGCGCCTTCGCCGACAAGGGGATCAAGACCAACGTCACCCTGTGCTTCTCGGCGGCCCAGGCCATGCTGGCGGCCAAGGCGGGCGCGACCTTCATCTCGCCCTTCGTCGGTCGTCTGGACGATGTCGGCGCCGACGGCGTGGGCCTGCTGGAAGACATCCGCACCCTTTACGACATCCACGACTTCAGCACGGAAATCCTGGCCGCCTCGGTGCGCAATCCGGACCATGTGACCGCCGCTGCGCTGGCCGGCGCCGACGCCTCGACCATTCCGGCCGACATTTTCAAGGCCTTGGTCAAGCACCCGTTAACCGACAAGGGGTTGGATGCGTTTCTGGCGGACTGGGGCAAGACCGGTCAGTCAATTCTGTAATTTAGACCCGATGAGAGGTCCGCTTGAGCACTTCCCTGGACCGCTCCACCGACCCGGCGAACAGCCTGCACTGGCCGCAGGTGCGCGCCTGGCTGGAAGATCACGCCGAACACCTGCTGGACGACCGGGCCCTGCTGGAAGAGCTGGGCCTGACCGCCACCGGCCGCAACGTCGTCGACTTCGGCCGCGCCGCCCTGGCGCGGCTAGAGGCCGTCGCCCAGCGCGAGGCGGGCGCCCGCAAGCTGATCGAAGAGATCGCCCGCGCCAACTTCGCCGCCCAGACCCAGACCCACGTCGCCGCCCTGGACCTGATGGAGGCCCGCACCCACGCCGAACTGGCGCGGCAATTGGACGCCGTGGCGCAAGGCCGTTTCGGTCTGGCGGGCGCCGCCGTGGCGATCGAGAAGCCGGGCGCCGTCCCCTTCGGCTGGAAAGCGCTGGAGCCGGGCCGCGTCGACGCCCTGCTGGGCGAGGACGGCCTGCACTGGCTCGGCCCCAACTTCACCGGCCTCAGCCTGTTCGGCCCTTCCGAGGGCGAGGTCGCCTCGGTCGCCCTGGTGCGGATGACGTTGCGCGCGCCGGGCGAGGCTGTGCCCCGCGCCGCTCTGTGCGCCTTCGGCTCGGGCGAGGACGACGGCTTCACCCCCGCCATGGGCTGCGAACTGGTGGCCTTCGTCGCCCGTGTCGTCGAACGCATGGCCGAGCGATGGCCGCTGGAAGCCTGACCGCGCAGGACGCTCTGGCCGCCTGGCTGGAGCATCTGGCCCATGAGCGCCGCCTGTCGCCGCGCACGCTGGAGGCCTACGGCCACATCGGCCGGCTGTATCTGGCCTTTCTGGAGCGCCATCGCGGCGGGCTGCAGAGCGCGGCGGACCTGGGGTCCGTCACGGCGGCCGAGGCGCGCGCCCATCTGGCCGAGCGCCGCAGCGGGGATCGCCCGCTCAACGCCCGCTCGCTGAGCCAGACCCTGGCCGCCATCCGGGGCTTTCACGCCTTCCTCGACCGGCGCCTGGGCGTGGCGACGCCGCAGCTTGCCCTGGTGCGCGGGCCCAAGGTCAAGCCCTCCCTGCCCCGGCCGGTCAGCGAGGATCAGGCGAAGGGCCTGCTGCACGAACCCGAGGCCGATCCCGACATGGAGCCGTGGGAGGCCGCACGCGACCGCGCCGTCCTGACCCTGCTCTACGGTTGCGGCCTGCGGATTTCAGAGGCCCTGTCGCTGAAGCGATCGGACGCGCCCCTGCCCGACAGCCTTCGCATCACCGGCAAGGGCGACAAGACGCGCATGGTCCCCGTCCTGCCGCAGGTGCGCGAGGCGACGGACGCCTATCTGGCGCTGCAGCCCTTCGTCATCGACGCCGATCAGGCCCTGTTCCGGGCGCGGCGCGGCGGTCCCCTGAGCGCCCGCCATGTGCAGGCGACGGTGCAGCGGCTGCGCGGGCGCCTCGGCCTGCCCGCCTCGGCCACGCCCCATGCGCTGAGGCACAGCTTCGCCACCCACCTGCTGGGCGCCGGCGCCGACCTGCGCTCGATCCAGGAGTTGCTGGGTCACGCCAGCCTGTCGACGACGCAGAAATACACCCAGGTCGACGCCGCCCGCCTGCTGGCCGCCTATAGCCAGGCCCACCCGCGCGGGTGACTGTTCAGCACACGGAAAAGGCGCCAGATTTGGCTTGGGGATGATCGCGGGACGGGAGTTCGCGCGTGTGCATAGCCAGTGTTCCCGATCGACGCGCGCTGCTGACGCTGTTGCTGGCGACGGGCGTCCTCGGCCTGGCTAGGCCGCTTTGCGCCCAGAACGAACCGGAAGCCGAAGCCCGCCTGCTGACCAATCTTTTGACGCGCATGGCGGTCGAGGTTGAACTAGGGCGACGGCGCGCCCTCTTCGTCATCGACACCGGCGCCGAGCGCACCTCGATCTCGGATCGCCTTGCTGCGGAGCTGAAGCTGGCGGCAGGCCCGCTTGTACGCGTCCACGGCATCACTGGGTCGGTGCTCGCACCAACCGCGCGTCTGCCCCAGTTTAGCTTTTCACAGCGACGTTTCGCCGATCTGATCCTGCCGATCTTCCCCTACGCGCTGCTGAGAACGGATGGACTTCTGGGTCTGGACGCCCTGTCGCGCTTCCGCCTGACTCTGGATTTCCACAACAGGCGCGTGCTCCTGGCGCCCTCGTATGGTCCAGGCTCCACCAGCGTGTTCGCGGAGGGCCGCGCCAGCCGCCTGCCCTTCGTCGAAAGCCTGGTTCAGGAGAACCTGTTTCAGCGTCTACTAATCAGCCGCGTCGTCGCTGACGGCGTCGAAGCCGTCGCCTTCATCGACACCGGGGCGCAGTATTCCATCGGCAACCACGCCCTGATGCGGACGCTGGATGCACGCCTGGGCCGAGTGGATCGTCCGCAGGCGCGAGTATACGGCGTGACCGGCCAATCGCTGATGGCCGAGGTCGGGCAGGTTTCAAGCCTGCAGTTGCATCAAAGAGACCTGGGCCTCACGCCCCTACTGTTCGCCGATCTGCACGCCTTTCACATACTCGGCCTGATCGAGCCGCCCGCCTTGCTGCTAGGGGCGGACGTACTGACTCGGTTCGACCGCGTGGTGCTGGACTATGGCGCTAGGCGCATCGGCTTCGGCAGCGTAACGCGCCGGCCGCCATCGTCCGCATAAGGCGATAATTACGCCTCAGATGGCCCTGACCGCTCCGCCGTCCACCCGGATCAACGAGCCGGTGACATAGCCCGCCAGCGGACTGGCCAGGAAGGCGGCCACGGCGCCGAATTCCTCTGTCGCGCCGATGCGTCCGGCGGGGATAGACTTGACCGACTCGGCGCGTGCGTCCTGCGGCGTCGCGCCCGTGGCGGCGGCGCGGGCGGCGTCCAGCCGTTCGATGCGCGGCGTGTCGATGCGGCCCGGCAGCAGGGTGTTGACCGTCACCCCGTTGGCCGCGACCTCGCCCGCCAGCGTCTTGGCCCATGCCGCCACCGAGGCGCGCAGGGTGTTGGACACGCCCAGCGTCCCGATCGGCTCGATCACGCTGGTCGAGGCGACGTTCAGCACCCGCCCCCAGCCCATCGACCGCATTCCCGGCATCACCCGGTCGGTCAGGCGGAAGACCGACAACACCATGGCCTCGAACTGCTCACGCCACAGCGCCGGGTCCAGCCCCGCCACGCCCGAGGGCGGCGGCCCGCCCGTGTTGTTCAACAGGATCTGGATCGGCCCGCCCAGACCCGCCTCGGCGACGTCCACCGCCTTCAGCAGGGCCTCGTGATCCGCCAGGTCGGCCGGGGCGATGATCGCTCGGCCCGGCCCCATGGCGTTCAGTTCATCGGCCGCGGCCTGCAACTTGACCGCATCGCGCGACAGCAGAGCCACATGAGCGCCCTCGGCCACAAGGGCCGTCGCCACCGCGCGGCCGAGACCGCTGGAGCCGCCGCAGATCAGGGCGCGTTTGCCGGTGAGTTGAAGGTCCATGCCGTTATCCCCTGCCTCATGAAGCTTTCGCCGCTGACATGGGCGCAGGCGCGACCGATTGCGAGCCCCGTCGACCAAAGTCGCGGGCGAGACACGGAAACTAGCGCAAAACCTCATCCGAGCTGACCAGCCGCACGTCGTGCATCTGGTTCAGATAGGCTTCGTAGTAGCCCTTGTGCGAGGCGCCGACGATGGTCAGCATCCGCGTGCCCGGATAGCGCCCCAGCACATCGCGCATATTGGCGACCATGCGCAGATTGCGCGTCTCCCAATAGCCGAGATAGCGACGCCCGAACGCCTGCGGCGAGGGCTCTACATGGGTCGCGCCGAAATCCGAACGATAGACGACCATCTGCGTGTCCGGCGTGTTGTAGTCGCGATAGATGTTCAGCACGCCGTCCGGGTGCTCCAGGTCGGCATACAGCCGCTGGTCTGCGTCCTTGCGCGCCTGGACATAGGGATTGTCCCACGCCGCCATGATCGCCTTGGCCTGCGCCTCTTCCTCGTCAGGCGGGGTTGCGGAGTCCGCCGTGTGATCATCAACCGCCCACAGGCGCTCATGCCCCAGCCGCGCCGCCAGTACGGCCGCGACCAGGTCGACCTCGTTCTTTCGGGTCATCCGGCGGTCCAGGGCCGCCGCCATTTCCGCCGTCAGGCTGTCGCCCGCCACCCGCTCAGCAGCGGGCAGACGCAGCCATTGCACCGAGGCGGAACCCGGCTCTCCCGCTGCGAGGAAGAGAGCCGCCAGACGTCGCCGATCGGCCGCCGTCGGCGCCTTGGGCCAGGCCTCCAGCAAACGCTCGACCTCGGCATTGGCCGTCGGCACATCCATACCCAGCGCCCGGCCGGCGGCGGACGGGTCATAGCAGAAGGCCTCGACCGATTCCGCATAACGCGACGGATAGCGCCGCATGAAGTCGCACTGCAGGCCGGACAGGTTTTCGACGGCGACGGCGGTCGGCCGCCAAGCCTCCAGTCGCGTCAGCAGAGGCTGAAGCTGTTCGGCGCGGAAGCTGTCGGGCAGGTCGGACAGGTGCGGCGAACCCAGCACCAGAACCTCATTGAACGCGCCTGCCGGAGGGCCTTTCAACTGGTCAGGGTGAAACGTGGGTCGATAGTCCTGCGCCGAGGCGGCAGAACCGATCACCGCCCAGGCCGCCGCCGCCAATCCAATCGCCAAACGCATCGCTTCGCCCTCGCTCCCGCCGTTTCGCGGTGAAACTGAAGACGCACGCCGAGGCCAGCAAGTTAAGTTTCGGCAACGAAAAACGGCGCGCCCTGTGCGGAGCGCGCCGTTCTGATCGCAGTCGGAAAGACGGTGAGGCTCTTACGCCTGCATCGTCCAGCCTTCGACGCCCATGGCGGCCTGACGGAAGGCCTCCGAGCGGGTCGGGTGCGGGTGGCAGGTGCGGGCCACGTCTTCCGAGGCGCCGCCGAAGGCCATGGTCATGCAGGCCTCGCCGATCAGCTCGCCCGCCTGCGGGCCGTAGATGTGAACGCCCAGAACCTTGTCCGTCGCGGCGTCGGCCAGGACCTTCACGAAGCCCTCGGTCTCGTGGTTGATCTTGGCGCGGCTGTTGGCGGCGAAGGGGAATTTGCCCTTCTTGTAGTTGACGCCCGCGGCCTTCAGCGCCTCTTCGGTCTTGCCGACCCAGGCCACTTCCGGGCCGGTGTAGATGACCGACGGCACCAGGTCGTAGTCGACGTGGCCCGGCTTGCCTGCGATCAGTTCGATCACGGCCACGGCGTCTTCCTCGGCCTTGTGAGCCAGCATCGGGCCGTGCGTCACGTCGCCGATGACCCAGACGCCCGGCGCCGAGGTCTTGAAGTGGTCGTTGGCGATGAAGCCGCGCGCGTCCGGCGTAACGCCGACCGTCTCAAGCCCCAGGCCTTCGGTGTAGGGACGGCGGCCGATGGCGACCAGCACCACATCGCCCTTCAACGTTTCCGCCTCGCCGCCCTTGGCGGGTTCGAGGGTCAGCTCGACGCCGTCCTTGGAGGTCTTGGCGCCGGTGACCTTCGTGCCCATGCGGAAGGTCATGCCCTGCTTGGTCAGGCCGCGCTGGAAGGCGGTGGCGACTTCGCCGTCCATGCCCGCGCCGACCTTGTCGAGGAACTCCACGACCGTGACCTGGGCGCCCAGACGGCGCCAGACCGAGCCGAGCTCGAGGCCGATGACGCCCGCGCCGATGACGATCAGATGCTTGGGCACCTTGGGCAGGAACAGGGCGCCGGTGCTGTCGATGACCTTGCCGTCCTCGAAGGCGACGCCCGGCAGCGGGGTCGGCTCGGAGCCGGTGGCGATGACGATGTTCTTGGTCTCGAGCGTGGTCTTGGCGCCGCCCTCGGCTTCGACCTCGACCTTGCCGGCCCCGACGATGCGGCCGAAGCCCTTCACCACGTCGACCTTGTTCTTCTTCATCAGGAATTCGATGCCCTTGGTCAGGGCCTCGACGCTGTCGTCCTTGGCCTTGTGCATCTGGGCCAGGTTCAGCTTGGGCTTCACTTCGATGCCGATGCCGGCGAATTCGATGTTGGCGGCTTCATACAGTTCCGAGGCGTGCAGCAGGGCCTTCGACGGCATGCAGCCGACGTTCAGGCAGGTGCCGCCGAGGGTCGCGCGCTTTTCGATCAGGGCGGTCTTCAGCCCCAGTTGTCCGGCGCGGATGGCGGCGTTGTAGCCGCCCGGCCCGCCCCCGATGATCACCACGTCGTAGGTCTGGGAAGCGGCGTCGGCCATATGGTCCTCTGATCGTTCAGGCGCTGAAAATGAAGCGGCGCGGACACTAGCGCCGACCCCGGCGGGGTCAACCGCCACAGTCCATATAGGCCGTGATCCCAACGGGGGCCATGCCGACAAAAGCAAAAGGCCGGGCGGCGACGCCCGGCCTTCCGTTTTCAGCCCGTCAGAGCCGATCAATATTTGAAGCGCACGCCCATGAAGACGTTGTAGCCGAACTTCTCGTACTCATAGGTCCGCTCGCGCGAGCCGTAGTAGCGGACGCCCGCCGAGTCGGTCAGGTTCTTGGCCTCGCCAAACACCTCGACCCCGTTGCCGAAGTCGTAGGAGGCGGTGAAGTCCAACTGCTCGCGGCCCTCGACGAACAGGTCGAAGTCGGGATCGTCGGCGTTGATCTCTTCCAGATAGTCGCTGCGCTTGGTGTAGCTGAGGCGGGCGCTGAAGCCGGCCATCTCGTAGAAGAGGGCCAGGTTGTAGTTGTTCTCCGACTGGCCCGGCAGGGAGAATTTGGTGCGGCCGCCATAGGCCTGGGCCGTTTCGATCTCGGCGTCGGTCCAGGTGTAGTTGGCGAAGACGCCGAAGCCCGAGGCCCAGCCCGGCAGGAAGCTGAACTTCTGTTGCCAGTTCAGCTCCAGACCCATCAGGTGGCCGTTCGGGGCGTTGATCGGGGTCTCGAACTCGGCGTCGAACTCGGCCCCGTCGATCGTCACCTTGTCCTCGTACTTGAGGATGTAGCGATAGTCGGTCAGGTCCTTGTAGAAGGCGTTGGCCGACACCACGCCCAGGGAGGCGAAATAGTACTCCAGGCCGAAGTCGACGTTGTTCGACAGCGTAGGCTGCAGGTCCGGATTGCCGATCTCGTAAGAGATGTCCGAACCGTCCGTCTCCTCGATGCGACGTGGAACGATCTGATTGAACTCCGGACGCGAGATCGAGCGCGTCAGGGCGAAGCGGCCGATCAGATTGTCCGAGAAGCTGTGGCGAACCGTCAGGTTCGGGAAGAACTCGGTGTCGTCGCGATCGACCCGGGCCATGTCGAACGGATCGGATCCGTCATTGTCGATCAGGCTGGCGGCTTCGCCTTCGAACTGAGTGTTCTCGACGCGCAGGCCAAGCGTGACGTTCGTCGCGCCGATGTCGAAGCGCGCCTGGGCGTAGGCTGACAGGATATCTTCCTTGGCCGTGTAGTCGGCGGCGATGGAGTCCGGCACTCGGCGCCCCGACAGCGGGCGCATCTGGGCGAAGTAGTCGTCAACCAGGCCGTTGTCGAACTTGTAGCCCAACAGATAGTCGTAGTTGCGCGACTCGGTATCGGTCAGCAGGTCTCCATAGGACTGCGACGGCGCATGGGCGGCGTCGCGACTGCGGAAACGCTCCTCGTCGGCCGATACGTCCCGCGTGCGGTACTTGCCGCCGACCTTCCAGGTGACTTCACGCCCCGCCAGCACCGACGGCAGTTCCAGGTTCGTCTGGAACGTCATCTCTTCCTGCTGTGTCGTGCTTGAGCGGAAGGCGTTCTCGCGGAAACGATATTCCGCAGCGTTCATATGCTCCCCGGTCGAGAAGATCGAATAGGTCGGCTCATAGTGGCTGCCGGAGAAGTCATAGGCGACGGACGGCTTCAGGCGCGAGCGGAACAGCAGCTCATTGCGGTTCGGATAGGTCTGCTCGCTGTCAGCCCAGGACAGGCTGGCGTCCAGAACCGCGCCATTGCTGAAGATACGCTCCCCTCCCGCCGTCAGGGTCATGATCTCGTTCTTCTGGGTGCGGTGACGCAACTGGCGCTCGACCGTCACCTCGTCGAAGGTCGCCTTGCGGTCGGTCGCGCCGGCCTGAAGGTTGTCCTCGTCATAGGTCAGCAGCAGCTGGTTGCGGTATTCGTCGTCCTCGAACTGGGCGAACGAGCCGCGGACCCAGGCCCGCAGGGACTCCGAGGGGCGGAACTCCAGCGAGCCGCTGAGCGACTGGCGCGTGCGCTCGGTATCGTAGTCCTTGAACAGGGTTTCCTCGAGGGCGAAGACCTCGCCGCCTTCCGGCGTCTCCATCTTGGTCCAGCCGGATTCGACGTTGTCGGGACGGCGGTTGGTCTTGGAGTAGGAGTAGGACAGCAGGCCGCCGAAGGTCTGGTCCGCGCCGAAGACGTTCGACGCCGTGGCGCCCGCGCGGATGTCCTCGCCGCCGTAGTCGTTGTAGCTGCCGCCCGCATAGCCGCTGACGGCCAGGCGACGCTGGTCGAAGGGCGAGCGGGTCTTGATGTTGACCGCGCCGGCGATGGAGTCGGCGTCCTGGCTCGGCAGCAGGGTCTTGGAGATCTCGATGTTGGAGACGATGTCGCTGGGCAGGGTATCCAGGTCGACCGCGCGCGTGCCCGGATCGACGGCCGGAACCGTCACCCCGTCCACCGACACGGCGGTGAAGGCCGACGGCGCGCCGCGCACGTTGATGTAGCGGCCCTCGCCCTGGTCGCGCTGGATGGCGATGCCGGGAACGCGCTGCAGGGATTCCGCCACGTTCGGGTCGGGGTAGCGGCCGATGGCGTCGGCCGACAGGACGTTGATCACGCCGTCGGCGTTCTTCTGCTGGTTCAGCGAGCGGGCCACGCCCTCGGTGATGACGCCGTTGACGATGACGTCGGCGACGGCGACCGCATCGCCCGAACCCATCATGACGGTGACCGAAGTCAGGCGGCCCGGTGCGGCGGCGACGGTCTGGGTCGCGGTCGGCAGGCCGATGTAGCGGGCCTCCAGCGTCACCTGACCCGAGACGCCGCCCAGGTTGAACTCGCCCTGACTGTTGCTGACCGCGCGGCGGCCGCTGGCGCGGTCGATGATCTCGGCGCCCGGCAGGGGCGAGCCGTCGGCGTTGACGACACGGCCGATCAGGCCGTCGCCCGCCGGAGCGGCCGCGACGGCCGGAGCCGCGTCAACCGCCACATCGGCCGCCTGGGCGGCCACGGCGAAAACCAGCGGCAGGCTCGCCGCGCTGAGAAGAAGTCCGAGCTTCATATCCATATCCCCGAAGGCCGGCGCCGCTTCTGGCGGCCCGGTTCCGGCGGGATGGCTAATACGTCCCGGCGACGCGGCCGCGACGATTTCACGAAAAGGAATCTGCGAGCGGAACACGGGATCACGACAGTTGATCCCCGTTCGGATCATCCGTTGTCGAACCATCGCCAAAGCGTCGCGGGGACGCCGTTGACCGGGCCTTCGCGCGCGTGTTTCGGGCGGATAGACCAACCTGGACCGAAAGCCCCGCCATGCCCGCCATCCCGCCCCGGCGCTCGCGCCCCGCCATGCTCGCCGGCCTTCTGATCCCCGCCCTGCTGCTGGCCGCCTGCGCCGGACATGAGGTCGACTTCCAGGGCGAGGGCGACGGCGTCGTCGGCCAGGGCGCGCCCGTGCGCGCCGTGCTGGAGACTCCCTCGGTCGGCACGGTCGGCGACGACGCGGCCGACGACCCCGCCGTCTGGGCCTCCAAGACCCCCGTGACCGTCGAGGGGGTCCAGACTCCCGGCTTCGTCGTCGGCACCGACAAGAAGGCGGGCCTCTACGTCTACGGTTTCGACGGGGCGATCCTGCAGTTCATGCCCGAGGGGCTGCTGAACAACGTCGATGTGGCCGAGGGCCTGAACGTCGACGGCCGCCCCCAACTGCTGATCGGAGCCAGCGACCGCACGCCGGGCCGCATGGGCGTCGCCCTCTATCTGTTCGACCCGGCCGGGACCGGCGACAACAAGGTGCGCTACTGGAGCTCCATCACGACCGACGTGGTCGAGCCCTACGGCTTCTGCCTCGCCCGACGCGGCGAGGAGGTCCACGCCATACTGGTCGGCCATGAAGGCGAACTGCGCCAGTTCGTCGTCGCCGCCGGCCCCGACGGCCGCCCCTCCGCGCAACTCGTCCGCCGCGCCGAGATCGGCTCGATCTCAGAAGGCTGCGCCGCCGATCCGGCGACCGACGCCCTGTACGTCAACGAGGAGAACGTCGGCCTGTGGCGCTACAGCCTCGACCCGGCCTCGGGCGGGACGCGCACCCTGGTTCAACCGGTCGCATCGGGCGTGCTGGTCGCCGACGCCGAAGGGCTGACGACGCTGACCGACGGCGATGCGCGCTATCTGATCGCCTCCAGCCAGGGCGACTCGACCTTCCCCGTCTGGCGCATCGACGGCGCTGCGCCCCAATACAAGGGCCGTTTCGTGGTCGTGGACGGGACGGTCGACGGGGTGACGGGCACCGACGGCCTAGCCGCTCTGGGCGGTCCGGTCGGCCCCTTCCCCGAGGGCCTGGTGGTGATCCAGGACGACGTCAACGACACCGGAACCCAGAACTTCAAATACGTCGACTGGCGGGACATCCGCGCAGCGCTGGGGCTGTAAGGCCGGAGGACGGAACGCGAAAAGGCCCGGCGATCACGCCGGGCCTTTTTCATGTGCGTCGCTGATCCGGGCGCAAAAGGAAACGGGGCCCGACCTTGCGGCCGGACCCCGTTTTCCGTTTCGACTGGAGCGGGCGAGGCGATTCGAACGCCCGACCCTCACCTTGGCAAGGTGATGCTCTACCCCTGAGCTACGCCCGCACTCCGTTGGGAGCGATGTGCTGCTCCCCGTCGAGGAAGGGGCGTATAGCGGACCGACTTCGGATCGCGCAAGCCCCTTTTTCGTTTTTCGGCCAATCCGCCGATTTTTTTCGAACAGCCCTGAAACTTCACACGAAAACGGCCCCCGAAACGCCCGCAAGGACGCCCCGGAGGCCGCTTCAAAGCATCGCCGCCGCCACATTGCACGCCCAACCCGCTCAAGCAGCGGGCCGCCGCGCGGCGAGCGATAGCGGCCTCGCCGCGCCTCGCTTAGCGAGGGGCGAGACGTATAGCGCCGTCCAGGCGGATGCACTCGCCGTTGATGTAGACGTTCTCGGCCAGGTGCAGGGCCAGGGCGGCGTAGTCGGCAGGCGTGCCGAGGCGGCTGGGGAAGGGGATGGCGGCGGCCAGGCTGTCCTGAACCTTCTGGTCCATGCCGGCCATCATCGGCGTCCACATGATGCCGGGCAGGATGGTGTTCACCCGCACCCCTTCCTGGGCCAGGTCGCGGGCGACCGGCAAGGTCATGGCGTAAACGCCGCCCTTGGACGCCGAATAGGCGGCCTGGCCGATCTGGCCGTCCTGGGCCGCGACCGAGGCGGTGTTGATGATCAGGCCGCGCTCGCCGTCGGCCATCGGCTCCAGCGCTACCATGCCGAGCGCCGACTGCGACAGGACGCGGAAGGTGCCGAACAGGTTGATCGAGACCGTGCGCTCGAAGGACGCCATGTCATGGGCGCGCAGTTCGCCGGTGTCGCGCTTGCGGCTAACGGTCTTCTGGCCGGTGGCGATGCCGGCGCAGTTGACGGTCAGGCGCTCCTGGCCGTGGGCGGCGCGAGCCTTGATGAAGCCGGCGGCGACGCTCTCGTCCGAGGTCACGTCGACCTTGCAGAAGACGCCGCCGATCTCCTGGGCGATGACCTCGCCGCGCTCTTCGTTCAGGTCGAACAGGGCGACCTTGACGCCCTTGGCCGCCAGGGCGCGCGCCGTGCCTTCGCCGAGGCCCGAAGCCCCGCCCGTCACCACCGCCGCGATCGAAGCGTCGAGTTTCATGAAAGTCGTCCTATATTCGATTGAACCGAGTGCTCGTGCGAGGATTTAGCGGCCATGACCGCAAAGACCAACGGGGTGTCGCCCGATGACGCCATCAATCCTGAAAAGGCCCTGGTTCCCGCCGTGCAGAAGGTGAACGAGATGCGCGTGCGCAAGGGCTTCTGGCCCAAGATGCGGCGCACCGCCGCCCGCATCCCCTTCGCCCAGCAGGCGGTCGCCGCCTGGTACGCCGCCCAGGACCCCAAGACCCCGCTGGCGGCCAAGGGGCTGATCCTGGGGGCGCTGGCCTATTTCGTCATGCCGGTCGACGCCATTCCCGACGTCTTCGTCGGCATCGGCTTCACCGACGACGCAGCGGTGATCGCGGCGGTGCTGGCGACCCTGGGCGCCCACCTGAAACCCCGCCACCACGATCAGGCGGCGCAGGCGCTGAAGCGGCTGCGCGAGGAAGAGGAAGCATAAGTCCTTCTCCCCTTGCGGGAGAAGGTGGCAGGCGAAGCCTGACGGATGAGGGGTGGCGGGACGCTTGCAACTTGCAGCCTTCATCCGATTTCGGAGAGACCCCTCATCCGGCCCTGACGGGCCACCTTCTCCCACAAGGGGAGAAGGAAGCAACGATCAGTCCTCGACCTTCACCACGATCTTGCCGACGGCCGTGCGGTCGCTGAGGGCCTGGATGGCCTCGGGGGCGCGTTCTAACGGGAAGGTGCGGCTGACGCGCGGCTTGATCTTGCCTTCGCTGTAGAGCTGCATCAGCTCGGCCATGTTGGCGGCGTGGCCCTTGGGATCGCGGGCGACGGCGGCGCCCCAGAAGACGCCGACCACCGACACCGACTTCAGCAGCGTCAGGTTCAGCGGCAGTGATGGAATCCCCGCCGGGAAGCCCACCACCAGATAGCGGCCGTTCCAATCCATGGCGCGCAGGGCCGGCTCGGCGTAGTCGCCGCCGACGCCGTCGAAGACAACGTCCGCCCCGTCGCGGCCGGTCGACAGCTTGAACTCGCCCGACAGCTCCTTCTGGGCCGCCTTGTCCATCGGGCCGGAGGGGTAGATCAGGCCGTTGTCGGCGCCCAACTCCAGCGCAAACTCGACCTTGTCGTTGGTCGAGGCGGCGGCGACCACGCGCGCGCCCATCGCCTTGCCCAGTTCGACGGCGGCGGCGCCGACGCCGCCCGCGGCGCCCAGCACCAGCAAGGTCTCGCCCGGCTGCAGCTGCGCCCGGTCCTTCAGGGCGTAGTAGCTGGTGCCGTAGGTCATGATGAAGGCCGCGGCGGTCTCATAGTCCATGCCGTCGGGAATGGGGATCAGGCTGTCGGCCTTGACCTTCAACCGCTCGACCATGCCGCCCCAGCCGGGCACGGCGACGACCCGGTCTCCCCGGAACACGCCCTTCACCCCCTCGCCGACCGCGTCGACCACGCCCGCCACCTCGGCCCCCGGCGCGAAGGGACGCTCGGGCCTGAACTGGTATTTGTCGGCGATGATCAGGGCGTCGGGATAGTTGACGCCCACGGCCTTGACCTCGATCACCACCTCGCCCGGACCGGGCGTGGGGTCCATGACCTCCTCGACGACGAGCGATTCCGGGCCGCCGGGGGCCTTGGACAGGACTGCGCGCATAGGAACTCTTTTCAGCTATCCCCCGTCGGCCATGGCGCCGACACGATCGCGACGCTAATCAGCGCACGGCCCGATGCAAAGAGGCCGAACGGTTTCTGAGGAGACGATCATGGCGAAACCCGCCCTCATCCTTCACGGCGGCGCCGGCGCTCGGCGCGAACGCAACTATGACGCCGAGGTCGTGCACATGCGCGAGGTGGTGGAGGCGATGAAGGCGCGGCTGGACGCCGGGGCCTCGGCCCTGGACGTGGCGGTCGAGGCGGTCGTCATGCTGGAGGACTCCGGCCTCTATGTCGCCGGACGCGGCGCCTCGCCCAATCTGGCGGGCGACTATGAGCTGGACGCCAGCCTCATGGACGGCGCCTCGGGCAAGGCCGGGGCCGTCGCCGCCCTGCAAGGGTTCCGCAATCCGGTCGTCGCCGCCCGCGCCGTGATGGATCGCACCCCCCACGTCATGCTGGCCGGCAACGGCGCCGCCCGCTTCGCCGCCGAACAGGGTCTGGCGCGGGTCGAGGACCCCGAGGCCTGGTACACCCGCGCCGGCAAGGGCGAGGACAACCATCCGCCCAGCGGCCTGAGCCACGGCACCGTCGGCTGCTGCGTGCTGGACAGCCAGGGCCGTCTGGCCGCCGCCACCTCGACGGCGGGCGTGTTCGGCAAGATGCCGGGCCGCGTCGGCGACACCCCCATCCCCGCCGCCGGAACCTGGGCCGACGAGCACGCCGCCGTCTCCTGCACCGGCCAGGGCGAGTATTTCATCCGCGTCGCCGCCGCCGCGCGCACCGCCTTCGGCGTCGCCGCCGGTCAGTCTGTGAACGAGGCGTCGCAAGCCGTCATCGACCGCATCGGCGCCCTGGGCGGCGACGGCGGCCTGATCGCCCTGGACCGTCACGGGAACATCGCCCAGCCCTACAACAGCCAGGGCATGAAGCGCGCCTGGCTGGCGACCGACGGCAGCGTCGGCGTCGAGGTGTTCGGGCGGTAACCTCCGAATTCCGCTCATCCCCGCGGAAGCGGGGCCCCAGTAAGAGCCACGCACGCCGAGCACGGATCAAGCGCCAGAATCTAGGCCGCCTCGCTTGAAGTCAAAGCACTGGGTCCCCGCCTCCGCGGGGATGAACGGTGAATAGAGGGTCGGCTTCATTACATCTCCGTAAGGTGCGCGGCGGCTCTTCGCCCTGCTAGGCTTTCGACGCCCGTTTCTTCGACTGCGGGCGTTGGAAAGCCGCCCCTCATGAAGAATCGCCTGATCCTGACCGCCTGCGCCTCGGCGCTGCTGGTCGGCCTGCCCGCCGCCGCCCCCGCCTGGGCCAAGGCCCCGCCCGCCGCAACCTCCGCCTCTGCAACCGCCGTCCAGGGCGGGGTCGAAGTGCCGCCGCTGGGCTTCACCAAGCGGGTGCTGGCCAACGGCATGGAGGTCTATACGGCGCGCGACGCCTCGACCTCGAACGTCACGGTCCAGGTCTGGTATCGCGTGGGGTCGAAGGACGATCCGGCGGGCCGTTCGGGCTTCGCCCACCTGTTCGAGCACCTGCTGTTCAAGGCGACGAAGAACATGCCGTCCGAGACGTTCGACCGTCTGACCGAGGACGTCGGCGGCTTCAACAACGCCTTCACCGCCGACGACGTGACCGCCTATTACGAGGTCGTACCGGCCAACCACCTGCAGCGCATCCTGTTCGCCGAGGCGGACCGCATGGGCTCCCTGGTCGTCGATGAGGCCAATTTCGCCTCCGAACGCGACGTGGTGAAGGAGGAATACCGCCAGCGCATCCTGGCCAGCCCCTATGGCCGTCTGTTCGGCCTGTTCGCGCCCGAGACCATCTATCAGGACCACCCCTATCGCCGCCCGGGCATCGGCTCGATCGAGGAGCTGGACGCCGCGACCCTGGACGACGTGCTGCGTTTCCACGCCACCTACTACCGGCCGGACAACGCCATGCTGATCGTGGCGGGCAATTTCGATCAGGCGCAGCTGGACGGCTGGGTCGACGAATACTTCGCCCCGCTGAAGCGTCCGGCGACGCCCATGCCCGCCAATGACGTGAAGGAGCCCGAGCCGACCGGCCCGCGCACCGCCACCTATTATGCGCCGAACGTGCCCCTGCCCGCCGTGGCCCTGGCCTGGAACACCGTGGCTTATAAGGACGCCGACCGCGCGGCCCTGACGGTGCTGGACGGCATCCTGTCAACCGGCGAGAGCAGCCGTCTCTACCGCTCGCTGGTCTATGACAAGCAGATCGCCGCCTCGGCGGGCTCCAACCCCGACTTCGCCCAGCAGGCGGGTAATCTGGCCGCCTACGCCATCATGGCGGGCGGCGAAACGGTCGAGACCGGCAAGGCCGCGCTGGAGGCCGAGATCGCGCGCCTGCGCGACGAGCCCGTCACCGCCGCCGAACTGGCCGAGGCCAAGAACGAGTTGGTCGCCGACGCCCTGCGCGGGCGTGAAAGCATCGACGACCGCGCCACCACCCTGGGCATGGCCCTGATCATGACCGGCGACGCGACCGCCGCCGACCGCGAAATCGCCGAGATCCAGGCCGTCACCGCCGCCGACGTGCAGCGCGTGGCCCGCCGCTATCTGACGCCGCAGCGCCAGATCACCATCAACTACCTGCCCGCCGACGACGCCAATCCGCCCAGCGAGCAGAAGAAGAACGTCGACGCCCCCGTCACGGTCGCGTCCCTGGCCCCGGCCGGTCCGGTCGCCGTCCTGCTGCCGGAAGCCGAGCGCGCCCGACTGCCCCAGCCGGGGCCTGAGGTGTCGCCCGCCACCCCGGCCATCGCCGACTTCCGTCTAAACAACGGCCTGCGCGTCCTGGTCGCCCCGACGCAGGGCCTGCCGCTGGTTTCGGCGCGGCTGAACTTCAACGCCGGATCGGCCCATGACCCGGCGGGCAAGCCGGGCGTCGCCTCCATGACCGCCGCCCTGCTGACCCAGGGCACGACGACCAAGGCGGCCCCGGAAATCGCCACCGCCATTGAACAGCTGGGCGCCAGCATCGGCGCGGGCGCGAGCGCCGACTTCACCAATGTCTACGCCAATGCGCCCAAGGACGTGTTCGGCCGGACCCTGACCCTGATGGCCGACCTAGTGCGCAACCCGGCCTTCGCCGCCGAGGAGCTGGAGCGTCAGCAGTCCCAGACCTTGGACGGCCTGCGCGTGGCGCTGAGCCAGCCCGGCTCCATCGCCTCCCAGTCGGTGGGCCGCGTGATCTACGGCGACGCCCCCTACGGCGCGCCGGGTTCGGGCACGGTGAACAGCATCCCCGCCCTGACGCGCGACGACGTGGCGGTGTTCCATTCAGACCGCTTCCGCCCGTCGCAGGCGACCCTGGTCTTCTCGGGCGACGTAACCCCGGCCGAGGCTCGCGCCCTGGCGGATGAAGCCTTCGGCGACTGGCGCGACGCCGGCCCCGCCCCGGCCGCCGTCGACAAGGCGGGCCAGGCCCTGGCGCCGCGCGTCGTCGTCATCGACCAGCCGGGCGCCGGTCAGGCGGCGGTCGTCGCCGCCATCCGCGGCGTCAGCCGCACCGACGCCGACTTCTTCCCGCTGACGGTCGGCAACACCCTGCTGGGCGGCGGCTATTCCTCGCGGCTGAACCAGAAGATCCGCATCGAGAAGGGCCTGTCCTACGGCGCCGGCTCGGCGCTGGGCGCGCGAGCCGAGACGGGCGTCTTCACCGCCTCGACCCAGACCAAGAACGAGTCGGCGACCGAGGTGGTCGAGCTGATGCTGGCCGAGATCGGCAAGCTGGGCGACGCCCCGGCCACCGAGACCGAACTGGCGCCGCGCCGCGCCACCCTGATCGGCGCCTTCGGCCGCTCGCTGGAGACCGTGGACGGCCTGGGCGGCCTAGTCGCCAACCTGGCCCTCTACGACCTGCCGATGAGCGACCTGGCCGACTACGCCGGACGCGTGCGCGCAGTCACGCCGCAACAGGTCGAGGCGGCCTTCGCCGAGCATCTGCCGACCGACCGGGCCAGCCTGGTCGTGGTCGGCGACGCCTCGAAGTTCATCGACAGTCTGCGGGCGAAATACCCCGATGTCGAGGTCATCCCGCTGACCGAACTCAACCTGGACAGCGCCACGCTGAAGTAAAAACCAGAACGCCTCCCCATCGCATGGGGAGGCGTTTCTCGTTCCGGCCACACCGGTCTGGTCGCCTGGATCACGTCGTCAGGCAGACCACCTGGGCGACGCGCAGGTCCTGACGCAGGCGGTCGGAGACGGCGCCGTAGTTCTGGGTCGTCACGGCCTGGCCCAGGGCCGCTTCGTCGGCGCGCTGCTGAGCGCCGACCGTGGGGACGAAGGTGTCGGGCGCCGTGGTGTAGATGCGGCCGCGCCGGGGCGACTCGGCGATGGTCACCCCCAGCACCCGCCCGCGACGGTCCAGCACAGGCGCGCCCGACAGGCCCGACAGCGTGCCCTTCAGCCCTCGCGTGCGTCCGGCCTCGGCCCAGGCCAGCACCGGCTCGTCATAGGAGCGGTGGCCGCGAATCTTCAGCGTCTCGCGGCCGATCAGACGCGAAGCCACCTCGCCCGGCTGGCCCTGAGGGAAGCCGGGGTGGAAGGCGCGCTGGCCCTTGTAGAGCGGCGCCTGGGGCGCGATCGGCAGGGCGGGCGGCCCGCCGTCGGTCAGCAACAGGGCCACGTCCGCCCGCGCCGCCAGGCGCACGTCGGCGGCCAGGGCGCGGGTCTTGTCGATCACCAGGGCGGGCTTGCGGCAGCCCTCGACCACATGGCGTGCGGTGATCCAGCGGCCGTCCCCGGCGATGGAGAAGGCGGTGCCCGACACCGGCTCATGCTCGTCCGAGGTGTCGACCGTGACGGACGGATCGAAGGGCGTGATGGGGCCCAGCAGAGGCCCCGCCGTTTCATCTTCAG
This sequence comes from Brevundimonas olei, assembly GCF_037055245.1. Lineage (GTDB taxonomy): Bacteria > Pseudomonadota > Alphaproteobacteria > Caulobacterales > Caulobacteraceae > Brevundimonas > Brevundimonas olei. The sequence goes on from NZ_CP146369.1 coordinate 3,352,126, forward strand.
GCAGGTCGTGCGGCGCATCGGCGCGCTCGCCCCGGTTCAGGGAGGCGATCAGGATCACGCCGATGACGGCGGCGTAGATGGTCCAGTCGGGAAGGTGGGGAAAGCGCAAGGCCGCCCCCTCAACCCGTCAGGGCGGCCGCCAGGATCAGGGCGGTCGACAGCTTGGCCCCGGCCAGGACCACGGCGGCGGAGGTCTCGCCCTTCTCTATGCGTTGCGGCAGGCCGTGCAGCAGGAAGTCGACGACGCGGAAGGCCAGCAGTTGCAGCACCACCGTCGCCACGCCCCAGATGGCGATGTCGCGGATCGAGGTCGACACCGACAGGGACACCGCCAGCGGAATGGCCAGGCCGACCAGCACCCCGGCGAAGGCCACGGCGGCGGCCGGATTGCCCTGGCGGATCAAGGCGATCTCGCGCCACGGCGTCAGCAGGGCGTAGACCGCTGCCCCCGCCGCCAGCAGGCCGAACGTCACGGCCAGATGCAGCATCAGGATCGGAAAGCCCGTCGCGAACGCCTGGAGTTCAGGAGTCGACAGAACGCCCGGCAACGACGAGGTCTCCATGACGACGAACCCTAGCCTCCCAGCCTGAAGGGGAACGAAACCAAAACACCCTTGCCCGAAAGCTCGGCGCTTCCGCTAGGGCGCCCGCGCCACAGTCGGCGGACAAAGCGTCCATCCGGATGATCGGCAGCCCTATGTTTCCGCGTCACGGCGCGCACGGGCGACCTCCGCGCTGTCCTGCTTCAGCGGCCTGGAGACGGGGCAAACCTCCTGCACATAGCTGTTCAGGGTGTTGGCCAGGTGATCGCGCACCAGGCTGTAGTGCACGAACTGACCGCGCTTCTCGCTCTGCACCAGGCCAGCCGTCTCCAGCACCGACAGATGCTGGGAGACCGCAGGCTTGGAGATCTCAAACTTGGCCGCGATCTCACCCGCCGTCATTTCGGCATGGGTCAGATAGGCCAGAATCTTGCGCCGGACCGGGCTGGAGAGGGCTTCGAACACGCGCTGCATGAGAAGGTATTTAAGCGATTTGCTAAGAGCTTGCCAGCTCCATCAATTTAATGATTAAGTTATTACTTAAACATTTTATGGACGCCATTCTCATGACCGACCATGATCCTTGCGCCGTGAACAGCCTGATCGAAACGCCCGGTTGTGACGCCCTCGCGGGTCGGGTGCGATGGGATCCCCTCCATTCGCTATGGAACGGGGCCATGCTGGCGATGACGTTGGTCTTCGGCGCGGCGACCTTCAGCCTCGGCGCCCTGGCGATTTTCGTCCTCGCGACGGGGAGCACCTTGCTGTTGGGACACTCCGTGGGGTTCCATCGCCGCCTGATCCACGGCAGCTTCGACTGTCCGCAGTGGCTGGAGCGGACCCTGGTGTGGTTCGGGACCCTGGTGGGCATGAGCGGACCGTTCTGGATGATCCGCACCCACGACCTGCGCGACTGGGCCCAGCGTCAGGCGGCGTGCCACGACTACCTGGCCCACCGCCGCCCGATGGCGGTCGACGCCGTCTGGCAGATGCATTGCCGCCTGGAATTGGATCGACCGCCCGCCTTCGATCTTGGCCGCATAGGGCGCGATCCCTTCTATCGTTTTCTGGAACGCACCTGGATGCTGCAACAGGCGCCGGTCGCGGCCGTGCTGTGGCTGATCGGCGGCTGGGGCTTCGTGGTCTGGGGCGTATGCGCGCGAGTGTCGGTCAGCGTAATCGGCCACTGGTTCGTCGGCCACCTGGCCCATCGACGCGGCCCGCAGACCTGGCTGGTGCATGAAGCAGGCGTTCAGGCTTACGACGTGCCCTGGGCCGCCATCCCGACCATGGGCGAGGCCTGGCATAACAATCACCACGCCTTCCCCGGCTCGGCCCGCATCGGCCTCTACCCCGGCCAAAGCGACTGGGGCTTCCGCTTCATCCAGCTTCTGGAGCAGCTGAGCCTGGCCTGGAACGTGCGAACGCCGGAAACGATGGCTGCCCGCATCGAGCATCTGGAAGAGGTCCCCTCATGACGGCCGCCGTTTTCACGCGATGGGTATTCGCTGTTCTGGCCACATCTATCTTCGGCGCCCTGACCGTCGCCCTGCAGTGGTTGGCGCTGGCGATCATCAACACCTTCATCACAGGCGAAGGATCAGCCGCATTTGCCGCCTTTATCGTCCCCATCTCCCTGATGCTGGCCCTGCCTTGCTTCCTTGTGGGAGCGGCTGTGCTGGGCGCGCCTTCGGCATGGGCGCTGACTCGTCTGAAGCTCGACCGCGCCTGGCCGGCAGCCTTAGCCGGAGGATTGCTGGCCACACTGGGCGGCGCGAGTCTTCTGAGCCATGCACTCGGGCTGACGGGCATGATGTTCGCAGTCGCATTACCGCTCGCCGGAGCGATCGGAGGCCTGACCTATCGCGAAATGATGCGAAAGCCGCTTTAAGCCGCGTCGGCTTCTTCGCGCTCGGCCTTCAGGCGCGCCGAGGCCCGCAGCTTTTCGCTCTCGGACTTCAACTGCCCGCAGGCGGCCAGGATGTCGCGGCCGCGCGGGGTGCGGATGGGCGAGGCGTAGCCGGCCTTGTTCAGGATGGCGGCGAAGGTCTCGATCGTCTTCCAGTCCGAGCACTGATAATCCGTGCCGGGCCAGGGGTTGAACGGGATCAGGTTGACCTTGGACGGAATGCCCTCGATCAGCTTGATCAGGGCGCGCGCCTCGGCCGGGCTATCGTTGACGCCCTTCAGCATGACGTATTCGAACGTCACCCGGCGCGCGTTGGATAGGCCGGGATAGGCGCGGATGGCCGCCATCAGCTGGTCCAGCGGATACTTCTTATTCAGCGGCACCAGTCGGTCGCGCAGGGGATCGTTGGTGGCGTGCAGGCTGATGGCCAGCATAGCCGCCGTGCGCTCGCCCAGGGCGTTCAGCTGCGGCACCACGCCCGAGGTCGACACGGTGATCCGGCGCCGCGACAGGGCGATGCCCTCATTGTCGGAGATGATGTCGATGGCGTTGGCGACGTGGTCCAGATTGTAGAGCGGCTCGCCCATGCCCATGAAGACGATGTTGGACAGGCGGCGGTCTTCCTTGGGCGAGGGCCACTCGTCCAGATCATCGCGGGCCACCTGGACCTGGGCCACGATCTCGGCCGTGGTCAGGTTGCGGACCAGCTTCTGCGTACCGGTGTGGCAGAAGGTGCAGTTCAGGGTGCAGCCGACCTGGGACGAGACGCACAGGGCGCCGGCCCGGCCCACGTCGGGGATGTAGACGGTCTCGATCTCGATGCCCGGCGCCGTGCGGATCAGCCATTTGCGGGTGCCGTCCTTGGACACCTGGCGCTCGACGATCTCGGGGCGGGCCAGGGTGAAGGCCTCGGCCAGCTTGGCGCGCGTGTCCTTGGCCACGTCGCTCATCAGGGCGAAGTCGGTCACGCCGTAATGGTGAATCCAGCGCCACACCTGAGAGGCGCGCATCCGGGCCTTCTCCGGCGGGCAGATTCCGGCGTCGATCAGGGCCTGGCGCAGCTCGTCGCGCGTCAGACCGCTGAGGTTGACGGGCGTCTTCGCCATGCCCTGAACGGGGGCGCTGGCGCGCGTGAGATCGAGCGAAATGCTCAAGGGCGGATGTCCTGCGGCGAAGGGTGAAGCGGCGGCGTCTAGCACAGATGGGGCGTCTTGTCGCCTTTGGCCATGTGCGGGTTGATAGACTCGGAACGAGGCGTTAGAGGGGCGGCCGTTGGGGAGTAGCTTCCGGCATATCCCAGCCGGGGTCGCGTCAACACACTTGCCTGCGGGCATGGCGCGGCCAGCGGATCAGCTCCGCCTAGCGAGACCAGCATGCTGCATCGACGGGGCCGGCCCGTGGATGGAGCGTGCTGTCATGCGTCCGGCTGAGTGCGTTTTCCCATGATGTCCCCCGTCGCCATCGCCATCCTGTCCGTCAGCATGTCCGCCGACGCCTTCGCCGCCGCCATCGGGCGCGGAGCGCAGCATCGCCCCACCGTGCCCCAGGCCCTGCGTTCAGGCCTGGTGTTCGGCGTGATCGAGGCGATCACCCCCCTGATCGGCTTCGCCCTGGGCGTGGCCGCCGCCGACTTCGTTCAGGCCATAGACCACTGGATCGCCTTCGGCCTGCTGGGCGCCGTAGGCCTGAAGATGATCTGGGAAGCGCTGCAGCGGGATGAGGCGGAGGAGGACGCCAAGCCGGCGTCGCGCGGCCTTGTGGCCCTGGTCGCCACCGCCGTGGGAACGTCGATCGACGCGGGCGCGGTCGGGGTCGGCCTGGCCCTGCTGGAGGCCAACATCTGGTTGATCGCCGCCTGCATCGGCTTCACCACCTTCGCCCTGGCGACGCTGGGCCTGCTGGTGGGCAAGGCCGTGGGCGTACGCCTGGGCAAGATCGTCGAACTGATCGGCGGCGTCGCCCTGATCGCCCTGGGCCTGAAGATCCTGCTGGAGCACCTGGCCGTGCTGGCCGGCTGATCCGGTCACCTGTAGCCTGGCCTTGCTCCGAGGCGGGTTCAGAGGGATCATTCCGTCTCACGGCTCGTTTCACCGGCTGAAGGAGACCATCATGCGCGCCCCCCTGTTCCTCGCCGCCGTCATCGCCGCCCCGCTGGCGCTCGTCGCCTGCGCCTCGGGCCGCCCCCTGCCGACCTATCAGCAGGAAATGGACCAGTTGGAAGCCGAGTGCCGCGACCGCGGCGGCATCCTCTCGCCCACCGGCCTCCAGACCGGCCGTCCGCAGACCGACTACGTCTGCAAGATCACCGGCGGCGCCTCGCGCATCCCTCAGGGATGAGGCGCGGGCGGTCTTCTGAAGATCTCCGAGAAAATCCGTGGTGGTTGGAGGCGACTACCAACGCACACCCACATTGGAACGGATCGTGAAACTGGCCGTCTAGCCTAGAAAAGGCTCGCCTGAGCCGCCGCCGGCGCCAGCTTCACCCCCTTCCCGATCAACAGTTCGGCCGCCGTCGACGCTTTGTCTCCGCCGGCGATGGTGTACGTCGTCTCGACGGCCTCGATGTCGGCCCAGGCGAACAGGTCGCGGATCTCCGGCCGATCATTGATCGAGAGCAGGAACTTCCCCTCGATCGCGCGCAGCTTGTCAGCCATGCGTTGGAAGTCCCCTCGCATGAAGACGCCGGCGCCATAGTCGCCCTCACCGCCCCAATAGGGCGGGTCCAGGTAGAACAGCGTGCCCGGCCGATCATAGCGCGCGATGACGTCGAGCCAGTCCAGGTTCTCGATGACGACGCCGGCGAGGCGGTCATGCAGGCGCCTCAGGCGCGGCTCCAGCCGCGTCAGATCGAAGTTGTGCGCCCCCTTGGTGCTGACGCCGAACGATCGCCCCGACATCTTCCCACCGAACGCCAGCGTCTGCAGGTAGAGGAACCGCGCCGCTCGCTCGATGTCGAGCAGGTCGCAATCCTGCGTTTCGTTCAGCCTGGCGAACTCGCTTCGCATCGCCGGTCGCCAGCGCAGCTCGCGCAGCAGGGCGTCGGGAAAACGCTGCAGCACCCGAAACAGGGTGACGATATCGCCGGAGATGTCGTTAATGACCTCCACCGACGGCCGAACCCGCCGGCGCAGGAAGACGCCCCCCATGCCGATGAAAGGCTCGACATAGGCGTCATGATCGGTCGCAGCCAGAATATGACAGATGGGCTTGGCCAGGTGGCGCTTGCCGCCCAGCCACGCTGCAGGCGGCTCGGCGGCCGCGACGGGGCGCTGGCCGAGATTGAGAACATTACGAGAACAATTCATTTGCGGGCAGGTCCCTTGCACGGTTAGGAGTCCCCCTCTCGCGAGAGCGGGGCGGCGACCGGCCGGGCGGCCGATCGGTCCAGTCGTGCGGGGACCTGCCCGCAGGTCGACGCGTTGGCGCGCGCCGATCCCGCCCCGGACGAGAGGCGGAATGGATGGAGGAGACGATGAAGCGAGACGAGCCCGGTTCGCCGCCCGAAGAGCGGTTCAAGGCAGAGCTGGAAGAGCTGGCGGCCCTGATGGAGGAGCGGATCGCTCCGCCGCCGCGCGATCGCGCGCTGATTGCGGGGCTGATCGCCGGCATGACCCATGTCGGGCGGCCGCCTCGATGAGCGCCCCAACGGACAAGGAACTGGCCGCCTTGATGCTACGCCTGGTCGGCCTGGACCTTCACAGCGCAGACGGCCGGGCCGGAGCGGGGGCGATCCTTCGAGAGATCGAGACGAAGGCGCCGGGATCGATCGCGCGGATGCGCATGGCGTGCGCTGCAAGGAGCGCGACGGCGCATTGAGCCATGTCTCAGGAAGAAGACACCCCCTTCTGGCGCGGCATCGGGTCGACCCCTGACGATCATTTCCCCATCGGCCTGCACCACTTTCCCCTGATCGAGGTGCCGGATCGAGGGTCACAGCTTCAAGTCCTGTGTTGCGTCTGTCGCCGTGAGGGGCGTTTCACCGGTTTGGACCTGATCAGGCAGTTTCCCGACTGGCTGACGCGCGACGCGTGCGAGTGGGCTTGCGCCCTGCGCTGCGAAAGCTGCGGCTCGCGCCGCCTGTCGGTGTCGATGGCGAATGATCCGAACGCCCACGGCTTCCGTTCAAGTCACCGCGACACCTCAGACGTGCTGAGAATGCGCCGCCTGATCGCCTGGCTGCCGGAGGGCGACCTGCGTCTGGACGACGTGGCCTACCTGTTGCGCGACGTCGACCACGTCCGCCTTAAAGAAGCGGGGATGCCGCAAGAAGTGGTCCGCCTGTTCAGTTACGGCGGCCATCACTGCGCGGACTATTGGCCCAGATCTCGTCTGGCGGCGAAGCGCGGCGAATGATCCATGGGCATGAACCCCCGTTACAACAACTGGACGCGTGCTCAGTGGATGGGCCGCGCCGCCAAGGTCGGAGATCTCCAGCGCCAGGGCTGGCCCGTCGTCGCCTGCTGCCTGCATTGTCATCTGGAGATGACCGTCGATCTGGCCGTCGTGCGCAGGGCGCTGGGCGAGGACTTCGTGCTCTGGGGCCGGACCGCGCGCTGCCGCCGCCGGCACTGTCAGGGGCGTATGTGTTTCTGGACCTACCCGCCCGAAGGTCGCGGGCTTAAGGTCGAAATGTTCTAGGGAGCCGCCGATGTGCAACAACTACCGCCTGCACGTTCCCGCTAACCAGCTCGCCGCACCATTCCGTGACGCGGGGCGGGCGCTCGTCTTTCCAGGCGGCCTGCCCAACCTGGCTGCAGCCGACTACCGCATCGGCGACGTCGCGCCCGTCGTCACCCAAGGCGCCGATGGTCTGCAGCTGACCATGACGCCCTGGGCGTGGAAGAGCCCGACCGGGAAACCCGTCTTCAACTTCCGCTCGGACGGGCGCTCTTTCGCCAACTCGACCCGCTGCCTGATCCCGGCCGACGGATTTTACGAGTTCACCGAGCCCAAGGTGCAGGGGAGGAAGACGAAGTGGCTCTTCACCATGGCTGGCCAGCCATGGTTCTGGATCGCCGGCATCATTAAGGACGGGGCTTTCGCTATGCTGACCACCGAGCCGGGCCCCGACGTCGCGCCCTACCACGACCGCCAGATCGTCCTCTTACCGCCGGGCGCTGGTGTTCACTGGCTGGATCTCAGCGCAGCCGAAGACCTCATGCTGCAGCCCTGCTCGGCCGGATCACTGACCGTGCAGAAGGTCTGGCCGGAATCGCCATGACGGCCGAGACCGATCTGCAGAAGGCCGCCCGCTTCGAAGCCGAGGCCCATGACCTTCACCGCCGATCGCGCGCGGCGGCCAACCTGCCCGCGTCCATCGTCCTGCGCTTTCGCGCGCTGTGGAAGGAAGAGGCGGCGCGCCTGCTGCGTCGCCAACGCTAGGCCGCAACAGGGCGACTCAGCTACACCACAGCCCAATGACGCCCGACCAACTGACCACCGCTCTCGACGCCATGATGGCCTCTGCCGGCGAAGACCCCAACCTTCAGCCCGGCCTCATCGAGATCAACAGCGATGAATGGTGCGATGATCTCTACGCGATCGATCACACGGCCAAGTCTCTGGACGAAGGCATCCGACATCGAGGCATCAAGGTCGCCATCTCCTCGGCGTTTGAAACGCGAGTGCTGACCAGATCCGAGGCGGGCGATCGAGGCCAGCCCTATCGGGATGTGACGCCAGCCGCCTGACGCGAATCATGGAATCCTTTTCCGGCCCCCAGCGTTCTGACAGAGAGGAGCCGCGAATGATCGAACCCGAACAGCATCGCTACTTCGCCTACGCTGAAGGCCTCGGCCGGGCGCACGGCCACGTCCTGGAAGCCGGCAGTTTTGAAGCGGCGGCCGTCGGATTTACCGAACTCTACTCTCCGCCCGTCGACGCCGACGACGAGATCCGCATCTTCGTGGCGGACCTGGACGGCGGACAGGAACACTGCTTCGTCATCGACCTCAGCGACGGGCAGGCGGAGCCCTGCGACTGAGCATCAGGGAGCGAATCACCGGGCCCGGTGTTGAGTCGGCGGCGCATGCGGCGCCGCCCGGAGGTCCGACATGGCTTATCGCCCCACCTGGCAGGGACACCTGCGCCTTTCCCTCGTGACATGCCCGGTCGCGCTCTACACCGCGACCAGCTCCGGCGGCGATGTGCGGTTCAACCTTATCAACCCTGAGACCAACAACCGCATTCGCATGGTGACGACCGACCCCGACACCGGGCCGGTCGAACGGTCTTCGCTGGTCAAGGGCTACGCCGTCGCCAAGGACGAGTACATCCTGCTGACCGACGAGGAGATCAAATCGGTCAAGCTGGAGAGCACCAAGACGATCGACATCGAACGCTTCGTGCCCGAGGAGGAGATCGACCGCCTATATTGGGACAACCCCTACTACCTAGCCCCGGCCGGAGCCTTGGCCGAGGAGGCGTTCGGGGTTATCCGCGAGGCTATGCGATCTGAGGGCAAGATCGCTCTCGGTCGTGTCGTTCTGTCAACGCGGGAACGCCTGCTAGCGCTTGAGCCGCGCGATCGCGGCATTCTGGCCTATTCCCTGCGCACACGCGACGAGGTCAGGGCGTCGCGGGAAGTGTTCGGGGCCATCACGGACCAGGCTCCCGACCCCGCCATGGTCGATATCGCCCGCCGCATCATCGAGCAAAAGGCCGGCCCGTTCGATCCTGACCAGTTCGTCGATCGTTACGAGGAAGCGCTCAAGGCGCTCATTGCAGCGAAGCAGAAGGGCCAGAAACCGGTCCGCGCCGCTGAGCCTGAAGACACGGACGTGGTGGATCTGATGGCCGCATTACGCGCCAGCCTGGAGGGCGGCGCTGCGCCTCGGCGTCGGACGGGGGCAAAGACCCAAGCGGCGCCGGCGAAGGCGCGTCGGGCGGCGCCCCGCCGCCGCAAAGCCGGCTAGAGGCCGCCTTTTCACGCGGTTCCAAACGACGAAAGGCCCGCCCTCCGAAGAGAGCGGGCCTCAATGGCGGAGCCCGAAGCTCGACGCCTTGCAATCCGGGTTCGCATCCCCATCTAGGATACGAGCCTCGGCTCATTAGGCCCGTCTGAGTCCCAATGTGGCAGACGGGTTTTCTTATGCCCGTCAGCCAGGCCTGGGCGGCAGTTCAGGCGGCGGCGGGCAACTCAGCCCCTTCATGCCGTTGTCGGCCGCCCAGCGGCACAGCCGCCCGACCGCATCCCAGCCGCGCTCGCCCCAGCCTTCGATGGCGATGTCATGGGCGATCCCCGCCGCTTCGCTGCGCACCGCTTCGGGCGGCATAACCGGCTTGGCCTCAACGGCCAGGTCGGCACTCGGCGGGTAGATCGGCGTCACGCGTTCCCTGCTCGCGCAGCCGGTGACAAGCAAGAGCGACGCGGCCAGCAGTGGGGCGAGCGTCAGGGATCGAAGAGACCGCATCGGTCCGTTCCTTTTCCAGTCGGTTGTTGATCTTCAGGTCGGTCAGGCGGTCATCGGCTGCGCGATCGTGCGAAGCGGCGCCCGTGGTGCGCGCCTTGGCGTTGGCCGCCTCGACGGCGCGGTCCTGCTTGGCCCGTTCCCGGCTGGGCGCCGTGGCGGCGCACCAGCCCATGACGAACAGCAGCAGGACGCAGAGGGCGATGACGGCCCATGACGCCGGGCCGATGGCGCGGAGGAAGTCCCTCATCGCGCGATCTCGAAATGCGGCCCGTCCAGCAGGGCGCTCTTGCCCATAGCCTTGCGCCGCGCCTTGTAGCCTTCGACGGCGGCCTTCATCGCCGCAGGCCCGGCCGGGAGGTCGTTCAGCACCCGGTCCCAAGCCCCGCCCCAGACCAGACGGACGCCGACCAGATTGGCGGCCTCCCGCATGGCCGAGGCGATCTCATAGAAGGGCTCGATGACGGCGCCCGCCTTCGTCTTCACGCGCCAGTGGTCGTCGCCCCAGGTGAAGACGCCGTCGACGTAGGGCACGACGTCCAGCCCGGTCGAGAACGCCGCGCCCGCCTTGATGACGTGCGCCGAGTCCATGGTCCGCGACACGCCGCGCCGCACCTTCTCGGCCTGTTCGTTCAACGACCGCGATTGCTCTTCGGTGATGCCGAAGTCGACGGCGCATCGGTTCAGGGCGATGACCGCGACCGCCATCAACAGCGGATCGACCTCGCGCGCACGGTCCATCGACCGCTTGGAAAAGCGGAATCCCATTGGGTTCTCCAGTTCAGATTGTCAGGGGATGCGCACGGCGTGCGCGACTTCAGGCGGCGCGGCTGACGCTCTGCCGTCTCACGTTCCGCCACAGGACATGGGCGGTGTAGGCCACGGCGCAGACCAGCAGCGCCTCGGTGCGGGACGCGCCATAGTCCCCGACCAGAACGGTCAGGGAATAGGCGCCCAGGATCAGCGACAGGATGAACAGCGCCCGTCGCACATCGCCCGGTCCCTCGGGATAGTCGCCCATGCGGGGCTTCAGCGCCTGCGCCCGCAGCTGCAGGCAGGCGCTGCCATAGCCGCTGGCCAGCGCGGCGATCCAGTCGACCCAGGTCATCCCGTCTTCTCCTTGCCCAGACGAGAGGCCCAGCGCTTGGCCCCCTCGATGACGAGCGGCAGAAGCTCCCAGCCGAGGCCGCCGACGACGAAGCCGACGGCGACCGGATCGACGGCCGCCCTCAACCCCTCGAACGGGATCATGGCGACCATCGCGGGGCCGAGGGCATAGGCGCCGACGGTCCCGACCAGAAGCCCGGCCGTGACGTTCACCAGAGCGCGCCAGAAGTCGCTCAGCGTCGGCCGATGCCCCGCCTTCACCAGCTGGACGAAGGTGTAGACGCCGTAGACCAGCGACCCGGCCGCGCCGCCGACCGCATAGCGCAACCGCCCCAGGTCGAAGCCAGGGGGTAGATCAGGCAGCATGCGCAGCCCTCCCGTTTCAGATTGTCAGGAAACGGCTCGCCAGCGGCGAACCGGGTTCGTCAGGCTTCCGGCTCGGCCGGAGCCTCGGGTTCTTCGGGCGCCGGAGCGTTCTGCGTCACCAGCGCGCGCAGCTTGTGATCCAGCCGCTCGACCACCGGCAGGACGGTGAAGGCATAGGCGGGAAAGCCGGGATCGACAGCCGCCATGCTGGGCGCGACCGCCCGGATCGCCTCGACCGCCTGCTCCAGCGAACAGGTCAGCGGGCCGCCCGTGCCCAGACCGATAGAGGTCAGCGGCTCCATCGCCGCCCTGTTCGCGGCCTTGGCGGCCTCATGCTGGGCGGCGTCATAGGCGGCCAGTTGCTCGCGCAGCGCGTCCGCCTCTTCAGGGGTCAGTTCGGTCGACATGGTCAGCAGCCTTTCAGATCGGCGCTCACGCGCGCCAGGTTTTCGGGGGTGTTGTCGATCAGGCCCGAGGCGATCTCGCCGTCCGGCCGTTCGAAGTCGACGCGCATCAGGGCTTCGTTCAGCTGCTCGAAGCCCCGGATCAGGCCCGGCATGATGCGGGTCACGTCCTCGCCGCTGCTCAGTTCGACCCAGGCGGGTGCAAACTCGCCCGGCCAGGCCTTTTCGACCTCGTCGGCCGCCTCGGCCGCCGTGTGGCCCAGCCCCGGCCGGGTGTCGCCGCGAAAGCTGCTGATCAGCACGGATCGCAGATGCGGCCGGGCCTCGCTGGTGCTGTCCAGGGCGGTGGAAAGGATGGCGACGACGCTGGCGGCAGGCAGGCTGCACACCATTCCGTTGTCTTTGGTCAGGACGACAGACGACAAGACGTTTCTCCGATGTTGAGGAAGCGGTTCAGCCGCGACATCTCGGCCGAAGCCTCGATGTCGGACGGCGGGGTGCGGAAAATCTCTTCGGCGCGGGTCCACATGCGCCGGAACACGGCGTCATGCGCCGGGGCCCAGCCCTCGGGCGACAGGGTGTTCAGCCAGTGCGAGACGTCGCGCTCGTTCTTGTCGGCATGAAAGCCTGCGCAGCGCAGATAGCCCAGCTTCAGCGCCAGTTGCGCGTAAGGCCCGATGGCCGTCACCGTCTGCCCCAGCGTCTCGGCCGCGAAGCCGTCCGGCGCGACCGTCAGGGCGTCCGCCACCGCGCCCCAGGCCAGAAAGCTGATGCGCAGCCCCTTGCCGTCGAGGAAGTGGACGCCGCCCAGCCGGTCTGTCGCCTCCTCATAGGCGCCGCAGCGCTCGGCCAGATAAGCCCGCATCCGCTGGACGTCCTCGGCGTCGCCGTAGAAGTCCCAGTCGTCCATCTCGCCGCCGCGCCAGGACGGTAGACAGCCGCTTAAGGCGGCGGCCCGGCTCCCGATCAGGATCATAGGTCGGTGACGTCAACGAACAGCGGCGACAACGGACCGGACGTCTGGGTGTGCGGCCACGGGATCGTCGGACCGCTGAAGCCTTCCCCGCCCGCAATGAAGCCCGACATTGGCGTGGCGCCGGGATAGGTGGCGACCGCATTGGCGTAGAGCGACCAGGTGACGCGATCCACCTGGTTCGTCGTATCCCAATACCAACTCTCCTCGTAGAGGAACGGCGCATAGTAGACGACGGCGTAGACCCGCCCCGCCGCCATCGCCGTCACGCTGCGCATGGGCGCATAGTTGGAGTTGGCGATGATGCGGGCCTGATCATCCCAGATCACCTTGCCGAACCCCGTCAACGGTGTCCCGAAAGGCAGGTCGAACAGATACCAGCGGAAAGCGAAGTCGGTCCCGTACTGATGCCAGATGATGACGGTATAGGTCCACGATCCGCCGTTCCGCACCGCCTCAACGACGTGACAGCCCTTTTCCCCCTGCGTCGGCTTGTCCACGCCGATGGCCAGCAGCGGCGCGGTTCGGCCGCTGACCGTCAGGGTATAGGCGCGGGTGGTGCTGGACCCCATCACCGGGTCGCTCGCCGTCGCCGTGCCCCGGTCCATCAACGACAGAACGGGCGAGGTCTCATCGATCTGGATGCGGTTGCTGTCGTTCACGAACAGCGCGCCGAACGCCATGCTCAGAACTCCCCGAAGAAGACGTAGCAGGACTGCTGCAGCCAGAAGTCGAACACGCCGTTCGAATAGCCCCAGGTGAAGCCGGTGAACGACCCGACGACGGGCAGGAACAGCGGCTGCTTCCCGGCGGAGACCTGAAAGGCGTAGGTCCCATATCCCGCTGGCATCAGCGTCAGGCCGCCGAGGCGGACGGTGTCGTCCGACGAATCTAGGGTCGATTTGGCCGCTTGGCTCCAGAGTGCGAGACCGTAAGCCATCAGGCCGTCAGGTCCCCGATCTGAACGCGCTTCACCCCGTTGTTGTAGATCTTGATCGCGTTGTTCGTGATTTCCATCCGGCTGGAGCCGGTTGAACTGCGCACGGTCATGGCGCCGTCGGCACCGACCAGGAATCGGTTGTTAATGTTCAACGTACCCCCGACGATGGCGACGTCGCCCGTAAACTTCGCCTTGCCGTTCTCGATCACCAGCGCGTCGATGGCCTGGCCGTTGACGATGTTGCGCAGCCGCACCTTCGTCGCCGTCAGCGAGGCGTCGGACCCGGCGGGGCCAGCCTTCAGCGAAATGTCGAACGGATCGCCGCCTGCGCCGCCCGTGACGCTGAAGCGGGCCGAACCAAGGCGGTCGGTCGCGTCGGCAGCGGCGGCGGCCACGATGGCCAGCTGCCCTTCGACGGCAGGCAGGACGGTGCCCGCTGCGATCTCTTCGGGCGTCGCGGGCCTGAACTGCAGCTTCTGCAGGGTCAGGTTCTTGGCGCTGTACGCCCCGCCGCTGAAAGACGACAGGTTCGTGTAGAACCACGACTGGCAGGTGGTGGTCGGCCCCGAAGGGCTGCCCGTCGGGGTGACCTGGAACAGCTGCGAGCCGCGATAGGTGGCGCCCACGACGGTCGTGGGGTGGTTCGCAGCCAGGTCGACCGTCGCGCCGTAATAGCCCGTCGACCGGTTTGCGCGGAACTGGACGCCAAAGCGGCGCAGGTCGCCGCTGTTCACGTCCACCACATACTCGACCACCCAATACAGGCTATCCGAGGCAGGGGCGTGAGCGGTCGCGGCCAGGGCGAAATAGGCGTTGCCTCCGCCCGTGTCATTCATCCTCAGCGCCTTGTCGCCGTAGATCACATTGACCGTCTGGCGGGACAGCGCGAGGTTGCCGACCGGGGCGGCGACGCCCACGGGGCGCGGATCAGCGGCAGGCCAGTTGTTGAAGGTGGGGTCTTTCAGCACGCCACCGCCGCCTACCGATGCGGCGATGTTGGCGTTGATGGCCGCCTCGGACGCCGCATTGGAGGCGAGGGCGGTTTGGGTGATCGCCGTCGCCGCCGAGCTGGCCGCGCTGGCGCTCTCGGTCACGTCCTCATGATGGATTTCGTAAACGCGCAGATAGCCGCCAGAAATGGCGCCTTGCGACTGAGCCCCCGCCCGAACCCATGAGGTGTTCCCGCCCATGAGGACGCCACCGGACGGTGCAGGGTTGCCGTAAAGCAGCGTCAGCTCGGTTACGACCCCAGGCGCGGCCGAAACAAAGGCCGACACTGGCGAGGCCGTGGTGGCGTAGTCGCCGTCAGTTCCCCTGAGAAAGATGCGGACGTTCTGGGCCGTGGGAGCCACAACCTCGACGCGGACCCGAGCCCGGTAGATGCGCCCGGCGCGGAAAGCCATAGGCGCGCGCTGGTAGATGGTAGCCCCGTCGGAGGCGGTGCCGACAAGACCAAACCCCGCGACAGTTTCGACGCGGCTGGCCGGAAGGCCGCCAACGGTAGCGGCGCCGTTCGCGTTGGTGGTGAAGTTCGAACCGTCAGTATCGAGGCGAGACGGGAAGGTGGCCGCCTTGCTGACCTGTGCCGTGCTGGCGCTGACGCCCGCGCTTTGGCTGGCCGCGACCGCGCCATCGCGCGCATCCACCGCCTGATTGCGATAGGACAGGCCCTCGCCCGCGCTCGCCGCCGCCTGCACCGCCGCGCCTTCCGACGCCGCTGCCCAATCACCCGCATCGCCCGCGAACGCCTCGGCCTGCGCCGCCGCCAGCACGGACGCCTGCGCCTTCTGGTCGGCCGTGTCGCGCGCCGCCTCGGCCGCCAGCTTCTCAGCGTTCGCCGCCGTGGCGCTGGCTCCCGCCTCGTCGGCCTTGGTCGTTGCGATCCCGGCCGCCGTGTTCGACGCCTCGGCCGCGTCCCCGGCCTCGCCCGCCTTCAGCACCGCCAGAGCCGCCGCACCCTCGGCGCCCGCGAGGATGTCCTCGGCCTCGGCGATCACGCCGTCGACCCGGTCGCCCATGTCGGCTACCGCCGCCGCGTTCGCAGCGGTCAGATCGGCCGTGCTCGTCAGCTTGTCGAGGATGGTCTGAACCGGCTCGCCGTTCAGGTGGGTAGTGTCCCCCGAGATCAACTGCCCCGGCACGCGCGGCCCGATCACCAGGAACTGGCTCGGCACGCCCTGGGCCGACAGGTGAGTGATCGCCACGAAATGCTCGACGCCCGGCGTCAGATTGCCGATCTCCAGCGCCTTGGTCAGCGGCGCGCCTTCATAGACCTCGGTCCATGGGCCATCGACGGTCAGGCCCCAGGCGATCCGCACGGCCGCCACATTGGGGTCTGTGATCTCGCCGCGCACGATCAGGATCGGCTGCGACACGCCGTTCGCGTCCGGCCCCTTGGCGTCCACCGACCAGACCGACGCGAGCGGCGCGCCCGGAACCGGCTTGACCACAGTCACCTGCAGCGGCGGCGACACGCGGCCGTCCACCGTAGCGGCAGTGATCTCGATCTCGACGCGCGTGGCCTCTACGCCCTCCACCGGCGCTTCGCGCAGGGGCGGGGCGATCAGTTCGCGCGCGGCCGCATCCAGTGCGGGCAACGGCGCCCAGCTTCCGGCCTCGCCCTCCTCGCCCTTGGCGCGCCAGCGGACCGAGAATCCGCTCAGCGGCGCGCCTCGCCAGGTCGGCATGTCGAAGCTGACGCGCACGGCGTGCGCATCGGCCGTTACGCCCAACAGCGTCGGGCGCGGCGGGTTGGCCTGTCGGTCGCCGGACAGCTTGGACGACAGCGGCGGGATCGGCCCCGTTTCCCCGGCCATCAACAGCGGCGCGACATAGCGCACGCCGGTCAGCACGGCCGTCAGGTTCTCGCCCGGCTCTATGGCGATGATCTCGACGTCCTCGCTGACCTTCTCGACCTCGCCGAAAGCGATCAGGTCGCCAGCGGTGGGACAGAGGTTCGGGTGGCGAGCGGAGGCGAACAGGATTTCGCGGGTGACGCCGGGCTGAGTCTGGATCGGCACGCCGTCATACAGCCCGCCCTTGGTCCTCAGGTCGACGGCGTAGCTGACGCCGGCGAACATCTCCACCGGCGCGGAAAGGCGAAGGCCTACCACGGTCGACCCGTCTTCGCTCCAGCGACGGCAGCGCACCTGCGCCGACCCTCCGCCCACGCGATTCCACGCGAGCCGAACGCGAGAGCCGTATTGCGAGATCAGATACTCGACGTCCGCCGTCCAGGTATCGATCCGACGCTGATGACGACGCTGACCCAGCTTCCATCGACCGTCGCGATAGGCGCGGTTCGGCGTCGCCTGACCATCCAGCGTCAGCGCCTCGATCAAGCTGGCCGCCTTCATCCCGTTCGCCGGGTCGGCCGTCTCGCCGTAGCCGTCGTTGTAGACGAACAGTTCGTCCGGCTCGCCGCCCTTCTCGATGTTCTGGAACTCGACGCGCAGGGCGTGGACCGGGTCCGAATAGACGATTTCCCAGCGGTGATCCTTCAGATTGCGGTCCGTGAAGACTTGGGCGGGAATGGGCTTCTCGATCCACGGCGATGCCGCCAGTTGCGTCCCGTCCCAGAACACCCCTGCGCGCCCGGCCCGCTCCAGAATGGCCAGCGCCTCCGACTGAGTCCGCGCCTCGGTCAGATAGAGGTGGCATGTCCAGTCATACTGCTCGCTCAGCTGATGCCACACGCGCAGCCGCGCGTCGGCCTGTGCGGGCAGCAGAGGCTTGGCCGGGGCCGGTCCGGTCAACAGCCAGCGCGCCAGTGCGGCCGGGTTCGACGTCGCCACCGGCGGACCCCATGCGCCGCCCGTCCAGGTCGAGCACTTCGGCTTGATGCGGCAGGTGATCGGGGCCAGCCCGCCTTGGTTGATCGCCGTCGCCCTGACGGCGAACTCAATGATCGACAGGGTCTCGTCCGCGATGGGCTTGCGGAACGCCACGGCCTTGATCGCGCTCACCATCACGGTGTCGCGGCGCTTGTCGTTGTCATCGTCGGGTCGGTTGCGCGTCAGTTCGAACTCATATCGGCCGTGCGGCAGGTGGACCGAGTGCGTGACGCGGATCGGGTCCTTGGTCGCGCTGGTCCGCGCCCAGATCGGCCCCGCCTGCCACGGTCCGGTGGCGGCGCCCGTCTGGTCGATGGAACGATACCGGACCGCGACCGAGGCATGGGCGGTCAGCAGCCGCCCGTCATCCTTCTGGAAGCACAGCCCGGCAGGCAGGAACAGATCGATGTCGAAGCGGCTGCCGTCCGACGACGCGGCGCGGATCAGCGGCGTCGCGCTCGACGGCGTGGCCTTCAGTTCCTCGTTCAGATCCAGCTGATCGACGTCGTTCGGATACAGCTGGAAGGTGCGCGGCCCCGGCTCCAGATGCTGCACCATACGGAAATCGCCCGCGCCCATGGTGCTGACCAGCGTGTCGCCGATCTTGACTTCGGAAACTTCGCACGGGCCGTAGTGAACGCCCAGGATGCCGTACATCCAGACGTCGTCGCCCTGGCTCTGGGTGAAGGTCTTCGCCGCCAGATCCGGGGCGACCACCACCTCGCCAAGAGCAAGCGGCATCGGTCCCCACTGGCGATACTGGTTCGACGCGCTCTGCAGGGCGTAGCGGTCGTTGGCCTTCGTGGTCTTGTTGTCGGGGGCATACAGGTTCGCGATCAGCGCCTGCCCGCCGAGGGTGATCGCCGCCGCTGCTGCGCGCGCCAACAGCTTGCTGGTGATCATGCCGCCTGCGCCGCCGCCGACCCACGCCGAGACCGCGATCACCGCCACCGTCAAAAGGATCTGGCCGATGTCCTTGCGCCCGCCGCCCCCGCCCATGGGCTCGACCACGACGTTGACCACCTGATCGGCCGCCAGGACGTGATCCAGTGCCGTCTCGCGATCCAGACGAGCGCCGTCGACATAGATTTCCGTGCGGTTCAGCGCCTCGATCGGCAGGCCTGACCTGACCGCTTCGACCAGCATGGCGCGCACGGTCAGGCCCTCGACCACCGTCAGGTCGAAGGCGTCCCGGCCAAAGGCCTCAGGCGTCACGACGATGGGCAGCGAGCCGTCAGCCACGGGCGCCTCCTTCTCTCAAGTTGTCGGTGATGAAGCGCACGGCGTGCGCCCGCCTGCGTCGGGTCGAGCAGGCGGAGCCTTCTGACCGCAGGCGTCTAAGAAGCCCTGCGTCGGGTCGACGGCCGATGGCCTCTAAAGAGCTTGTTCGATGTCTGTGACGAAGGCGGGCACAAAGGCCCCCTTCAACCGATACCGACCGCCCGGTTCGTCCAGGTCGAGCAGCGCGGTCTGCATCGGGGTGTCGGCGTGCAGGATCAGGCGGGGCGTCAGCATGTATCCGACGTGCCCGGCCTTCCCCATCCATGTCAGCCAGGCGACCACGCCCGCCTGCGGCTCGACGGGCCGCCAGGACGCCAGCCCCTCGGCCAGCAGACGCGCCCGTTCGCGCGTCCCGGCCGGGCAGACGATGGCCGCCTCATACAGGTCCAGATAATCCGGCACCTCGATCCCGCTGAACGCCCTGAGGCACCAGCGGGTCAGGCCCCGACAATCCCAACCCTCCGGCGTGTCGCCTTTGGCCAGGAACGGCGCCCCGATAAGCGGCGCTGCGCGTGCGATCAGGTCGCCCGGAACCGTCATCCGCATCAGAACATGCCCGGCGTGGTCGCGGGCGTGTAGCTGACGGCGCAGGCAGGCTCTTCGTTGAAGTCGCGGGGTCGTATGACGGCCGTGGCCTTCGCCCTGTCTCCCTCGGTCGAGGCGATCCGCGCATCCATAAGCGCCCGCTCGATGACGTTGGGGTCGGCCACCCGGACGACCGACAGATCGATCTCCGGCGGCTCCTCGGCGGCGTCGCTGGCCGCCTCAATGGTCTGATCGACATTGGCGATGGTCAGGCGCGCCTGACCGAACGGACTGTCCTGGCTCGCGCCAGCCCAGCTGAGTTGAAACGGATAATGGACGTGCTCGACGCCGTTGGACGTCAGGCCGCCGGGCCAGTCCGTGACGTTCAGCGGTTCGGCCAGGCCTTCGCTGCGGATGGTCACCAGCTGCGCCACGGCGTCCGGCTCGCCCCTGAACGCCGCCTCTACCATCGCTTCGGTCACATCGGTCATCAGGCGGTCTCCAGCCAAAGGGCGACGTCCATGATGTGCAGCGCGCCCCGCGTTTCGCTCAGGCGCGGCGCCCCGTCGGCCGCCCAACTGCCGACGCACAACCGCTCGCTGCCCGGCTCCACGATCCAGAAGCTCCTCGCCGTCGCGTGGAAGGACTCAAGCAATGCGCGCTGGACGACGTCGCAACGAATCTGGCCGGACAGTTTTCGTGCGGCGTCGGCGGTGATGGGGCGCGACATCGGACGCCCCGGCCCGGCGTCGAACTCGATCTGGCCGGGCTTGGGCTCGAAGCTGGCGCCGACGCCGAAGTCCCGAATGGCTCCCGGCCAGGACGGCCGCTGCAGGTCGACGTTGGCATGCAGCCCCGGCGACCACTGAAGCGGGCGTCGCAGGCCCTGCGGCGCCTCCGCAATCAACGGCTTCAACAGCACCGCCTCAATGGCCTGGCCGGAACCGGTCGCCCGGCCGCCCGCCTCGACTGTCGCGCTGACGGCCGAGGCGGGACGGTCGATACGCGCCCACGCGCGGTGATAGGTGTCCAGCAGTCCGTCGCGGGCGACGCCCCAGCTGGCCAGCACCGGCCGCTGCACATTCAGATCATGCGCCATCAGCACAGCGCCGCTGGCGTCGAAGAAGACCAGACGGGCGAAGGGCGGGACGGCGGCCCCGGCGACAAACGCCGCTGTCGCCACAGAGACCTCTACGACAGAGACTCCCTGAACGTCGGCCCGCGCCGTCGAGGCTGACGTGACGGCGAAGGATTGACCGGCGCTGCTGGACGTGCTCGAGGCGCGAATGACGCCCCGACCGGGCGCGCCCCGCTCCGTCTCATCCTTCGACAGGGTCATGCCCGCCGTGGCGGCCCAGCCGTCGACGCCGTCAAGGGCGCCTGCGTTGGTCAGTCGGTTGATCATGGCGACTCCCGATCAAATCCTAGCCGCGACGTCTGGGTTGGGGCGTCGCCCGCTGCGCCCGCGCGAGGCTGCCGTCTCGACCCGCCTTGGCCAGTTGGCTCTTGAAGAGCGGTTCAAGCTCCAGTTCCAGACCGCCGTCCGGCTTTTGCGACAGACGGCCGGTCATCGGCTCCGAGCCGTAGTTCTTGATGGTCAGGCCGCCGAGGCTGACGTTCATGGCGCCGCCGCCAGCGGCCGCCTGCCGCGCCCGATCATGCTCCATCACCTGCGAGCCGCGCGGCAGCCGAAGCAGTTCCGGCCCCCGCTCGCCGACCCACTTCCAGCCGCCCTCCGAGAAGTCCGTTCCCGCCGAATGGCCGCTTCCGAACAACTGCGACAAGGCCCCGCCCAGATCGATTCCGCCGCCGCCGAACCCGCCGCCGAGGGACTTCAGGAACCCGCCCCAATCCAGTTCGCCCAGGGCGTCGCCGAGTTTGACCAGCCACTTGTCGGTGGCGCGGTCCAACTGATCGTAGATCGCGTCGCCCAGGCCGCTTCGCTTGATATCCAGCAGCGTATTGCTCAACCACGCACGCCGTGCGCCCGTGGCCTCGGCGTCCAGTTCCTGCTGGATCTGGTTCATGGCCTCATCGCCGCCTTCGCCGTAGTTGAGGCCCTTCCGCCCTTCGATGTCGCGGGCGCGACGCTGGATGCGATCTTCGATGTCCAGCCAACGCGCCGTCTCGGTGTCGCCGGATAGTCGGGCGAGGCTTAGCCGGTGCTCCGCCTCGGCGTCTTCCAACGCCCGCTTCAGCGCCACGGCGCGGGCTTCGATCAGCCGATTACGCTCGCCCTCCGCCATGTTGGTGGCAGTCGCCAGGTCATAGCCCGCCTTGTGAAGGGAGAGGATGCGGTCCTCATGGTCGATGCGATCCTGCAGATTCCGCAGCGACCGCTCTTCGCCCGTCAGGCGCATCGCCTCCATCTCACCCTGGCGCTGCAGCTTCAGGCCTTCTTCGTCCCGCTGGACCGCCATGGCGTCCAGTAGACGCTTCTCTTCCTGCATGGCCCGGTTCTGGGCCGCTGCAGCGTCGACGCTGTCGTCCTGTAGCTGACGGATACGTGCCCGCACCCGCGCCTCGGATTCCAGCTCGCGCACGCGGTCCAGATTGTTGGTCGCCTTGGCTTCCTGCAGCGAGAGGTTGGACTGGACATCCTCCTCCCGCCGCGTCCGCTGCAGCAGCTCCCGCGCTTGGCGCTCGGCTTCGCGACGGGCGCGCTCAGCATCCCGTGCAGCTTTGTCCCGGTCCTTCTTCCCGGCGTCCGCGCGATCCTTCGCCTCTTGCGCCGCCTGATTGGCGGCGGCGGTGCGCTGGTCATTCTCCAGCTTGGCGTTGTCGTAACCCTGCTGAAAGCGCAGATCGTCTAACTGGCGTTCCAATCCGCGCCGGGCGCCGGGCAGCAGCAGGGGTCGGTTCTGCAGAGCGTCCTCGATCTTGGCGATGCGCTCCTCGGGCGTGGTGTAAAGCGCCTCGCCCAGCTTGGTCCAATAGTTGCTGACGGCGCGCGCTGCCGCATCCCAGGCGGAGGAGATGGTGGTCACACGATCCGCGTGGCCGTCGACTGCGCCGGTCAACGCCTCAAGCAACAGTTTCTGTGCGGTCGTCCGATCTCCCAGCTTCTCAAGGCTGTCGATATGATCGAGCGTCTTCTGATCCATCAGTCCGAACTGACGGGTCCATTCGCGAGCGGCCTTGGCCGGGTCCTCCATGGCCTTGGCCAGTTCCTCAGTCGCGCCCTTTGCGTCGGTGCTGGCGAACTGAGCCCAGTCCTTTGTGATGGCGATAAGGCCGCTCATCACTTCGCCGCCGATTTTTCCGGTCGAGACGTATGCGGTCGCCATTTCCCTTGCCGACCTTAGCGAGATCTCGCCAGCCTCTGCACCGGCCTCGGCCGCAGCCTTCAGCTCGCCTGCAGTCATTCGGGCGGTACGCCCAAGGCCGCTCGCAGCGCGATCATAGGCGAGGGCCGACCCCTGCCCTTGGTTCCAGGCGACAGCCAAGGCGGCGGTCGCGCCCCCCAGCACCCCGACGGTGCCAACCAGCAGCGTCAACGGCCCCGTCAGCTTGATGGCCGAGGTGGCCCACGCGTCCAGGATCTGCGGCCCCTGCTGGATCGCGATCATGAAAGGGCTCATGCCCATTAACCCTGTGGTGAAGACGTCCGCCCCCTGACGCGTCAGGTTCAGGCGTGACGCCATGACGTTGCGGCTCAGCCCCTTGCCCTGCCGGTCCAGCGCCGCCGTCGTCTCATTGTACCGCTGCTTGGCTAGGTTCTGCGCCTGAGCCAGCTGTTCGGTCGTGATCTTTCCTCGCCGCGCCAGCGCGTCGTACTCGGCCAGTTCCTGGTTCAGCTTCTGCTGCGCCGCCCAGGCCGGGTTCAGGCCCTCCAACAACACCTGCGCGCGCCGATCATAGGCCTTGTCGGCGGCCGCGAGCGTCCGCCCCGCAACCGACGCGCGCGCGTTGGTCCCCCCGCTGACGCCGGTCGTCTGGTCGATCCGGCTCTGCAGCGCCGTGTTCGCCTGGGCGGCCGCCTTGGCCACTTCGCGCAGACGTTCGACCTCGCGCATGGCGGCGGCGGCGGCCTTGTCTGACCCCGCCGCGGCCTTCTCATTCATGCGCACCAGCGCGCGCTCCGCGCCCTCCGCCTCGCGAATAACGTCCTTGCCGCCCTCAGGCTTCAAGCGAATGGCGACCTGTTTGGTGCTCATGTCATCGACTCCGATGCGTGACGATCAGACCCGCCGTCCTCGCCCCCGCCTCTTCAGCGAGCTTGTCGAGATCCATGCGTTTCCGTGTGGTGATCTGGGGAACCAGGATGAAGACCACGAAGGTCTGCCCAGCGGGGCCATACAGACGCGAACCTCGCCCCTTGGAACTATACTGGCGCGCTACCCTGCCAGGCCCCAGCATGGCGCCGTCAGCGACCAGAAAGGCGCGGCGACCTCCCTTCTCGCGAACGAACCTTAGCTTGATGCCGGTGCGACGGACGAAGCCGTCAGGTGTGATCCGTTCGCGCGCGCCACGCGTGTTGACGGTCGTTCCAAAACCGGCCCTTGCCGCCTTAACGCCGAACTTACCCGCGGCCTCGGTTGGAATAGCCAGCCACAGCCCTTCCTTCGACCGGATTACGGTCGCCTTCAGCGCCGTCTCGATGATGGCGGCAGCCGATCCGCGAACGGCGACGTACCCGGCGGCGTCAACGCTGTCCTGTCCCTGCGGATACACCTTGCCCCGCCACGCTTTCGGCAGCCGATTGCCCTTGAAGGCTCGTTCCGTAGCGCCGCGCACAAGGCCCTTCAGCGCTTCCGTTCCCTCGCGCACGCTGGCGGTGACGTCGCGGGCCAGCTCCTTCTCGATCTCGGCGGCCAGACCCTCCGCCTCAATGCCGACCCGCGCCCTCATTCGTCATCCTCCCGACGAAGGCCCTTGATGATCTGCCCCTCGACCAGAGGCAGGGCCTCGGACATCAGCAACCGCGTCGCATCGTCCATCGGCCCGCCCAGCTGGGCGAAGGCGACCACGGCGCCGTAGTCCAGGGCGAAGGCGCCGAACCCGCTCGACCTCAACTGGCCGGCGCAGGCGTCGAGGACGTCCCAGACGCGGCGGCCTTGCGGGGTTTTCGGCGCGTGCCGGTCGAAGGGGCAGGGCTCGCCCTCACCCCCGCAGTATTGTCGTCGGCAGCTGTCCCGGCAGTAGGATCCGCCTCCCTCTCCGAACTGCCACTCGGCGAGGGAGACGATCCTTTTTTTTCCGACATCAGGGCGTACACCTCGCTGGCGTACCCCCTGTCGAAGAAATCGAAGATCTCGGGCTCTTGTCCCAACAGGGCCACGACCTGGTCGGGCGTCAGCACCTGGGCGGGCGAGCCGGTATCGTCGGCCACGCCCTCCCATTCGAGCGCGCCCGCCGCCACATAGGCCGCCGTCATGATGAACAGCGCCTGCCCCATGTGGCCGACGCCGTCCTCATCGATCTCGACGCCATGCGCCAGCATCAGCCCGGCGCTGATCCGCCGGGCTTCCACGATGACGGGCGTCGACGGCGGGAGCATCTTCACGCGCACGCCGTGCGCCGGATCGAGCCATTCAGGCTGGGCGGCGATTTTCAACTGAAGCATGGATCAGGCCCCCTCAGACGCCGTAGGCCGAACCGGCCACATCATTGTCGAGGATGATCGTGACGGAGTGGCCCGCTGCACGATCCAGAGCCGCCTGGAAGGCGTAGGTGGCCTGAACAGCGCCGCCGCCGGTGACCGGCTTCTTCGCCTTGGGCAGGAAGACGCGATGCAGAATGATGCGCAGCGAGAAATCAGAGCCCGGCCGCGTCCAGCTGTATTCCAGATCGCACGGCTCGCCGTTCTCAGCCTGCTGCTGGAGCTCGGGGCCGCTGTAGCGCACGCCAAGCTGCCCGGTGTAGGCTGGATCGCCTTCGTCCAGACCTGTGATGCGGCCGTCACCGCGAATGCCGGGCACCGGATCGAGGCCGTTTGACAGGTTAAGCTGGCCGCTCACGAGATCTGCAATGGGACTGCCGTAGCGCAGAACCGTGCCTGCGAACTGCGAGAACCGCGCGACCTCAAGGCCGTCGTCGAGAGTCCCCGCCGCGCTCGCCTCCGTGGCGGGCTCCTCGCCCTGAGCGACCAGGCTCAACGTCGCGGTCAGGTTGCCGCCTCGCTGCATCTGGATGGCGATGACGCCCAGCTTGACGCCGAAGTTCATGTGGTAGGACGGAACTTCGGGATGCTGGATTTCAATCGCGGCGGAGGGCAACTCCACAGCCCCGCTCGTGAAGATATGGCGATACCCGCCTGAGGCCGCACCGCCCGCCAGGGTCGCGCCGGAAGCCACCGCATTGGACGCCGGTGTAGCTCCGGCTTCGATTGCGAAAGCGTTGCCAGCGACCCCCAAGGCGTCGTGCTGGATCAGAATGCCGTTCCCGCGATCATTCTGCCGATAGCTGGCGGCTGCGACGCCGGCGACGGTGCTGCTGTTGAGAATGCGCACGGCGTTCGCCACCGTATAGGCGACGGTCGTGCCGATCTTGATCTGGTTCGCCGTCGGCGTCCCCGTCACGAAGGTGAAGGTTTGTCCGCCGACGCTGATGGTCGCGTTATTCGCGGGTTGCGACGAGAAGATGATCGAGCCGCGCGCGGGCTTGCCTGCGGAAGTCGTCGGCGCGCCGAAACCCATCTTCAACCACAGGCCGAACTGCCGCGCGCACATCGGCACGACAACATCGCCTTGGTTGTCCGCTGCGTCACGGTCGGGCTCGTCCGGCTCCCGACCCTGCCCCCTAAGGTCGCCGCTGATGAGCGGCTGCTCCTCGCCAAGGGCGGCGGAGACGAAGGACATCCTGCGGTAGCCGCTCGGTTGAGGGAATCCATAGGCCTGCTCAAACTCAAGGGCCATGCCAGCGTTAGAGCCGCGCGCGCGTCTGCGTGCCATGTCAGTTCTCCATCGTGAGGGGTGTCCGCCTGGGGCCGGACGAGGTCAGCCAGGTGCGATCGGCTGGGGCCGATCAGGTCAGCGGGTTGGGCGTCGAGTAGACGACGATGATGCTGAGCTGCGCGCCCCGCACCGGTTCGGCGCTTTCTAAAGTCACATCGTCGGTCATCGGCGCCGTCGCCTCGACCCATTCTGCGACGCCGCCAAGGCTTCGATCCGCTCCAATCCTGTCGCCGATCGGGATCAGCAGCTGGTCCAGCAGCTCGTGCCGATTGGTCGAGCCCGGCGGGCCCAGAACCTCGACCTCGAACTCGTGGGTGTAGGTGTAGAGCAGCGGCGAAAGGGTCACCTCCGGTTCCCCCGGATCGCCGTCGTGCAGGATGATGGTGCCGCCCGGATCCGGCCGCTTCGGCCAGGGTTGGTCGCGCCTGACCTCGGCGTGGGGCGCGGCGGCTTCCAGCAGCGCCTTCACGCCCTTGGCGGCGGTTTCGCGTGCGCTGTCCATGGCTCAGCCTCCGACCGGAACGACAGCGCACAGCCACCAGCCGTCTTCATTGCGACGCGGATCCCCGACGATCTTCAACGTCTCGCGCACGGCGCCGGTCACGTCGTCCAGCAGCTGTACCTGCTGGCCTTCCTTTGGTTCGGCGATCCAGCGCTGATGGATCTCGACGGCTCGGGCCGACAGAATGTGCGACGCGTCGCCATACCGCGCGATCGCGTCCTCTTCGGCCGGGTGGACCCGCACCTCGCCGGCCACGCCCGTCCACAGCGCACGATCGCCGAGGTGGTCATCCACCTCGGCGACCATGGCCGTCAGATGCTGCCCGAAGCCCATCTTAGGGCCGGGGCCCCCAGACCCACTTCGTGGTCAGGCGAGGCTTCCGCCAGATCGGCAGGGAGTTCATCTGGTACTTCCATTCCAGACCCGCCCCATGCTTCATCACTTCTTCCGAGAAATGGATCAGGTCCTCGTCCGAGAAGGTCGAGCCCTCCAGTTCTCGGATATCCAGCGGCGGGGCCGCATAGGTGACGTGCGACTCGATCGTGCCGGTCGGATAGGAAACGCCCTCCTTGGCGTCGAGCAGCCGCGTCGTGCCTTCCGTTCCCCACAGCTTCACCCGCGCGCGGTACTCGCGGATGGTGCAGCCGGAGATCTCGATCACGCGACGGAAGCTGTTGGCCGACTTCTCGCGCTGCTGGTTCAGCAGCTGGAGCATGGCGGGCGTGCCGGCGAAATACTTCTCCACCGACGGGTGCCGGATGATCTTGCTGTAGAACTCCGGCGCGATGCGGACCTCCAGCCCGGTCATCGTGTCGTTGACCAGCTCCTCCTCGGTGCCGGAAAGCACCTCCTCCAGCGCCGCCGGCACGTCGAAGGTCGGATCGTCCAGGTCAAAATAGACCACGCGCTGCTGCAGCCCGAACACCTCGTTCAGGTCGTAGATGAGCTGATTGGCTCCGTCGACAATCCGCCCCTTCAGCGAGGAGATCTTCATCACCTCAAGGGTGATGGAAAACTTCAGACGGTTGCGGCGGTGACGGGTTTCGACCTTGTTGATCAGGGCGTCGTCCGGCGTGCGGGTGCGCCGGGCGTAGGCCATCCAGGACCGGATGTCCGCCGCCAGCACAGAGTCCTCGTGGCTGACGTTCGGAATCTCGAAGATGACGCCCCTGCCCTTGCCGTGGCGAGCGATCGTCGACGGGCGGCCGCCTTCCGTGACCGGCAGGGCGGTGATCACCCCGTCATCGATGTCGATGCGGACGTAAGGCGTGTCCAGGCCTTCGCTCGGGAACATGCCGTCCGCATTGAGCTGGCCGAACTGGTCGGGGACGGAGTTGATCAGGCCGGTGTGGTGCGCGGCCGTCAGGGGCAGCAGCGAGCCGCTGTCCAACAGTTCATCGGGGTCCATCGGAGCCCTCCTATCGTTTCAGTGTTCAGGGGTGTCGGGCCGCCAAGGGGCCCGGATTGCCGGCTCAGCCGCTGACGCGCGGTTGAATGCCCAGCGAAGCCAGACGGCGGTAGGCCGCTTCCTTCTGGCCGTCGGTGACGCCCAGCGGCCAGGCGATGGCCTCGCGACGAATGATGACCGGGCCGCGAGCCAGGACCGTCAGCTCGACATCCACCCCGACCGGCGCCTCGGCCGACAACAGGTTAACGCCGGTGATGATCTGCGAGCCGTCAGTCGCCGCCGGATCCCACGGCGCATCCTTCTCGATCACGCCGTCCTCATAGGCGACGGAGACCGGAATCCGGTCTCCGGCGACGAAGTCCGCCGAACCGTCCGACAGGGTGAAGTTGATGGCGCCGTTGTAAGGCGAGCCGACATTGCCCGCGCCGTCCAGGCTTCCGTCGGGACGGATCACCTGAAAGGCGCCGCCGTCGGCCGCCGGCGAGACGATGACCACCTCGTACTGGCCCGCAGCTGCCCCGGTGTCCGCCGTAACGACGCCGATCGCGCCGTTGCCCGTGCCGACCACGGCGCCGGCCGTGACGGTCGCCGCGCCGATCAGCACCGTGCCGACAAGCACGAAAGCCGCAAAGGCTCTCGCCGTGCCGACGCCGCCCAGGCCGACGCGCTTGTCGGTCGTATAGGTCGGATCGTACTCCGAATGGATAAGATCGCTGAGGCCGGGCAGGCCGGTCTCGAAAGTATAGGCCTTCATGACGGCCTCCTCTGTTCAGCAGGTTGATGCGGCCGGGATCAGGTCCAGCCCCCGGCCGAGCTGGTCGGCTCAGCCGGCGCCGCCGTTCCGGTTCCGATCGATGCGGTTGGCCACGGCCGCGCTCAGGCCCGTGGCCGCCTTGGCCCCGTCGGCCCTCAGGCGCTGGGTTCCCGACATGGCGCGATCCAGGCGGCTGCCGCCTTGGGCCGAGCCGGCGACGGCGGCCGACGCCTTGAACTGCGCCAGCGTCTGGCCCGACTGGATGGCGGCCAAAGCAAGCGCGGGGTTCTTCTTGGCCTCAGCCGACGCGGCGATGGCGGAAGCCTCGCCGTTGCCGCCTTCCGACGCTTCCGGCGCGTCATCATCCTCGTCATCGTCTTCGTCCGGGTC
Organism: Brevundimonas olei; assembly: GCF_037055245.1. Classification (GTDB taxonomy): domain Bacteria; phylum Pseudomonadota; class Alphaproteobacteria; order Caulobacterales; family Caulobacteraceae; genus Brevundimonas; species Brevundimonas olei. The sequence continues at coordinate 3,381,365 of NZ_CP146369.1, forward strand.
CTTTTCCTCGGCCGAGGCGCCGCCCTGACCGGCGCCGCCGCCATCCTCCTCGTCGTCCTCGTCAGGTTCCGCCGCAGTCGCGCCGGTCTTGACCTTCGCAAGGTTCGCCTGGGCCAGGCGCAGCGCCTTTTCGGCTTGAGCCACCTGGGCGGCCGCTCGGGCCTGCCGGCCCGCCGTGGGTTTCGTGGCCATCACGGCCTCCTTTTCGGTTTGGGCCGAAGCGCGCGAGCCCGACGCGCCGGCTTGGCTTCCTGAAACAGGCTCGGAAGAAACGTGCTCGACCAGGGCGGCGAAGGCCTGCTCCTCGTCCATGATCTCGTCGGCGAGACCCAGCGCGACGCCCGATCGGGCCTCGTCCTGGTGCTCGGCCATGAAGACGTCGGCCCTCAGCTGCAAAAGCTGCTCGCGGGTCAGGCTCGATCGCCCTGCCTCGACATCGGCCAGGAACAGGGCGCCCACCTGGTTCACATCGGCCTGCCAGGCCGCCCGAGCGCTCTCGCTCAGCGCCTTCCACCAGGCGCCGTCCGTCTTCACCCCGCCCTCGGGAAACTCGATGGTGGTGATCTCGACGCCGTCCTGCTCCAGCGATCCAGCATGGCTCTCATGCACCATGACGGCGCCGATCGAACCGACGTAGCCGACGCTCGGCGCAATGATCCTGTCGGTCTGCGCCGCGATCCAGTAACCGGCAGAACAGGCCATATCGGCGTAGGTCCAGATCGGCTTTCCGCCAGCTGCCTCCCGGGCTTTACGCATGAAGCGGGCGAGGGTCGGCAGGCCGCCCGCCACCACGCCGCCCGGCGTATCAAGGCGCAGGAAGACGCCGCGAACGCGAGTGTCCGCCAGGGCCTCGCGCATGGCCATCAGCAGGGTGTCGTACCCGTGCCAGACGACGCCGCAGAACTCGTCCCCGCGTTCCACCAGAGGGCTGTCGCATTCGATGAGCGCGACGCCGTCTTTCAGCGCCCAGCAGAACCCGGTGTCCTCGACCTCGCCCAGCCAGCGCGGTTGATAGGCGAGCCGTTCCTCGATCGGGACGAACGGCGCGCCCTCGCCTTCGTCGTCCCAGGCGAACGCCGTGCGCGCGCTGTCGCCGGGCGCGTGACCCAGGCCCACGCGGCGCAGGAAGGCGTCGAGACGCGACGGACGGCTGAAGGCGCGCGGATCGACCGAACGGATACGCAGCGCCAGATCTCGGGCGGCCGCCGGAGTCAGCAGAAGGGGGCGGCCGGCATAGCGGGCCGCCATAGAGGCGTAGTCAGGCATGGTGTTTTCCTCAGGCGGCGGTGCGCTGATCCAGGAAGGCTTGGTGCGCCGGATCTCGGCTGGTCGCGGCGGCGCGCTCCAGGGCTCCGCCCGGCATGGGCAGTTCCAGTTCCTCGTGCTTGGCCATTTCGCGCGCACGCTGTTCCAGCACTTCTTCCCAATCCTTGCCCTGATCGTCGCACTCGTCTTCCAGGGTGCTGACGTTGGCCTCGATGCGCGCCGAGGCCGCGTCGATCTCCTTTGTGGGATCGATGAAGCCCCGACCCGGGCCGATGCAGTGGATCTGGCAGTAGGCGTCGACCGCGTCGTAGAAGTCCGGCGCTCCCTCGGGGATCTGCACGTAGCCTCGGTCGAAAGCCTCTTCGGCCCAGGCGACCACGAACGGCCTCACCAGCTGGTCTTCCATCAAACCCATCAAGGCGACGGTTTCGGCCCAGGCATGGACGAGGGCTGCACGCGCAGACGAGTAGTTCGTCTGCGAATAATCCATCGACAGCTCTTCATAGGTCACGCCCAGCGAAGCGGCGATCAGGCGCAGGATCGAACGCACGAAGGCGTCGAAGCTGGTCACATCCTTCGACGCCGTCTGCAGCTGCAGTTCGTCGCCGTAGGGAAAGACCGGGATCTGGGCGCCGTTTCCCAGATTGACCGGGTTTTCCTTGTAGTGCTCCTGGCGCCAGGTCTCGAACTGCTTGACGTCGCCGGGCTCGAAACTCTCGCTGACGGCGCCGGGGCCGCCGTTCGACTTCATGAAGGCGACGATCAGCGCATTGACCGTCGCGCTCTGCAGCGTGGCGTCCGTGAACCGCGACAGCGCGCGGAAACTCTTCAGCGCGGCGGCGAAACGGCTGACGCCGCGCGTCTGGCCGGCCCGTTCCGGCTCGAAGCAATGGAACACCTGCGGCCGGCCCCATTCGGTCCAGCGCTCGAACCTCTGCCAACGGAACTGGCCGGGGCCGCCGAAGTCGGACGGATGCCGTTCGCGGATATGATAGGCGTCGGCCGCGCCCCAGGCGTCGAACTCGACGCCGCCGCGCAGTTCGTCCCGATCCGGTCGACCATTCGGATTGCTCAGCCGGTCAGGATCGACCAGACGAAGCCGCGTCTTGTACCGGGTCGCTTCGTCTTCCGCCCATTCGCCCAGCCCAAGCGCTTCACCGTCGACCACGATGTGCGACGCCGCCAGTCGGAGCTGCTGGCCCCAGGTCAGCTTGCGCTCAGCGTCGGACGTAAAGGCGTGGCCGTAGCCGTAAAGCTGGAACTCCGTGCTCAGATCGGCGCCGAGCTGCCGCGCCGCCTCTCTGTCGATGCCGAGGGCGCGGGCGTTCGGCCTGAACTTGACCCGCCAGCCCTTGCCGACGGCCGCATTGACGCGACGGGACCGCGCCGAGGCGGCGACGGGATCGTTGCGCACCCGCTCCCGCACGCGGGCGGTGACGCGGTCGCGGTTCGGCAGCCATTGCTTGTCCGCCGAGCCGAGCTGGGCAGGCCATTCGGCGAAATAGGTGCCATGGCCGCTCGCCCCCTCATAGGACGGCGTTCCGGCCATGGCGGCCGTATCCGTCATCGCCACGGCGCGCGCGCGGGCGACCTCCAGGCGAGAGATCGACCGGCCCGAGGCGGACACCAGACCTGAGGGAGCGAACGGCGTGCGCATGGCGCGGCTCAGTCCTTGGCCTGCGCAGTCGCGCGGGCTTCCAGGGCTGCAAGGCGCGACTGGAGCGACGCCAGTTCTCCGGCGCTGGCGTTGCCTGCCTCATCAAAGGCGGCGAAGCGGGCCTTCAGAGCCTCGTCCAGGCCTTCGAAGCGCTCATCAATGGCGGCAAGCCCCGTCTTGAGGGCCTCATCACGGGTTTCGCCGGCCTTCTCCAGAAAGCCGAAGCGCTCATCGATCAACGAAGCGAACTTATCGAACCGTTCGCCGATCCAAGCGTCGTCGTAAGCGTCCGATCCGGTAACAGCCACGGGCTCAAACGGTGCGCTCAGCGCCTCGTTGAACTGCCGACGGGCGTTCAGGACGCCTTCGACCAGCGTGTCAGGCACGGGGCGGCTGGGAAAGCTCACCAGGGCCCGCATCGCGTCCAGCAGGACGATCAACGCCGCAACGGCGGGCAGGTTCGACAGGGAAATGCTCGCGACGACAGGTTCCGGCGCCGGCGCGGCGGCGGGCGGCTTGGGGGTTCGGCTCATGACGGCCTCCTCGATGTGGTGAAATCCGGGTGCGAAGGCGGCGCCGCCCCGACGTCGACGGTCAGGGACCGCCGGCGGCCGAGAGCCTCCCCGAACCCGGGGCGGGAGGCCGGTTGACGGCGTAGATCGTTAAAGGCGGATGCTCAGCGCGCCTCGGCGGCGCAGCGGCGCGCCGTCCAGTTGCAGGGCCTTGGCCTCGAGATTGGCGATCTCGGTTTCCAGCCGCCCGATGTCGCCTTTGGCGTACTTCACGGTCCGCCCATTGCTTGTGATCTCGGCCACCAGACCGCCGGCGATAATCTTGGCGTAGGCTGCACGGAAGGCGGCCAGCTGGGCTGTCTCTGCGGGCGTCAGCGCCATTAGAAGCTCCATTTCTTCTTGGCCGCTGCGACCTCGGCCGAGCTGGCGGCGGGCGCTGACGGCGTTTCCGACTGACCGGCTGGCGGGCGTTCCCACAGAGCCTCCAGACCGGCCTTCTCAGCCTGGCGACGACGCGCCAGTTCGAGCCAGTCCGGCTCGGCACCGGGAACGCCGATGCCCAGAGAAGCGGCCAGCGCGCGGTTGTAGACCCACAGGTCCAGCTCCTCGTTGCGGCGACGGACGCGGACCCAGGCCTCATCCTTCACGACGCCAGTCTTGCTGTCCTGGACAGAGACCAGAGCCTCGCCGGTCAGTTCCTCGAAGAAGTCCCGCTCGACCCAACCCGGCCAATGAGGACGACGCGGCGCGCGGGCGCCCTTCTCCCCTTCCAGGCTCAGCGGTATCGCCTCGTTCATCAGCGTCCGCTTCAGATCCCAGGTGCCGACGCGCCAGGTCCGGCACGAAACCACTCGTCCCTCAGGCCCTTCCAGCTTCTGTTTCGCGCCTCGGCGAAGCGGCATCCGCCCCCAACCGTCAGCGCCGTCCAACGCCTTCGATTTCCCGTGAGCCGAGCAGTAAGCGTAGACGTGGAAAGTCCCGTAGCCGGAATCGACGCCCTGAACTTCCGTGGCGACATACCCGCCGTCCTCATGCGGCCAACGTCTGCGCTCCAGCTCGGCCAGCTCGGCCCATATCTGCGGCTCCGACGGCCCGCCCTCGATCCGCCCCTTGTCGATGGGCACGTGCTCGGCCTCGGGCCCCCAGGCATAGGCCGTCCACTGGGCCCAGTCGCCGTTCAGGTCGACGGCGATGGTGACGATCTCGTAGCCTGACGGCACCACGCCCTTGGTGAACCGGCCGTCCCGACGCTCCAACAGCTTGTCGACATCGGCCTGCTGGACCGTGACCTCATAAGCCTCGCCGAAGATCTGCTGATGCAGGGCGATCTTCGCCTCTTCGTCCTTCGCATCCCTGATCTGTTCGGCGATGTAGGCCCAATCCACGGCGTCCGATACGACCTGCCAGGCATGGTAGCTGGGCTGCCGCCCCTCCGCCGGCCGTTCCCGCCACGCCTCGTATTCGCTGACGGCGATGAAGGCGCCCGGCGCTGGATTCTCAGGGTCCGTCGACGGGAAAGTCGGTATCCAGCCGCCGCGCACGCCGTGCGCAGGCTCACGGTAGGGGTGACAGGCCTCAACCATCGCGCGCTTGTGCCGATGCTCGATCACGCCGCCGCATGACGGGCAGTTGAAGTGGGGCGTTTCGCCCTTCTCCACGCCCATCATCATCTCGCGATCCAGACGGATCAGCACCCCGCCGGGGAGGCCCGAGCAATGGGGACAGGGCAGGTACAGCCGGCGCTGGTCGCCGAGGCGATAATCGGCCGTCACCGGGCAGCCGGTAAGTTCGCCTTCGTTCTCCTCCGAACGGCGCACGAGCCCTGGCGTCGAGTTATGGAAGGTCTTGGCGCCGGCCAGTTCCCACTGAAGCTGGCGGACCTTGATCTGCTTGTGCGGATCGCCGCGATCTCCGACCGACACGCTCCAGTTCGGCGTCTCTTCCTTCACCACCAGGCAGAAGGTGACCATCTGCAGCGGCTTGGCGCTGGTCGTGCCGAAGAACTGTCCGTACCCGCCCGGGAATCGTTTGTAGGTGTTGGTCGAGCCCTGCTCGTCCCGCGATGTCACTGCCCGGATTTTACGGCGCAGCTCGGGCGTGGCGTCGACAAGCGGTTGCCACTTCGTCCGGTTGTACTTCAGCGCCTCGTCGCCGCTCGGCAGGGCGACGCCCCACGGGCGAGCCACCACAGCCGAGTAGTAGAGCGTCGCCAGCACGCCGATTGTCGTCTTCGCGATCTGGGCGGAGCCGACGAAGGTGACAGTCCTGGCGGGATCATCGGGGTGAAGCCGGTCCAGCGGCTCGATCAGGTACTCGAACCCGTCCCAGGACAACTCGCCTTCGCGCGTCGTTCCCGTTTCGCCGGGGATGTTGACCCGCCCCTCGGCCCAGGCGCTGATCATCTGATCGGGGGCAGGCGTCACAGCCGTCGCCATGGCCATGACCAGCGACGCCGCCTGCCGCGCCAGCTCGGCGCTGCTGAACAGGCTCATGTCAGGCCGCCGCCAGCTCGTCTTCCGTGAAGCCGCCCGCCAGCTTGGTCAGCTCGGTCACAAGGTTGTTCAGCAGCTTCTGGTCCGCCTGTTTCAACACATGCTCGGCCTGGCGGACATCGTTCATGCCGGCCACCTCAGTGGCCAGGGTGCGCCGACGGCGCTCCAGCGCCTGGGTGAAGGCGACGCCCATGGCCTCGATCGCCATCGTCACCGCCGCCTTCGACAGAAGCTCGCCCTTCCGCTCAGCCAGGTCGAGTTCGAGCTTTTCCTCTTCCAGCGCGCGCTTCCGCGATCCCGCCGGCCCCGCAGGCGCCGCCGACGGCGCTTCCGCCACCTGGCGGCTGTCCTGGACCGAAAGGGATTCGCCGCGCGCGCGGATCAGGGCGTCGTAGTCGACCTCCTTGACGCGCCCTTGGGAGTCACGCCGGACAGGCAGGTCCTCATTCCGCGCGATGAAGCGAGAGATCGAGGATTTGTTGATCGGTCGCCCTGCTTTGGCTTCCAACGCCGCCGCCTCGCTGACGCTGACCCAGCGCCGTGACGATCCACCATCGAGCAGGAAGGGCTCTGTCATGCCGTTGCGCTCCCTGTTGCGTCAGCAACGCCCGTTGCACCCCTCGAAACATCGCTCACTAGGGAACGAAAACGCTCTGCCCCACCGCATAGGGTCAGAAATGGGGGGAAGGACCCAAGGCCCGCCTAGCCGCGACGCAACTCATTGAAAGTCAATGAAAAACCCGCCCGGGCGGAGCCTTGGGCGGGTGGGTCAGAACGAGCTGAGGCTGGACGGCTACCGCACTGCGCGTCATTCGTCTGACGGCAGTGCAATGATCTGGCGCGAATCACGCCCTAGCAGGGTGAATACGACTGCCGCTCTGTCGCCGTCAACCATCTCTTCGAAGACGAGATCATAGTCGGCTGTCGGCCCAGCCAGGCGCAGTTTGTCGCCGCGCTTGTATCGGCAGGCCTTTGGAGCGGCCTTTTCGTTGTCGTTACGAGGACGCTGCAACACCACCAGCCCATTGACCTCGCGGGCCTTCATCTCGGTGATGAAGCGGCTGGGGATGGGACAGGGCCGAGCCGTCTCACCGACGCCGCGCGTGATCACCTCCGTCACGCCCATGGTCGAGTAGACCGCACGCCAGCGGTCCTGGTCGAGATCCATCTCGATAAACAGGTAGCGCGGAATCATCGGCCGAGGCGAAGGCGCCACGCCGTTCCGAACGCGGGCCCGGGCAGGAGGCGGCACCAACGGCAGATAGACGTTGAAGCCCTGCTGCTCCAGCTGATACCGGGCGTGCCGTTCCTGATGGGCGTGGGTCACCACGACATACCAGGCCTTGCCGGTTTGGGCGGATAGAGCGGTCGACGCGGTCACTTCTGCGGCCCCTTCGCTTTGGTTTCGGGCGTCCCACGGCGTACCGGCTGAACGTCCCACTTATCTTTTTGAGAACACTCGATAAAAACAGAGACGGGACGCGCGGGACGCATGGGACGCACCTGTGGCGTCGTGCGCTCCCGCATGTGCGCCCCCGCATGGGGCCAAGGTCGCGTCCCATGCGTCCCGGTGTCCCATGCCCGGCTCAAAACTCGATCAGTCATGGCTTTCACCGTGGGACGCAGGGCGGGACGCGCGGTCGCCTGGGGCGTCCCAAACAGGCGCTTCGAACGGCGTCACCTCCGCCGGATCAGCCCCCAATCCGACCGGCCTCTCTAGCCAGGGGGTCAGGGGGACGGCCAAGGCGCGGCTCTGGTGCATCCCGAACCGCACAGGCGTGGGCAGCGGTCGCGGCGCATAGGCCTCGCCCAGGTCCGCCAGGTGCTCCAGAACCCCGCGCCAGTTGGCGTAATGCGTCCCCGCCAGCGCCCGCGCGAGGGCCGGATGGTTGGTCGAGATCAGCAGCCATGGTCCCGGCCGCTCATGGGCGCCGTGACCATTCTCGATCTTCAAGCCGAAGGTCTTCAGCACCTTCTCGTGGAAGCCCGGGCTTTCCAGATGCTCCTGGATCATCTCGCCGATGGTCAGATGGCGGTCCTTGGAATGCTGGCCCGAGTTGATGGCCCATATCCGCGACAGACACGCCTGCCCCGGGTTCTGCGCCGCCGAGGTCTCTTCCCGGTTTCGGATCAGGGCCGACCATCTGGCGACCTCCTCCCGCGCCGTCTCGATCGTGAGCGCCTCATCGTGCAGCAGCAGCCGTCGCCCGGCGGCCAGCGCAGCCACCAGATCGGCCGCCCGAGGCGTCTGCCCGCTCTCCCCAAGCGCAGCCTTCAGCAGGCTGACGTCCGCCCGATATCGCTTGGCCTCGCGCACGGCGCGCGCCAGCAGGCGCGGTGAGATCTCCCGCGCCCAATCAATCGCCTCCTTCAGCTTTTCGTCGGCTCCGCCCTTGGCCTTGCCCAACAGCCTCAACCGCACCTCGACCACCCGCGTGGCCATGGCGTCGCCCAGCTGCACCGGCAGAATGCTGGCCAGATAGGCCGACCCCACGGCGGTCTGTCCCGCCGTCCGCCCGCCCGTGTCGCCTTGTCGACGGGTCGATCCCTCGCCGGTCGACATGCGGCGCAGCACCTCCAACGCCTTCTCGACCGGTCCCTGCCCGTCGACGCTGGGCTCCGCCTCGTCCAGGTAGAGCGCTCGCGCCTCGCCCGACAGGCCGTTGCGCAGGCCCGCTTCCGAGAAGCTGTCCAACAGGTCGCCGGCGTTCGCGCTGCCCGCCGCCTGCAGCAGGCGCGACAGCGTCGTCTTGCCGGCCCCGGCGCCACCGCTGACGCTGGCGTGCGGCCTGAACGGCGGGATGGCGCCCAGAAGCGCAGTGCCCTGCCAACCGAAAAGGGCGTCCGCTTCGCTGAGACCCTCGGGGTCGCGAGGATCCAGCGGCGCGAAGTTCCACAGGTTCATCAACTCGCGCAGCTTCTCGCCCTCGGCGATCGTCGCGGGCTTCCCCGGTCTGGGGGCCGGGGGGCGCAGCAGCCACAGCGGCCCTCTGGCCTGGGCTCCGGTCCTCAGGGCCTCCGCCACCGATTCCCAATCGCTCTCCCCGAAGGGCCATCGGCCGACCGCGTCGCCGGCGTGAACGACAGGCCCGTCGACGGTGGACCACACCCCGTACCCGCGCTGCGGTCGATCGCTGTCCCACCGGCCTGCTTTCCGACATCGATCGACAAACCACTGCGCCGCCATGTCGCGCTGAAGCTTGCCGTCGTTATCGCGCCATTGGGCCAGGAACACCCGCCCTTCCAGGCTGACGAAAAGGTCCGTCTTCAGCATTCCCGCGATCTTGGACGCCGGCTCCCGCCGCAACTCGCCTTCCGGCAGGGCGAAATGCACATAGCCGCCCTCGAAGCCCAGCGGGATCACCGGGCAGTCCTCGACCTTCGGCTCGATCCAGACGGCGCCGGACTTGGATTCGCTGTCCGGTTCGGCGTCTTCCAGCACATAGGAATCGTTCATGCGGCTACGCCCCCGGATACGCTCGCGGCGGCTTCGACCGCCTTGATCACTTGATTGAAGTCCATGCCGATCGGCGGGCGCGACACGCGCACCTGCGTCGGGCTTTCGTCGCTCAGGCGGCGGCTCCAGCTGGCGCGGGCCAGCGCGCCGCTGACGCGCGCCCGCTCGGCGCTGTCGCGGACCGCCTCGACCGTCCGCTTCTGTTGGCGGCCGCTGCGGCCCTTGACCGTCACCGGGCTCATGTCGCCGTCGACGGCGATGTCGATCAGGCCCCACGGGTTCGCCGGATCTTCCGGCCAGGTGAACCCGGGCCTCAGAGGATCGGCCCGGATGCGCCAGATATCCCGCGCCCCGTCCTTGTCGATCGCCTCGAACCCGCTCAGCCGGTCCAGCGACCCCGCCGCCACGGCGCGCACCGACCGGCTCAGCGGCCCGGCCAGCATCATGGCCCGCGACGCGGCGTTCTCGACGCCCTCCGCCACGACCAGGGGGCCCGGGGCGTCCGGCCGCGTCAGCCACAGCCCGCCGGGCAGCACATAGCCCTCGATGTCGCCGTGTCTGTCCGGCCGAGGCGGACCCGCCAATCCGTCGCGGCGCGCCAGCACGAAATGTCCCTGCGGGCCCAGCATCCGCTTCGACGGCGACCGATGGGTCTTTCCGCGCCCGTTGGGGGCCAGATAGGTGCAATGCACGCCGCCGGTCGGGCCCAGCTCGGTCATGACCAGGATGACCATCGCCGGCAGGAAGACGCCCCGCTCAGGGTGACCGCTATGCCAGGTCCGAGGATTGAACCCGACCAGCGCCAGCATCCGCGCCGCGACCGGCCCTCGGATGCCCCGCCCCTCTTCCAGATAGACCTGCACCAGCGATCCTGCGGCGGGCTCGCGCTCGCGCCAGATCTTGCGCGCCATCTCCAACCGCCATGCGGCGTCGGCCAGGGCCTCGGCCTCCGCCTCCTTCGCCGCCTGCGCACGCCGTGCGCGCGACGCCTCGCTCTCGGGCTTCAGCTCCCCGCCCAGCAGGCGACGCGCCGCGTCGGCCATGGTCTCATCGCCGCCCGAGAACAGCCGATGCTCCAGGTCGATCACATCGCCGCCGCGCGCGTCGCAGGAATAGCACTTCCAGCGCCGCCCATCGGCCGACACGCGGAACGGTGCCAACTTGCTCTTGGCCCCGCATTCATTCAGCGGACAGACGCCCCGATAGCCCTTGCCGGTCTTGCGCAGCTTGCACTTGGGCGCCCGGATCGCGATGTCCTCGCACCGGACCGCCGCTCGCGCCCTGTCGAACAGCTCGTCGCTCATGCCCGCACCTCTGACAGGCCCTCTGCGGCTCTGACCGCCGTCTCGATCCGGGCGCAGGCGGTGTCGAAATGCTTCGGATCGATCTCGACCCCGGTGAACCTCAGGCCGCGCTTGATCGCCGCTACCCCGGTCGAGCCGCTGCCCATGAACGGGTCGCACACGGCCTCGGCGTTGATGGTGGCCAGCACCTTGTCCATGACCGGCTCGGGCTTGACCGTCGGATGATCGACGCCCGTGAAACGACCGCTTTCGCTCAGGATCCAGCGCGCCTTGTCGGCCAGCGACCCGATCGGATGCGCGCCCGCCAGCCAGGCGTGAACCCAGAACTCCGTGTCCGGTCGATAGTGCTTGTTCGCCACCGGCATGGGGTTCGTCTTGTGCCAGGCGCAGACCACGGTCCGATGGAACCGCGCCGCCAGACGCGGCAGCAGCTGTGGCAGCTGGTCGTTGTGACAGAACACCGCCACCGACCGGAAATTTGCCGGCGAACAGATCCGATCGTCAAATCCCTGATCCAGCCCCGCAGCCGCGATCCGGTCCATGTTCGGCCGGGCCTTGCGGAACCTGCCCGCCCCTCGCGTGTCGAACGCATACGGCGGATCGAACACCCCCGCGTCCTGGGGTCCCAGGGACCGCACCACCTCATACCCGTCGCCCAGGTACAGCGTCGCCGGGCCGATGACCTCGACCCGGCTCATGCCGCCGCCCCGCGCGAGGCCTCGATCTGTCGTCGCGCCTCGGCCTTGCTCGCCGGCGTCATGAAATAGCCGACGCCCCAGCGGGTGCCGATCTCGACCCCGAACGGTTTCAGCTTCCGCCTGATGTGGCAGACGAAGACGTCCACGATCTTCATCTCGGGCTCGTCCTCGCCCCGGTCGCGGTAAAGCGCCGCCATCGCGGCGTCCTTCGTCAGCAGCTCCCGCTCCAGCAGCGCGCCGAACAGTCGGGCCTGCTGAACGGTCAGCCCCCATTCCAGCGGCGGCAGGACGCACAGCCCCATCGCCTCTTCCAGTTCCTGAATGCGATCTTCCAGGCGCACGATCGTCGCCTGCAGCGCGGCCTCCCGCGCGGAGAACTCAGCCGGCTCTACGACCACGCCGCTTCCCCTTCCGGTAAAGAACGATCGCCAGCGCCTTCCACACCGGCGTCTTGTGCGTGGCCGCGAACACGGCCGCCTCCTGCTCCGCCGCCTCGCCCAGCGCCAGCATGGCGTTCGCCACCCCGTCCGCGTCGATGTCCTCGCGGTACTCCTCGTCGTGCAGCAGCGTCTCGACGGCCTTGATCTGCCCCGCCGTCAACGGCCGCGCCCGCCCTTTCACCAGGGCCTCCAGCACGATCCGCGCCCGCATGGCGCCGCGCCGGTTGATCAGGGCGCCGACCGCCCGCACCGCCACCGTGTCCCCGATGGCCCAGACCCCGTTGCCGGGCTGGGCGCGCCGCACCCTCACCCCGGCGCGGGCGCAGACCTGATCGATCGTCAGGGCGTCCTCGTCGCCGGCGGCCGCCGCCGCGAAATGCATCTGCATCGGCGTGATGTTCAGACGGTCGCGGTTGTGGCCGATGAAGCTGTGGGCCCGCTCCGTCCGACTGGCCGCCTCGACCACCATCACCGGAATGGTCGTCACCGCTGGATGGCTGCACGCCGCGATCGCCGTATGCTGGCCGTCGATCACCTCCAGCCCGCGCTCCGTCCGGGCGCAGACCGGCGGCTTGAACCGCCGCCAGTCCCAGCGGGCGCAGATCTTGCGCACCAGCTTGATGGACCGCTCCGACAGGTTGCGCTGATAGCCCTCGTCGATAAGCAGCGTGCCCGGATCGACCCATTCGAACGCCGGCGGCGCCGTCTCGGCCGCGCCGGCCTCGACCCCCGACAGATTGATGGCCTTCACGCCTCTCAGAGCGCTGGCCGCCTTGGCTTCCGCAAGCGCGGCGTGGCACGCGGCCACATAGCGGTCGTCCGCCTGGCGAAACGCCTGACTGCCCAGCTCCGTCATCCGTCGATGTCCTTCCGTTCGCGGCGTCCGGCCGCGCCTCGATGTCCGGCCAGCGCTTCGCGCGCGGCCCCGGCCGCCACCTTCAGCGGCCCCTGTAGATCCCGACGGCCGGCCGTGGTCTCGGCGCAGTACCGCCGCGACAGACGTGACAGCTGCACGCACGGGTTCGATCTGGTGACCACGCCCGGCGCGCAGGCGTTCTTGGCTTCATTCGCGACGCGGGCCAGCGCCGTCGTCGGCTTGCTGGGGGCCGCCGCCGCTGCGGCCTCGGCCTGGGCGATCAGCTCATTCCAGCAGGCCTCGTCATTGGCCGTCATCCGGCCGTCGGGCCCGCCACGCAGATTGCCGAAGCGGCTCATGGGCGGGCCTCACTGATCACAGCCAGGTCGCGCCCGTTGAGATGGTCGGGATAGAAATCGCCCGCGACGATCTCCCCTTTCGTCCAACTGACAATGCGCCCCATGAGGTCTTCGTGGGGGACCGTTCGGCGGGGATCTCCGAAGGGACGGGTTATGTTGCGAATGGTTTGGGTCGAACAGCCAAGCGCCGCCGCCGCCGACTGCGCGGAGATGCTCCGTTCGAACATCCAGCGGGCGAGCTTTGGCTTGGGTTTTAGGTCAGGCGAGGTGGGCATCAGGCGCGTCCTGTCTCCGAAGACGCGGGCCAATAGCAAGTGATTTGCTGGACATTCCAAGAGTTTTCTTGTGAAGTGCACAACAATGTTGGCCGTGGCATACACCTCAGCGCGTGGGCAACTTCCGTTCATGACGGAAGAAACCCTTGCTGCGCCTGACGATGACGCCGAGGCCAAGGCCTTGGGCGAGGCCCTTCGCGGGCTCCGTCAACGCGCAAGAATGTCTCAGGCCGAAGCCGCTAGCGCTATGGGCTTGGGCTCGGGCGAGGCTTGGCGCGTGTATGAGATCGGCAAGGCGCCGACGATTTTTAAACCCGGCGTCCAGTTTCGTTTGGCATCCGCCGTCAACGCCACGCTTTCAGAACTGCTAAGCGAACGCGATCGGATCACGGGCCGGATCAACGCCATGCCGCCCAGCCCTGCAAACGATCCATTTCGCGGCGGCCCGCGCACCGAACTACCGATCCGCGATCGGATACAGGCCGGCGCTTGGCTCCTGGCCGACGACACCGTGCAAGAGTTCCCTCGCACCTTCCCGGCCGCGCGAGATGGACGCTACCCCCACGCCAATCAATGGATCTCCGAAGTCGCCGGCGACTCGATGAACCTTGAGGGCATCAATCACGGCGACTTCGTCCATTGCGTGGACGCCGTCGATATCTCCTACTACCCACGACACGGCGACATTGTTGAAGTCGAGCGCTTGCGCAACGGCGGTAGCGAGCGGGAGCTGACCCTCAAGCTAATCGAGATGACGCCGACCGGATTCGTCCTTCGGCCCCGCTCCACCAATCCTCGCTTTCAGGAACCGCTCAGCCTCAACCACGGCCTGAACGACGACGAGGAGGAATACGAAGTCAGGATCCGCGCCCTGGTCGTGACCTCGATGCGCCGGCGCTAGACCGGCGGGCTTCCAGCGCCACACGCCTCATAGGCCCTTGCTATTGCATCCCTCGCGCCAGCCAAGCTGAAGCGCATGTCCACCGTGCGATGGTCATATCTGCTCGCACGGATAAGGATGCTTTCACCGCTCATGAGGTCAGCGATTACAGGGGCCGCGTCGCGGCCCAATGCCGCTGCCCAAGCGTCCTTATGGGTCCAACGCCTCGTCACCGGCGGACGCTGGTCGATGCGATAGGTGAGATTGCGAACATCGGAGCGAGCGCCGTCGCCGCCCAGGAACTCGTCTGAGAGCAGATGGACGTACATCCCACGTCCGCCAGAGTCGCACTTCACAACCAACCCGGATCTTCCATCGCCCTGAACCTGGGCGATGCCTCTCTGCGCGTCAGTCATTGGATCGGCGACCGCCTCGAACGTCCAGGCGACAGGGGCTGGCTCCTCACCCTGGAGGCTCAAAACCAAAAAAACAGCTGCAATCATCGCGCTCCCCTAGTCAGCGGGTCCAGTTTCCCAGAAATTTAACCCCGCGAAACGCAGCATCCGCTTGGGCAAAAGCAGCCATGTGGTTGTCGGATGCCAAAGATCGCTTGACGTCACAAACAAACGCTTGGCATGTTTGCGCCGTCCCGCGCCGTTCGGTTGGGTTTGCCCCCAGCCGCCTCCCGGCGCTCTTCCGTTCAGGCGCGGGGCGTCCCTTTGGAGGAGCGCCCCATGGCTCACGGAATATTCCAACCGTCCACCGCCCCGACGACAACTTCGGACGCGCACGCCGTGCGCGCCGCGACCGCCCACGATTTCCCCGGCGCCGTGCCCGTCGTCAGCATCGATGACGAACTGCTGGACATCATCGCCCTGCTGCACACGGCGCCGATCCGGTCCTTCGACCTGTCGACGGCGGCGGTCATCACCGGCCCCTTCATCGAGGGCCGCGTCTGCATCCGCATGGACGGCCGGTCCTGGTCCCTGCCCACCGTGTCCTGTTCCGTTCTCGCCCTGCTGGTTCGCCTGGAGCGGTCCCTGCGCGCCTGCGACCTCTTGGCGGACGCCTTCAACGCCGCCGTCGTCCAGGCCGAGGCCAAGGTCGACGCCGTCAACGCCTGGTCCGCCCGGGTGCGCCCGACTGAGGGGGACGAAGGCTGATGACATCCGCCCTTTCATTTGCCGACGCCGCCGCCATGCGGGCGGCGCTGGCGGGAAACGACGAAGGCCCTCTGGTCGTCATTGAGCTGCGACCGCCATGCCCTTCCGAACGGATCGAGATCTCGGGCGGCTTCGACGGCCCCGACCCGATCCACGTCGTCAAATCCCTGTGCCGCGCCCTCGAACGCGGCCCGGGCGCCCTCTTCGCCGTCGTGGATCCCAACGCCCGCGACCTGCGCGGCGACGCGGCCCGCTGCTACGTCCTGAACGCCGCTGAGCAACGCGTCGCCCGCATCTGCGGCCTCAGCTTCGCCTATGTGAACGTCGCCGCCTCGGCCCTGGTCAACCGCAACTGGCGGCCCGGCCAGAACCGGGATTGCGTGGACCGGGAATGCGTGAGCCCGGCAATGGACGACCGGGAGGCGGCGATATGAGCCCCCTCGCCTCCGCCGGCGCGGCCCTGATCATTCTGACGCCACTGCTCGCCGAGCGCGCATTGGGCTGGATGCTCCAGGCCGGGATGGCCGCCGCCTACTCCGACCTCGGATCGGCCAAGCCCTCGCCGGGCGTGCCCTGGGATCGTGCTGCGAAGATCCGCTGTCTTCAATCGTGGATGCTGACCGCTCTGGCCGTGTCCGCCGCCTTTCTCGCCGGCTTCTGCTGGGGGCGGCTCTGATGCCCGCCCGGCCACGCCGCACCGGCCCCGTCCTGACCGACGCCGCGCGCGAAGCCTTCGCCGCCGCCCTGGTCATCCTTCTGGCCATCGCCTTCGCCGGCGCCGCCCTCGAGCGGGCGGGACCGGCCCACCCTCTTCCCGATCATTACCGGATCCGCTGACATGGCTTCTTCCGCACAGACTTCTTCCGCACAGGCTTCCCCCGCTCAGCGCGAAATGCGCAAGCCCGACTTCCCGGCCGTCGTCCACACCTACACCGACCTGCTGCGCCTCTTGCGCGAACAACCGCACGGCGACGCCGCCCATCTGGCCGGCCTGACCGGCCGCGTCACGTCAAACGTCCGCCGCGACATGCACAAGCTGATCGCCGCAGGCGTCGTCGAGCACGACGGCGCCTGCTGGCTCCTGACCGACAAGGGCCGCCAATGGGTCGCGGGCCAGGACGTGGCCGAGGGCCTTGTCTCGGCCGACGGCTCAGCCGCTCCGGTCACCCGCTGGCCGGTCGACAAGATCCGCCCGAACCCAGCCAACCGGCCCGTCGATCGAGAAACCATCCCTGACCTTGCCCTCTCGATCATCGGCGCCGGCGACGTTCTCCAGCCGCTGATCCTGACTCCGCCCGATGCGAACGGCGTGCGCATGATCCTCGCCGGCGAGCGCCGCTGGCGCGCCGTCCGCCTCATCATGGATCAGGACGCCGAGACTCATAACGAGAACGTCCTCGACCTCGGCGGCGAGCCGGTCCTCTTCAACGACAGCCTGCCCATCGACCTCGAGGCTGGCGTCCCCTTCATCGAGCGCGAGGCGACCGAGGCCGAGGCGCTGCAGATCACCATCATCGAGAACAGCCAGCGCCAGGACCTTTCCCCCTGGGAAGACGCCCAGCTATTGCTGCAGCTCCAGACCGCCACCGGCTGGAACGCGTCCGAGCTGGCCCGCAACATCGGCCGCGCGGCCGAGGGCGAACGCTCCGGCCTGCGCGACGTCCAGACCAAGCTGAAGGTCGCCCGCGAAGCCTCGCCCGCCGCCATCGCCGCCTATCTCGAAAACCGCAGCTGGGACCAGCTCCGCAACAGCGTCAGCCAGCCCAAGCCGCAGACCATGTCCGACCTGGTCGCGGAGTATGGCGCGGCCGCCCTCAAACCCAACGAGCCGACGCCGCTCGAGCAGGCCATCGAGGACGCGCCGGAGACGGACCAGAGCCTCGCCTGGCTGGCCGATCAGAAGCGACGCCTCTGGCCCTTCCTGGAGGCGCTCACGCCGAAGCAGCTGTTGGTTCTCGTTGAGGTGGGGGACCTGATCGCCCGCACCAATCTCAAGACCTCGAGATACGAAGCGGCCTGCGGCGACAGCTATCCCGACGCGACGAAATGCGCCCGGCATCTGGTCGAGAACGCCGGGCTGGGGTTCACCCATTTCCAAGGCAAACACACCGTGACCTTGGCCGACGCCACCTGGGACTGGCTGATCGAAAAAGGTCTGATCCGCGAGCTGACGGGCGCTGACGATCATCGCCTCGGCCTTCTGCGCCAGGAAGCGCTTGGCATCGGAGCCGAGGCCAAGCTGCGCCAGTCTGGCCGGTACTGGACGGAATGGCTGAACAACGAACACGCCGCCGTCCATGACCTTCCGCAGACGGCCGGCCGGCCGCTGTACGTCACGGACAAGCCCTGGAATCCGGTTGAGATCTTTCGAACGAATACAGGCGAGGGCGCGTGGGTCGAGTTGCGCCTCTACCAGCTAGGCGACGACGCCCAATTCCACGCCACGGTGAAGTCAGCCTCGGGCAGCGAAAGCGCTCAATGCGACCAACCGGCGGCGACCCGTGAAGCCGCGATCGCCGAAGCCGCGAAACGCGCCCAGGTGATCGTCCGCCCCGCACGCGACGCCGCCCTGATGGCGTGGCTGGATGCCCGGATCGGCCCCCACGTCGTCAACGGCGTCGACTACGGCAACGCCACCCGGGCCCAGGAAGCCCGCTACGCCGCCGGCATCCTCCAACGCCCGTCCGCGAACTACGGCGCGTCTTCGCGCAGCGAGACGCCGGCGCCGTCGGCCGAGCCCAGCGCCGAAGCGACGCTGCCGACGACGACGATCGAACTGCTCCCCGCCACGGCCCGCGAAGAACTGGCGGAACAGCGCCTCGAGCGCCTCGGCGCAGCCCTGCAGGTCCTCACCGACCGGCTTGAGCCCTTGCTCGCCATCCTCCGGGGCGATCGCACTGAGGACGGCCTGATCACCATCGAGACCGACGACGCCGATTACTACAAGCGCGAGATCTCGGAGGCCTGCGCCTGGGCCGAAGACGCCCTGGCCGAGACCACCACGGTCTTCGACGGCCACGGCGAAGAGATCGGCCGACCCGACATCGGCGCCCCGGCCGTGCCGATCCGCAAGTCGATCACGGCCGACTTCATCGTCTGCCTTGAGGATGGCCGGAAGTTCAAGTCGCTGAAGCGCCACCTGCGCACCCGCTACAATCTCTCGCCGGAGGAGTATCGCCGGCGCTGGGGCCTCCCGGCCGACTACCCCATGGTCGCGCCCAACTACGCCAAGGCCCGCGAGGACCTGGTCCGCCAGATGGGCCTCGGCCGGGCGGGGGCGCGCTGATGTCGGCCGTTCTGGAAACCTGCCTCGCCCGCGCTCACCGCACGCTGAAGCGCCCTCTGTTGATGATCGCCGTCGATCCTCAGCACGACGGGTCATACACGCTTCAGTTCGCCCACGCCGATCTTCATCGGGACCATGTCGCCGCCATGGCCCTCGACCTGATGCGATCGCTGGCGGACGACATCAACGCTTCCGCCTGCTCGGACTGCCCGTCCTGTCGGGCCCGCCAGCACCAGCTGCAGTTCGCGATCGCCGCGCTCGAGGCGACCGAAGCCGGGCCGCCGCAATGACGCGCCGCCCCTGGATCGAAGGCGCGGCCCTGCTGGCCGCCCATCACCGCGCCGCCCCGGCGCCCAGACCTCTCAACCGCAGGAGCTATCCCGTGTCCCCCGACGTCCGCTTCGCACTGCTCAGGGCAACCCCTCAGGCCAAGCCCCTGGCCTTCCCCGACATCGGCGCCCTGGCGCGTCACGTCCAGCGCGAACGCGCCGGCCGATCGATCGAGATGGTCGACATCGAAGACCTGCGTTTCGACGGCGACGCCAACATGCGCGAGGGCGTCTCCGTCTACCTCCTCGACCTCGGCGGCGACCGCGACGGTTTGATCGGCCATTGCTGGCTGGACGGTAAGGGTCAGGACGCCCTGCGCCATGCGCTGGCCCGCAATCAGCTGCCCGCCCATGACGCCGCCGTGAGGGCCGCATGATGGACGGCGCGACCTTCTCCCCCGCCGCTAACACGGCCAATACCGTTGACGCCGAAGAGCCCAAGCGCCTCAACCGCCGTCAGGCCGCCAAGGTGCGGACCCGCCAGCGGGTCTTCGATTCCGCCGAAACCTTGTTCAAGGACGTCGGTTTCGAGCGCGCCACCATCCGTGCGATCGCCAAGGGCGCCGGCATGTCGACCGGCGCCGTCTTCGCCAACTTCGAAGACAAGACGGCGCTCTACGTCGCCGTCTTCGGCCACCCGCCTCTGACGCCCGAGCAGGGCCGTGAACTGGTCGTCGCCCTGCGCCGGTCGCACGACATGCTCGAGGCCTTCGCGGATGAGGAAGGCGTCCCCGAACTGCTGGCGAGCATCAAGGCCGCCCTGCCGCCCCTTCCGGTCAAGGCTGCCGCTGATGCTTGACCGTCGCTCACACCCGTCCGCGCATCCGCTGCCGCCCCTGCGGCTGGCCCAGACGCCCGTCTACGTCGATCGCGGCTACTGCCCCGGCGGCCGCTGGGAGCGGATCCTGCGGACCATCCACGATCAGCCCCTGACCGAGACCGAGATCCTGCGCGCCGTCCACGACGGCCGCTACCCGCGCCGGATCGAGCGCCGCAAGATTCACGCCGCCCTCGTCGCCATGACCCGACAGGGGCTGACGGCGCGCCTGCCGGGCAGCCCGGCGCCCTTCACGGCCACCGCGCACGGCGTGCGCATCCTGCATGGAGAGGCCGCGTGACGCTGCACCTCGATCCCGTCCCCGACCGCCACCCGCGCCTGATCGTCTGGTGCGGATGGTTCCGCCGCGCCGGCTGGTCCGTCCGCGACATCGCCAAGCTCTTCAACATCTCGATCGGCGAACTGATCGAAGCCGGAGTCGAACCATGACCAAGGTCACCCCCAACGGGCCTCCGCCCCCCCAGCTTCAGCGCTTCCTCGCGCTCGAAGATATCCTCATGGGCTTCTCTGACGGCATCGACGGGGCCCGCCTGCAGGCCGGGCTCACATGGGCGAAGACCGGCCGCTCCGATTGGCAGCGCAAAGACCTGATCAGCCTCTTCGCCGCCCCGTGGGTCGCAGCGCAGGAAGAGGCAGGATGGCAGGGCGACGCCATCCTCCAGGGCGAAAAGGATCTGGACGAGATCACCGCCGTCGCGCTGCAGGCGGATCCCGTCGAGGATTTCCTCGACCAGGTCAGGGCAGAGCTGACGCGGGCCCGCGCCCTCTTCCCCGGCGACCTGATCATGACCCTGGCCATGGCCGAAGAGTTCGGCGAGCTGGTGAAGGCGGTCCTGGACGAACCCTCCAGTGACGTCCGAAAGGAGGCCGTCCAGACCGCCGCCATGGCCGCCCGCGTCGTCCTCGACGGCGACGCCTCCGTCAACGACTGGCGCGCCGCCAAGGGCCTGGACCCGCTGACGGGAAGCGCCGCCGCCGCCCTGACGCCCGGAACCACGCTCCGCCACCGTGACGGACGAACCGGAACCTTCGTCAGCGTGGAAGAGGACGGACGATATCGCGTTCGCTCCCTCAAGGGCCCGGGCTTCTGGGTCTTCCATCCCGCCGACTGTTGGCCGCCCGCTTCGGAACTGGCTCCGCCGAAAGGAAGCGAGGCCGCTCATGGCTGACCGCAATCAACATCCGTCTCGTGATGACGAGACCCGTCGCGCCGTCTTCGACCAGATCGACCTGCAGACTGCCGAGCTGGAGATCGACAGCTCTATCTACAACGGCTTCGCGGCCGCCATCATGGTGAAGGGTCAGCCTAGAACCGTCGCCCTTACTCGCGAGTACGGGGACGCCGTTCAGCTCATGGCCCTGATCGAGCGGGGGCGCTCTCCACAGTCTACGGCCTCGGAGGCAGGCGCGGCGGCAGGCGAAGGCCCGCCACCGGTTCGCGGGGAGATCCGCGTAATCGACGGCAATCGCTGTCGGTTCATCGAGCGTGAACTGGAAGGCGACAAGTGGGAGGTCATCGGCCCCGCCACCCACCCCGCCCCCGACGCGCTGCGGGCAGCGGTGGAGGCGTTGGAGCCGTTCGCAAAGGGCGGACACCATAGGACTATGCCCGGTCTCTCGCCGTCCTACACGGTGGCCGACTTCGGAGATGGCGTCGTCGTCACTGTGGCCGACTTCCGCCGCGCCGCTGAAGCCTTCGCCGCCCTGCAAGCCGAACAGAAAGGCGGTGCGTGATGGGTGTTGTTTCAATCCACAGCACCGTTTCCTGCGATGGCTGCGGGACGCATTTCAGGGTGAACCACGATCCGGCCTACAAGCCGCCCGCCGGTTGGTCGCTGTTCGACGTGGCCGAGGACGCGGTTCGCGGTGGCTACGTCCTCGGCAGTTCTCTCTTCGACGGATCCTGCAGCGTGCAGAATGGGTCGATGCTCTGCATCCCCTGCACAAGGGCGGCTGACCGCGCCGCTGCCCATGGGGAGCCTCAACAATGAGAATCCTCGAGAAGAAGCGCGGCTATTTTCGCGGCACGCACAAGGGCTGCACGATCGAGATCGAGCGCGACCGCACGTCAGGCGATGACCGGTGTAAGTTCTACATCACCGTCCAGGGCGCCGACGGCTGCTACCGATATGACGGCTGGAGCCCCGAAGGCGTCGAGACCATGGCCCAGGCCAAGCGGGAAGCGATCCGGGGGGCGTGCCTGTGACCCAGACCGACCGCCTTGACGCCGACATCGAGCCTCTCTGGAGCCTGTACGAGGTCACCGTCACCGCTGGCGACTACGTGGCGACGTCGACCCTCTCGGCCGCCACCCGATCGCGCGCCGTCTACCAGGCCTTCCTCGACTACAGCGACGTCTGGACCATCAGCTTCCGCGACTTCCTGTCCATGGTCCGGGCGCGGCGCGTCAGCACCTGCGCCGATGACGGCTATGCCTATGTCCGACGCGCCTATGGCGTCGATCCGCGCATCGGCGCTGAGGTCGAGCTGGTCGATGAAGGCGACTGGACGGGCAAGCGCGGCCAGATCGTTCACCCCGGAAAATCGACCACAGCCCACGTCCACGTCGTCTTCCACGGCATCGCGCACGCCATGCCGTGCCACCCGCGCAGCATCCGCATGATCGAGGCCTCGGCATGAACGGCGATGATGACGACGGCGCCCTGGCCGACCACGACGAAGGCTTCAACGACGACGGCCCGACGCTCCGCACCCTGGCCGCCGCGATCCAGTGCTGGTCGATCACCAATCTGTCCGCCCGTGCTCGCGACGTGGGCTGGAAGGCGGCCGTGGGCCCGACCCTGGGCGAGGCGGCCCTGGCCTTCGCCCTGCCTGTCGAGCGCATCAAGTCGGCCGTCGAATGGCACTACTGGATGTTCCTGACCGGCGATGGCGCCGACGCTGACCTGGTCATCGAACACGAGGGGGAGTGAACCTTAGTCATGGCTCCCGCTCCTCGCCGCGTCAGCGAAGCGATCGAGCCCCCTTCCGGCGGGCTCGATCCCGCCCTGCTGCGCATCATCCAGGCCATGGCCCGTGCGGATGCGCGCCGCGACTTCCAGGCCGCCAGCGCCGCCCCCTTGCCGACCGCCAGGCTTGCGAGTCACGATTAGCGCCACGGCCACGGCGACGATCGCGGTCGCGACAATGACCAGGGCGATCAACCCGACGCTGTTCGAGACTTCCAGATCGAGGGTGTGATGCAGTTTCACGACGACAGTTCCTCAGCGATGACGCCGCCAGTCTCGACCCGTTCGAGATCCGGCAACGCGCTGATCGTCACTCCGCCCTCGAGGGGGGTGGACGCTCAACGCACGCTCAGCCTGTCGTCACGACATGGATTCCAACAATGCACCGTCTTTGTGGGGGCCGCACCGCACAAAAGGCCAAGCGCCCAGACTATGACCCCGCTCCATAAAGCCAGGGTAAAGGCCCTTAGGGTCAGGCCCGTCCCGCACCCTAAGACGCGCGCGGGGGCTCACTTCGCCGATCGCGCCCATCGGGAGGGCGGACGGCCGTGACCCGCGTCGCCCTTTACGCTCGCTACAGCTCGGACCGCCAGAACGAGCGCTCGATCTCCGATCAGGTGAACGTCCTGATCCAGCACGCCGCCGCCAAGGGCTGGGCCGTCGTCGGCACCTACACCGACGCCGCCATTTCCGGCTCGGCCATGGCGAATCGCCCTGGGCTTCTCGCGGCGCTCGCTGCGGCCGACCGGGGCGAGTTCGACCTGCTGCTGGCGGAAGACGAAGACCGCCTCGCCCGCAACCTTGAGCACCTGGCGCACGTGGCCAACCGCCTGGCCGACATCGGCGCCGGCATCGCCACCCTGTCGACCGACCGGGTCCAGGATATGCACGTCGCCTTCAAGGGGCTCATCGCCCAGGACTTCATCCGCAACCTCAGCATGAAGACCAAGCGCGGTATGGCCTCCAATGCGGAGAAGGGTCTCGCGACCGGCTCGCGCCTTTACGGCTATCGTTCCCAGCCCGGCGGCGCGGTCGAGATCGTGCCCGACCAGGCCGAGGTGATTCGGCGCATCTTTTCCATGTACGTCAACGATCGCATGTCCTCGCGCGAGATCGCTGAACGCCTCAACCGCGACAGGATCCCCTCTCCGGCTGGCCGTCAATGGAACGCTTCGTCCATCCAGGGCTCGCGCCAACGCGCGAACGGCGTCCTGCACAGCGAGATCTACGCCGGCGTCAAAGTCTACAACCGCGTCGAGATGCGAAAGGACCGCCAGAGCGGCCGCAAGATCACCATCTGCAAGCCTCCGAGCGAGCATAAGCGCATCGACGTCCCGCACCTTGCCATCATCGATCAGGACCTTTGGAAGGCCGCCCAGCAGCGCCTCGACAGCCGCCAGACGGCCGACCCGTCTCAGCGGGCGAGCTTGCGCCGGCGGCCGGGGCTGCTGTCAGGCCTGACGAAGTGCGGGCGCTGCGGGGCCTCCTATACCTCGCTCAGCCAGGGGCGGCTGGTCTGCGCGGCCTATCGCGAGAAGGGAGCGTCCGCCTGCGACAACAACCGCCACGTCAACCGGGCCGAGATCGAGCAACGCGTTCTGGACGGCCTGCGCACGCGGCTGCTCGCTCCCGACGCCGTCGCGGCCTACGTCAGGGCCTACCACGCCGCCTGGGCGGAACAGGCGGCCCAGGTCGAGGATCGCCGTCGACCGCTGACGCGTCGGATCGCCGAGGTCGAACGCGCCATCGAGCGCGGGGCTGACGCCCTGCTCTCCGGCGCGACGGCGGCCGCCGTCATCGGCAAGAAGCTCGAAGCTCTCGAAATCGAACAGGCCCAGCTTAAGGCGACCCTTGAACAGCTCGACGCTGAAGGCGCGCCGCCCGTGCAGCTGCACCCGCGCGCAGCCGAGAACTACGCCCGCAAGATCGAGCAGCTCCAGGCGCGCCTGGCCGAGGCGGCCGGCAGCACCGACGACGCGGACAGAGACCTGATCGGCAGCGTCAGAGGCCTGATCCAGAAGGTGGACATCGAGCCGATCAACAAATCGAGAGGATCGCCGGTGCGGGTCACCTTGCACGGTGACCTCGCCCGGTTCGTTCTCCCGCAACACCCACCAGCTAGTGGGTGTGCGTTGGTGGTTGGAGGCGGGATCGAACCGCCGACCTGTGGGTTATGAATCCACCGCTCTAACCATCTGAGCTATCCAACCCCACACGGGAGTTTCGCGCGAGCCCTTGAACGACCCTTGGGCGCGAGAGGGGTGCGTATATCGCCGCCTTTCGTCCGGTTCAAGCCGCTTCGACAGGGATTTCGTGCGGGACCATCGGTCGCGGCGCCTTTCGGCTCGCGTAAAGCGCGATGTGGCTGCATCCTGCCCCTTCCACGCCACGCTGTTCAGGAGCCGCCATGCGTCCCGCCCTCTTCGCCGTTTCCGCCGCCGCCCTGGTTCTCGCCGCCTGCGGAGCCAATGGACAGGACGAGGGACAAGCGCCCGCCGCCACGGGCGCCCCGGTCGAAACCCGTCCGCCGAACAATCCCGACCAGAAGCCGGCCGTCGAAGGCCAGACCCGCGCGCCCTCGGTCAGCACCGCCGTGGCCATGCAGCACGCCGTCGTGGCGGAAGGGCTGGAGCATCCCTGGGGCCTGGCCCTGCTGCCGGACGGCCAATGGCTGGTGACGGAACGTCCCGGCCGCATGCGCGTCGTGAGCGCGCAGGGCCAGATCGGCGCCCCGATCAGCGGCCTGCCCGCCGTAGCGGCGCGCGGCCAGGGCGGTCTGCTGGACGTGATCCTGAGCCCGACCTTCGCCGAGGACCGGACGATCTACTGGTCGTACGCCCAGCCACGGAACGGCGGCAACGGCACGGCTGTGGCGCGCGGCCGCCTGTCGGACGACCTGAGCCGAGTCGAGAACGTGCAGGTCGTCTTCCAGGTCAAGGACACCTATGACGGGGACAAGCATTTCGGCTCCTCCCTGGTCTTCGGCCCGGACGGCAAGCTGTACGTCACCATCGGCGAGCGCTCGGACAAGCCGATGCGACCGACCGCCCAGAGCCTGGCCTCGCACCACGGCAAGGTCATCCGCATCAACGCCGACGGCTCGGTCCCGTCCGACAACCCCTTCGTCGGCCGCGAAGGCGCCCTGCCCGAAATCTGGTCCTACGGCCATCGCAACCCGCAGGGCATCGCCGTCCAGCCGGAAACCGGCGCGGTCTGGAGCATCGAACACGGCACGCGCGGCGGCGACGAGCTGAACCTGGAGAAGGCCGGCGCCAATTTCGGCTGGCCCGGCGCGGCCTACGGCATCGAATACAGCGGCGACGCCATTCCCGACGCGACGACGACCCGCGAAGGGACGGTCCAGCCCGTCTACTACTGGGACCCGGTGATCGCGCCGGGCGGCATGGTCTTCTATGAGGGCGCCATGTTCCCCGGTTGGAAGGGGAACGCCCTGATCGGCGGCCTGGGCGGCAAGCACCTGGTTCGTCTGGTGCTGCAGGACGGCCGCGTGGTCGGCGAGGAGCGCCTGCTGACTGGGCTGGGCGAACGCATCCGCGACGTGGCGGTCGGGCCTGACGGCGCCGTCTGGGTCGTGACGGACGAGGAGAACGGCAAGCTGGTGCGGCTGGCGCGCCGCTGAGACTGAGAAGAGACGGGGCGGGCCGCGCACAACGGCCCGCCCTTTTCACATCCGGCGACCTCACGCGCCTTGTTACTTGACGTTGACGTAAACGTCGGCTTTCTAACGGCCTGAGTTTCAATTCCAGACGCGATGATCAGACCCGCTCCCCATCGCGCCGCCCTCAAGACGCCAACCGTTCCTCATGCAGCGAGGCGCCGCGCGCCGAGCGACAGGGACACCAAGAACCCGTTCCTCATGCAGTTCGCTGCCGCGCAGCGAACGATAGGAACACAACGAGAGAGAGACGCCTCATGGCCGACGCCTACATCTACGACGCCGTGCGCACCCCGCGCGGCAAGGGCAAGAAGGACGGCAGCCTGCACGAGATCACGGCGCTGAGCTTGGCCAGCCAGGTGCTGGAGGCGCTGCGCGATCGGAACGGCCTGGACACCGCCAAGGTCGACGATGTGATCCTGGGCTGCGTCTCGCCGGTTGGCGAACAGGGCGCCGACATCGCCCGCACCGCCGTCCTGGCGGCGGGCTGGGACCAGGCGACGGCGGGCTTCCAGATCAACCGCTTCTGCGCCTCGGGCCTGGAGGCCGTGAACGTGGCGGCCGCCAAGGTGAAGTCAGGCGAGGCGGGCATGGCCGTCGGCGGCGGCGTGGAAGCCATGAGCCGCGTGCCGATGGGCTCGGACGGCGGCGCCTGGCCGACCGACCCGTCCTCGGCCTTCCCGACCTATTTCGTGCCGCAAGGCGTCTCGGCCGACATGATCGCCACCAAATACGGCTTCAGCCGCGACGACGTGGACGCCTATTCGGTCGAAAGCCACAAGCGCGCCGCCCGCTCCTGGGCCGAGCGCCGTTTCGACAAGTCGGTGATCGCGGTCAAGAACCAGCTCGGCCTGACCCAGCTGGACCACGACGAGACCATTCGTCCGAACACGGACATGCAGATCCTGGGCGGGCTGAATCCCTCCTTCGTCATGATGGGCGGCATGGGCTTCGACGCCGTGATCGGCCAGCGCTACCCCGAGGTCGCCAGCGTCAACCACGTCCACACCCCCGGCAACTCGTCCGGCATCGTCGACGGCGCGGCGGGCGTGCTGGTCGGCTCCAAGGAGATGGGCGAGGCCCTGGGCCTGAAGCCGCGCGCCAAGATTCTGGGCGGCGCCTCGATCGGCTCCGAGCCGTCGATCATGCTGACCGGCCCCGAGCCCGTGACCCGCAAGCTGCTGGGCAAGCTGGGCATGCAGCCCGGCGACATCGACCTGTATGAACTGAACGAGGCCTTCGCGGCCGTGGTGCTGCGCTACATGCAGGCGCTCGACATCCCGCACGACAAGATCAACGTCTGCGGCGGCGCCATCGCCATGGGGCACCCGCTGGGCGCCACCGGCGCCATGATCCTGGGCACGGTGCTGGACGAGCTGGAACGCTCGAACAAGTCGACGGCCCTGGCCACCCTGTGCATCGGCGGCGGCATGGGCACCGCCACCGTCATCGAACGCGTCTGATCCGGGAGCATATGACGATGGAAAACTTCAAGATCGACATCGACGCCGACGGCGTCGCGCTCGTGACCTTCGACGTGCCGGGCCGTTCGATGAACACCCTGACCTCGGCCGTGATCGCCGAGATCCCGGCCCTGGTGGAGAAGATCAAAACCGACGACGCCATCAAGGGCGTGGTCATCACCTCGGGCAAGACGACCGGCTTCTGCGCCGGGGCGGACCTGGGCGACATGGCCGCCGGGATGCTGGCCGGCGGGGGCGACCTGCAGAAGGCGTTCGACACCGGCTGGGCGCTGAACGGCGCCTTCCGCGCGCTTGAAACCTCGGGCAAGCCGGTGGCGGCGGCCATCAACGGCCTGGCGCTTGGCGGCGGGCTGGAGTTCACCCTGGCCTGCCACTATCGCGTGGTCGAGAACGACCCGAAGATCCAGCTAGGCCTGCCCGAGATCAAGGTCGGCCTCTTCCCCGGCGGCGGCGGCACCCAGCGCCTGACGCGCCTGATCGGGGTGCAGAACGCCCTGATGCAGATGGCCGAGGGCAAGTCCTGGCGTCCGAACGACGCCAAGGGCGCCGGCGTCGTCCACGAGGTCGTCGAAAAGGGCCAGTCGGTCGAGGCCGCCAAGGCCTGGATCAAGGGAGGCGGCAAGGCCGTCCAGCCCTGGGACGATCCCAAGTTCAAGATCCCCGGCGGCGGCCCCTACCACCCGGCGGGCGCCCAGGTCTTCATCATGGGCAACGCCATCCTGCGCAAGCAGTCCTACGGCAACTATCCGGCCGTGCTGAACATGATGAAGGCCGTCTATGAAGGCGTGCAGGTCCCCATCGAGGCGGGCCTGCGCATCGAGACGCGCTACTTCATCAAGACCCTGATGACGCCGCAGGCCCAGGCGATGATCCGCAGCCTGTTCCTGTCCAAGCAAGAGCTGGACAAGGGCGCCGTGCGCCCGGCGGGCGTGCCCAAGTCCGATCCGAAGAAGGTCAGCGTCCTGGGCGCCGGCATGATGGGCGCGGGTATCGCCTATGTTCAGGTCATGGCCGGCATCGAGACCGTGCTGATCGACCAGACGCAGGAAGCCGCCGACAAGGGCAAGGCCCACGTCGAGGAGCTGCTGAAGAAGCGCCTGTCGCGCGGTCAGATGACCCAGGAGAAGTTCGACGCCACCCTGGCCCTGGTCACGGCGACGACGGACTATGACCTGATCAAGGGTTCGGACCTGGTCATCGAGGCCGTGTTCGAGAACCGCGAGATCAAGGCGGACGTCACCAAGCGCGCCGAGGCCCAGCTGGCTGAAGGCGCCGTGTTCGGCTCCAACACCTCGACCCTGCCGATCACCGGTCTGGCCGAGGCCAGCGTGCGGCCGGAAGACTTCATCGGCATCCACTTCTTCTCGCCGGTCGACAAGATGATGCTGGTCGAGATCATCATGGGCGAGAAGACCGGCGACGTGGCCCTGGCCAAGGCGCTGGACTATGTCCTGAAGATCAAGAAGACGCCGATCGTCGTCAACGACAGCCGCGGCTTCTACACCTCGCGCTGCTTCTCGACCTTCCTGATGGAAGGCATGGCCATGCTGGAAGAGGGCTATTCGCCCGTGCTGATCGACAACGTCGGGCGCATGACCGGCATGCCGCGCGGCCCGCTGGAGATGCACGACGACGTGGCGCTCGACCTGTCGTACAAGATCGCCAAACAGACCCGCGAGGATCTGGGCGACAAGTACGTCGCCAACGAGGGCGAGCAGATCGTCGCCACCATGGTCGAGCAGGGCCGCTATGGCCGCAAGAACGGCAAGGGCTTCTACGACTATGACCAGAAGCCCAAGGTCATCTGGCCGGGCCTCTACGACCTGGCCCCGACCACCAAGGGCGAGGCCTTCGGCGAAAGCCCCGAGGCCCTGGCCGCCGTCGATGAACTGAAAACCCGCCTGCTGTATCGCCAGGCGGTGGAAGTGGCCCGTTGCTGGGAAGAGGGCGTCATCGACGATCCGCGCGAGGGCGACCTGGGCGCCATCCTCGGCTGGGGCTTCGCGCCCTGGACCGGCGGCCCCATCACCTTCATGGACCAGACCGGACTGAAGGCTTTCGTGGCCAAGGCCGACGAACTGACCGCCAAATACGGCGACCGCTTCAAGGTTCCGCAGCTTCTGCGCGACATGGCCGCCAAGAACGAAACCTTCTACGGCCGCTTCGCGCCGCAGACGAAGGCGACCTGAGGCGCTGCCACAGACTAAACGGAAAGGGCGGCCTTCGCGGGCCGCCCTTTCTTTTTGCGCTATCGCTCGCCGCTTGAGCGCAGCCCCTATCCACCGCTCATCCCGGCGGACGCCGGGATCCAGTCCTTTGGCTGCGCCCGCGCGCGTGGAAATTTTGGCCTTCTTCAAAGGCAGAGCGCTTGGCTCTCACTGGATCCCAGCGTCCGCCGGGATGGGCGGGTGGGTATTATCTGCTCCGGAACACCCGCGACGCCGCATAGCCGGTCATCGCCGCCAGGATCACGCAGAGCACGCCGTAGCTCCACGGGCGGTTGTGGGCGAACTCATAGATGTCGCGCTCCAGCCCCACCTTCTCGACGGTCAGGGTGAGGTTGGACACCGATACCGGCGCCCCTTCCTGGAAAAGCCAGACCTCGGCGTAATACTTCCCCGTCGGAGCCACGGCGGGCAGTTTGACCTCAGCGCGGAACAGGCCCCGGTCGACGAACTCCACCCCCTTGGGATCGGTGTCGTAGAGGGCCGCCGCCTCCTTCAGCCGAATGACGGCGCGGCGCCAGTCCAGATAGTCCTCGCCCAGACGGCTGACGACCACGTCGCGCACGCCATAGCGGGTGACGGTGCGTGCCTCTTCCGGCGCGTCGATACGCAGGTGGTCGACGCCCACGCCCAGACGACGCAGCTGGCCGAAGTCGGCGATGTCGCTCAGCGGCCGCGTCGAGGCGGTCATGTAGAAGCCCGGCGCGCCCTCGAACAGCACCGGGCGGCTGTTCAGCCAGACCCCCATGTTGC
This sequence comes from Brevundimonas olei, assembly GCF_037055245.1. Classification (GTDB taxonomy): domain Bacteria; phylum Pseudomonadota; class Alphaproteobacteria; order Caulobacterales; family Caulobacteraceae; genus Brevundimonas; species Brevundimonas olei. Next base: position 3,412,284 of record NZ_CP146369.1, read on the forward strand.
GCGTCTTCTTGACCAGGCGCACCGGGGCGTCAGGACCGCGCACCACCACCACCACGTCGGCGGGCGTGTCGGTCGGGTTGAACACGGCGCCGTAGAGGACGATGGACGCCCCCCGGAAGCCGGAATCCACATCGACCCGCGCGTCGGTCAAGGCGGCGGCGACCCGCACCTCCTCGTTCGTGGCGGCCGAGCGCTCGATGATGATCTCAGGCGCCGCAGCCTGGGGCGGCGGTTCTGGCGGCAGGACCTGGAACATCAGTCCGCCACCCCCGGCGCCAGCAGGAACAGGTCGCTGGGCCGCACGAACAGTTCGAGCCCCATCTGGATGCCGACCAGAAGGACGATCAGGCCCAGAGCCGCGCGCATCTCTTCGGCGCGGAACCGGCCCGACAGGCGCGCGCCGTACTGCGCCCCGACCACTCCGCCCAGCAGCAGGATGGTCGACAGGACGATGTCCACCGTCTGGTTGCGCCCGGCCTGCAGCACCGTGGTGATGGCGGTGGTGATGATGATCTGGAACAGGCTGGTGCCGACCACCACGCTGGCCTTCATCCGCAGGACATAGAGCATGGCCGGCACCAGGATGAAGCCGCCGCCCACCCCCATGATGGCCGACAGAATGCCTGCGAACACGCCCAGGCCGAACGGTGGAATGGCGCTGATGTAGAGGCCCGAGCGCGGAAAACGCATCCTGAACGGCAGGCCGTACAGCCACATGGGGCGACGGCGCTCCTTGCGCGGCGGGGTCTCGCCCCGGACGCGATGCAGGATCTGCGTCAGGCTCTCGTACAGCATCATGCAGCCGATCGAGCCGAGGAACAGCAGATAGGACAGGGCCACCACCAGATCGGCCTGACCCAGCAGGCGCAGGTAGCGGAACAGCTCGACGCCCATGAGCGCGCCCAGGGCGCCGCCCACCGCCATGATGCCGCCGATGCGGTAGTCCACCGCCTTCATGCCGGAATAGCGGATGACGCCCGAGGTCGAGGAGGCGACGACGTGGCTGGCCTGGCTGGCCACGGCCACTGTCGGAGGGATGCCCAGGAAAACCAGCACCGGCGCCATCAGGAAGCCGCCGCCGATGCCGAACAGACCCGACACGAATCCGACCAGCGCTCCCAGCATGACCAGGAGCGGCCAGTTCACCGAGACTTCGGCGATCGGCAGGTAAATATCCACGGCACGCGCCTTCGGCTGGAAGGACAGGCAATCAGCGCCGGAAAGGCGACTAGGCCTTCGGTCTTAGCCGCCCCTGCGGCGAACCGCCACCCCCGGTTGCACGCGGGCGTCGCCGATCAGGCGACGGGCTCGACGGTGAAGGCGTCGGCCGCCTCGCGCGCCTTGCGGCGGTCGACGACCGACAGGCCCGACGTCATGCGCTGAACCGAGGCCAGCGCCTGCTGGTCGCCGCGGCGCGCCGCGATCATGTACCACTTGAACGCCTCGACCCGATTGGGGGCCACGCCCTCGTCGCCCTTCTCCAGCAGCTGGGCGACGTTGTACTGGCTGTCGACGCGGCCGGCGCCGGCGGCCTTGGTCAGCCAGGCCAGGGCCTCGGCGCGGTTCCGCGCGCCGCCGACGCCGTCGTACAGCTGCATGGCGTAGAAATGCATGGCCTTGGCGTCGCCCGCCTCGGCCGCGCGACGGGCCCAGGCGCGGGCCTCGGCCTCGTCCGCCGTCAGCCCGGCGGCGCCGTCCTGATACAGGCTGGCCAGACGCAGCTGCGCCGGCGCGTAGCCCAGGTTGGCGGCGCGGGTCAGGGGCTCCAGGCCGCCGTCGTCGCCGTTGTCCAGCATCTGCACGGCGCGGGCGAACAGGCCTGCGCCCTCGGTCGCCGCCGCGTCGGGCGACGGCACGGCGTCGGTCGGGGAGGCGTCCAGCGCCAGGGCGGCGATCGGCGTCGCCGCCTCGGCTGGCGCCGCGCCGGTCGTCGGGGTCGGCGCCAGGGCGAAGCCGCCCGGCAGGCTCAGACCCGAACCGCCCACGACCTGCAAGGTGGCGTAGCCGCCGACCACGCCCAGAGCCGCCACCGCCATGGCCCCCAGGGCGGTGCGCATGGTCGAGCTCTGACGGCCGGCCTGCTTGTCCAGCCGCTCCTGCAGCTTGGACTTGCCGCCGCGCTTGGCCAGGCCGAAGGCCTGACGCGGGGCCGCATCCTCTTCCGGCGTCATGGCCGCGCGGGCGGCCTCCAGCACGTCGCGCGTCGACCCCGCAGTCGGCTCCTGCGCCGAGGCGTGCGGGGAGACGAAGTCCAGATCGGCCGATAAGCCGTCGTCTTCGCCGACGCGGTCCAGCTCGAGCGGGCGCTCGGCGTCCAGATCGGCTGCGGCGTTCAGGATGTCGCTGACGTCGGCGCCGCCGAACAGGTCTTCATCGGCCGAGGACGCAGCCGCCGGAGCGGCGTGCGGCCAGGCGTCGTCCGCGATCCGGCCGAAGGGCGCCGTCGTCGGCCCGGCGTCCAGCAGTTCGGCGTCCAGAGGATCGCCGAAGACGCTCCCGGCGCCCGAGGCGAACGGCTGTCCCGGCGCAGCGTCGGCGCCCGTCAGGGGCTCGGCGCTCCAGTCGTCGATCGGATCGGCGAAGGCCGTCGCCCGCCAGTCGCCCCCGGCGGTTTCCGCCGGAGTCCAGGGCGCGGGGTCAGGGCTTTCCAGCGGCGGGGCGCGGCGGACGTCGCGATCGGCGCGCTGCTCCATGCTGTCGCGCGCGTCGGCCAGCAGGCGCGCCGTGCGCTCCTCGCTCTGGCGCATCCGTTCGGCCAGATCGCCCGAGGCGCGCTCGTGGCGCTGGTGCATCTTGTCGGTGCTTTCCGACAGGCGGCGGCCGATGTCGTCCAGGGCCTGGGCCGAGCGACGCTCGGACTGGGCGATGCGTTCGCTCAGGCGGTCCGAAATGCGGGCGATCTCGCCGCCCAGCCGCTCCAGCGCCAGGGCGTGCTGGTCGTCGGCCTGGGTCAGACGCTGATCCACGGCTTCGGCGTGACGCGCCAGATCGCGCTCCAGCTTCTGCTCCAGCGCGGCGACGCGGGCGTCGGACGGACCGGCGCCGCCGGCTTCGACCGTCTCCAGCCGACCGTTGAGGTTGCGGGCGATGCGCATGATCTCGCGGCCCATGCCTTCGACGGCGGAGGCCGAGCGCTGCTCGGCGGCCCGGGCCTGATCGCCGATGGCGGCCAGGGCGCGCTCGATGCGGTCGACGCGTCCCTCGGTCTCGACCGCGTCGAGGCGGCGGATCATCTCGGTGCGGCTGGATTCCACCTGCCGCGTCAGGCTCTCGGCCAGTTTCTCGAAGCGCGAGGCTTCGCGCGCATGGTCCGGCTCGATGCGGCGTTCGGCGTCCCGCATCCGCAGATCCAGAGCCGCGAACGACCGCTCCAACCCCTTCAGCGCCTCGGAGGTGCGCGACTGGGCGTCGTCCAGACGCACCCCGACCTGCGACAGCAGGTTCGTTCCGGCGCCCGGCCCAGCCGCCTTTTCAACGGCTTCGATACGGTCGCGCAGTTCGCTGACGCCGGCGCGCTGGCGCTCGTCCATCTCGTACAGGCGGGTGGAGACGGCGGTCAGGGCCGCGTCCAGCTTGTCCAGCCCTTCACGCGCCTCGGTCCCGGCGTCCTGCTCCAGACGGCGCAGGCGGCGGTGGCCCTCGCGCAGCTCCTCGGCGATGTCGTCGATGCGGCGGGCCTTGGCCGCCTCGGCCTCGTCCTGCGTCTCCAGACGACGCACCAGGCCGGCCACGGCCTGGTCGATGCCCTGGATGGCCAGGGTCGAGCGGCGCTCGGCCGCTTCCAGACGCTCGGCGATCACCTCAAGCGAGGCGCCCATTCTGCCTAGGTTCTCATGGCGCCCCGGACCCTGGCGCCCATCCTCGCCATAGACGTCGTCCAGACGGCGCGAGCGGCTGCGGCGGTCATAGGGATCGGGAATGGGCGACCGGCGCGGCAGGGTGGCGACGCCGTCGTCCTCGTCCGGCTCATCCATGATCATGGAGTTCAGCCACTCGCCCAGGGTCATGCCCGAGCGTCGCGCCAGATCCTTGGCGATCTCGCGCGCCTTCGGATCGATGCCCTTCACGCTCCACGGCGCCGCTGCGGTCACTGATTCGCCTCCCGACCCATGGCGCGAACGGTATCCTTCCAGATAAAGCGTGTAAACGTGTCGTTAACCGCTAGATGTGGCGCCTCACGGCGAGGCGCCGACGGCAGCCGACCAGGCGCTGATGCGCCCGACATGGTTAATGCCGCGTTTAGATTAACCCCGCATCAAGAAATACGGCCAAGCTGGCGAAAGCCGGGGTCCATGCGCTTGCAACGCGCCCGCCGATGTCCCAACTGGCGCCTTCATGGACGCTGTGCTCACCCTGATCCTGCTGGTCGCCTCCGTGGCGGTCGTCGTCTTCGCCGGATGGCGCGGGTCGCGACCGACAGACATCACGCGCGGCCCGCGCATGATGCCCTGGCGCTTCATCATGCTGCTGGCGGCCGCCCTGGTCTTCTTCCTGCTGATCCACCTGCTGGCCGAAGTCAGCGGGCGGCCGCTGCCGGGCGCCGGATCCTTCTAGGCGGCGAGGCCTGCGCCTCACTCGCCCTCAAGCAGCGCGAAGCGCGTTAGGGCAACCTAGAAAGCCCCGAAGCACCAGGCCAGGACCGCCTTCTGGGCGTGCAGGCGGTTCTCGGCCTCGTCCCAGATCAGCGACTGCGGGCCGTCGATGACAGCGTCGGTCACCTCTTCGCCGCGGTGTGCCGGCAGGCAGTGCAGGAAGACCGCGTCGTCGGCCGCCTCGGCCATCAGGGCCTCGTCGACGCCGTAAGGCTCGAAGGCGGCCAGGCGGGCCTCATAGTCCTGATCGCCCATGGAGACCCAGGTGTCGGTGACGACAACGTCGGCGCCCTTGACCGCCTCGCGCGGGTCGCTGGTCAGGTGGACGTGGGCGCCGCCCTTCTCCAGATCGCGCAGGTCGGGATGATATTCCGCCGGGCAGGCGACGTGCAGGTGGAAGCCGAACTTGGGCGCGGCGTGCATGAAGCTGTGGCAGACGTTGTTGCCGTCGCCGATCCAGGCGATCGTCTTGCCCTCGATCGGGCCGCGATGCTCCTCGATCGTCATCAGATCGGCCAGGATCTGGCACGGATGGCTGCGGTCGGTCAGGCCGTTGACGACCGGCACGGTGGAGACGCGGGCGAAGCGCTCGACGTCCTCATGGTCGTTGGCGCGGATCATCACGGCGTCGACCATGCGCGACAGGACGCGGGCCGTGTCCTCGACCGGCTCGCCCCGGCCCAGCTGCATGTCCGAGGCGGTGGCGATGATGGAGTCGCCGCCCAGCTGGCGGATGGCCGCGTCGAAGCTGAAGCGGGTGCGGGTCGAGTTCTTCTCGAAGATCATCGCCAGGACGCGGTCCTTGCCCGGCGCGTCGGCGTCCGCGCGGCCCTGGGGCCAGCCTTTTCGGGCGCGTTTTCGGGCGTGGGCGTCGTCCAGGATGGCGCGCAGATCGGCGGCGTCCAGGCGGTGGATGTCGAGGAAGTGACGAACCATTTCTAACTCCGCTCATCCCCGCGAAAGCGGGGACCCAGTACTTTGGACGCGCAACGCCCGGGGTGTCATCCGCCGCGCCCCAGTTCCATCGTCGTCAGGAAACAGAACTGGGTCCCCGCTTTCGCGGGGATGAGCGGAAGAGTTGCTTAGCCCGCGACCTTGGCGCGAGCGAACTCGCAGGCCTTCTCGAACTTCTCGACGGCCTCGCGGGCCTCCTCGAGCGTGATGTTCAGCGGCGGCAGGATGCGGACCAGGTTGTCGCCGCCGCCGGCGACCAGCAGCCTGGCCTCGTCGCGGGCCCAGCCCATGAACTCGCGGTTGTTCGGAACGAGTTTGACGCCCAGCAGCAGACCCTTGCCGCGCACCTCGACGATCACGTCGGGGAAGCGTTCCTGCAGGCCATGAAGTTGCTGCTTCAGATAGCCGGCGACTTCGTTGACGTTGTTCAGGATGGCGTCCGACGACACCTCGGCGAAGGCGGCCTTGCCGACCGCCATGGCCAGCGGGTTGCCGCCGAAGGTCGAGCCGTGGACGCCGACCGTCATGCCCTTGGCCGCTTCCGCCGTGGCCAGGCAGGCGCCGATGGGGAAGCCGCCGCCCAGGGCCTTGGCGACGGCCATGATGTCCGGCGTCATGCCCGCCCATTCGTGGGCCCACAGCTTGCCGGTGCGGCCCATGCCGCACTGTACCTCGTCGAAGATGATCAGGACGCCGTATTTGTCGGCCATCTCGCGCATCCAGCGCAGATCGGCGTCCGGCGTGGCGCGGCAGCCGCCCTCGCCCTGAACCGGCTCCAGGATGATCGCCGCCGTGGTCGGATTCTCGAACGCCGCCGTCAGGGCGTCCTTGTCGCCCCACTTCAGCTGATGGAAGCCCTCCATCTTGGGCCCGAAGCCCTCGGTGTAGCTGGGGTTGGCGGCGGCGTTGATGGCGCCGTAGGTGCGGCCGTGGAACGAGCCGTCGAAGCCGTAGATGTCGATCCGCTCAGGCTGGCCGTTGGCGACGTGGAATTTGCGCGCCGTCTTCAGGGCGCATTCAACGGCCTCGGTGCCCGAGTTGGTGAAGAAGACGACGTCGGCGAAGGACTTGGCGCACAGATCGTCGGCCAGGGCGTCCTGCCCCGGAATCCGGAAGATGTTGGAGACGTGCCACAGCTTCTCGGCCTGATCCTTGACCGCCTGCACCAGCCTGGGGTGGGCGTGGCCCAGAGCGTTGGTCGAGATGCCCGAGACGCAGTCCAGATACTCCGTGCCGTCCGTGGACCACAGGCGGACGCCCTGGCCGCGCTCCACTTCCAGCGGCGCGCGATTGTAGACACCCATCAGATGACCGGACACTTGGCAGACTCCATAAAGCGAGACGGTCCCGGCGCGTCTGCGACGGGACCGCTTTGGAAAAGGGCGACGAACTTGTCGGGCGCTATTCCGGCTTAGTCAACACCACGCGGGGCGCGAATTCAGCGCAGTTGCGCGTCCAGCTTCACGATCAGGGCCGCATAGGTCCGGCCCGCCAGGTCGATCGTGTGGCCCTCGACCGCCTCGATCGCGTCGTCCTTGGAATGGATGAGGCGGAAGACCTGCGGGACGAAGTCCTCGGCCAGGCCGTTGGTCTCGCCGCCGTTGAAGGCCAGCCACATCTGATGGGCCCCGACCTCGTCCTGGAAGCCCAGGGAGACGACCGGCGCGCCGGCGGCCGAGAAGGCGCGGTCGTCCGACGGCGGATACTCAGGGAAGCCGACGCACTGCTGGGCGCGCTCGGCGCACAGCTCCTGCACCGCGCGGGTGACGAAGGCCGACTGCGCCCCGTTGTTCTGGCCGTACATCATGGTGTCGCCATAGGCGGCGACGTCCGAGTTCACCACGGCCGCGACATGGGCGATCCCGTGCGCCTCGATCCACTTCTTGGCGCCGATCAGGCCCAGCTCTTCCTGGTCGAAGAAGATGATGCGGACGCGGTGCGACAGCGGCGCCTCGCGCAGGATCTTGGCCGCCTCGATCAGGGCGACGACAGAGCCGGCGTTGTCGACCAGGCCGTCCGCCATCGTTCCGTCGCGCAGTTTCACCGCGTCATAGTGGGCGGTGAGCAGGATTTCCTTCTCGCCCTCGCCGAGGGTGACGACGACGTTTGAGCCCTGCATCGGACCGGCGCGGCCGCCGCCCTCGAAGGTCTCGACCGTCGGGGCGAAGCCCTCGGCCCGAAGCTGGCCCAGCAGCACCTCCAGACGCTCGGCGTTGGACGGCTTGACGTAGGCGCCGACCTGTTCGCGCAGATCGGCGGCGCGGTTCTGAGCGAGCGACGGCGCGGCCGTCAGGCAGACGGCGGCCAGGCAGACGCCGCTGGCGACGGCTTTCAGACGAAGACGAAACGACATGGCGAGGCCCCTTTCGCGAAGGCCCCTCGCCCCGCGCTCGACGCCTTGATTAAAACGTCAGCTCTTCAGCCGCCAGCCCGAACGGAAGACCAGCCAGCAGGCGGCGCCCAGGACCACGGTCAGCACGGCGCTCATGACCACGCCGACCATCAGACTGCCCTCGGCGTGGCCGATGAAGCCCGCCCGGAAGCCGTCGATCAGATAGAAGAAGGGGTTGAACTTGCTGATGCTGGCGAAGGGCTCGGGCAGGCTGTCGATCAGGTAGAAGGTGCCCGACAGGAAGGTCATCGGCATGACCACGAAGTTCTGCACCGCCGACAGATGATCGAACTTCTCGGACCACAGACCCGCCAGCACCCCGACCATGCCCATCAGCAGGGAGGCGATCAGGCCGAACCAGACGATCAGGGCGATGTTGGCCAGACCCAGCCTGGCGAAGGGCATGACGCAGATCGCCGTCACCAGGCCGACCGCCACCCCGCGCGTCGCCGCGCCCAGGGTGAAGCCGATCGTCAGCTCCAGCGGGCTGAGCGGCGGGGTCAGGAAATCGGTCGCCGTGCCCATGATCTTAGCCTGGATCAGGCTGGAGGAGGCGTTGGCGAAGGCGTTCTGAAGAATGGCCATCATGATCAGGCCCGGCGCCACGAACTCAGCGAAGGGCGTGCCGTGCAGCGGCGGCCGCGCCCCCTTCAGCGCCACCACGAAGACCATCATGTAGAGCAGGGTCGTCACCACCGGCGCCGCCACCGTCTGGGCGCCCACCTTCCAGAAGCGGCGGACCTCCTTCAGGTAGAGGGTGCGCAGGCCCACCCAGTTGATCCCGTCATAGCGACGGGGCTGGGGCAGGCCGTGAGGGGCGGAAGGGGCGTCGGAACCGGCGGTCAGGTGCGTCATGCGGCCTCAGATGCGACAGCCAAGCCGGTTTCGCAAGGCGTGGGGCCTGTGGATGACGACCAAGAAATTGAGTCAAATCGAGACATTAACCATACTAGATATAGTTTCTGTGGACAGGTGAATTCCCACATATTGCGTGTTTTAAGAGGTGATTTACGATTAGAGGCGTGATGAGGGGCCGAAATTCGGACTCCGGCACAAGATGTTGAATCCGACTCCGCAGGAGGGCGACATGAACCCAGGCTGGACCGAAGACCGCGTCGGCGCGCTGAAGAAGCTGTGGCTGGAAGGCCAGTCAGCGAGCCAGATCGCCAAGGCCCTGGGCGGCGGCGTGACCCGCAACGCCGTGATCGGCAAGGTGCACCGCCTGGGCCTGTCGGGCCGGGCCGCCCCGTCGCAGCCCGCGCGGACCACCTTCCGCCCGGCTCGTCCGCGCGCCGCCGCTCCGGCCGCGCCGACGCAGGCCCCCTCGGCGCCGCGCCGCATCGAGGCCGCCGCGCCGCGCCCCGTCGTCGCCGCGCCTCAGACGCCCGCCCCGGCCCCCGCGCCTGAACTGGCCGGCACCGCCACCGTGCTGACGCTGGGCGCCCACATGTGCAAATGGCCGATCGGCGACCCCTCGACCAGCGAGTTCAGCTTCTGCGGCCGCCGCGCCTCGGAAGGCGTCTACTGCGTCGAGCACGCCCGCGTCGCCTACCAGCCCCAGGTCCGCAAGAGCGCCGGCAAGGACGCCTCGTCCGACCTGGCCCGCAGCCTGCGGCGGTACATCTAAGTCCGCTATCGCTCGCGACGCGGTCGCTCGCTGCTTGAGCTCTAAGCCTGCTAGCGTTCGCCGCGCGGCGGCTCGCTGCTTGAGCAGGGCCGCCGCGTCGTCGACTTTCGGCCCCATGGCCGACACGAACGGTCCCTAGAGGGGCCGCCGTCCGCCCCGCCGGTTTCCGGCGGGCTCCGGGGCGGGACTGCGGTTCTCCGGGTTGACGCAGTCCCATCCAGGCCCTCGCCTTCGGCGAGGATTTTTGCTTTTGGCCCATCGCGCATCTCGCCGTCCGACACCGTTCAGGACCTCGGCCCTGCGAGCGAGCCGGACGCCCGGCGTAGACGGGAGATGCGGCGAGAGGCGTGACAGGCTAGATTTGCGCCATGCCTGAACTTCCCGAAGTCGAAACCGTGCGTCGCGGCCTGCAGCCGGTGCTGGAGGGCGCGCGCCTGACGGCGCCGCGCCAGAACCGGCCGGACCTGCGCTTCCCCTTTCCCGAGCGCTTCGTCGAGCGGCTGGAGGGCGCATCCGTGCTGCGGCTGGAGCGGCGGGCGAAATACCTACTGTTTCCCCTGTCCACCGGCGAGACCTGGATCACGCACTTAGGGATGACCGGGCGCTTCACCCTGGAGGGCGTCGCCCCCGGCGCGTTCGAAACGGCCGCCCCTGTCATGGGCAAGCATGAGCACATGAGCCTGACGGCCGATCGGGACGGGGTGCTGACGCGGCTGGGCTACGCCGACGCCCGGCGCTTCGGTTTCATGGGCCTGATCCCCACCGAGGCGGTCGAGGGTCACGCCTGGTTCGCCAAGCTGGGACCCGAGCCTCTGGGCAACGCCTTTTCGGGCGCGCATCTGGCCGAGGCCTTTGCGGGCAAGGCGCAGAACATCAAGGTCAGCCTGCTGGACCAGTGCATCGTGGCCGGCCTGGGCAACATCTATGTATGCGAGGCCCTGTACCGCGCGCGCATCTCGCCCCTGACGGCGGCGAGCGAGGTCAGCCGCCCCCGACTGGAGCGGCTGGCGCTCGAGGTCCGCAACGTCCTGCACGACGCCATCGCGGCGGGCGGGTCGACGTTGAAGGACTTCGCCAACGTCGAGGGCGGACAGGGCTATTTCCAGCACCGCTTCGACGTCTATGGGCGCGAGCATGAGCCGTGCCGCACCGCGGGCTGTCGCGGCGTGGTGAAACGCATCGTGCAGGGCGGGCGCTCGACCTTCTTCTGCCCGGTCTGCCAGAAGCGCTAGCCGGGTGTTTGCGCAGGCCGCCCGAGCGGCTAGACCTGCCCGCGAAGACAGATGAGGAGCGCCCCATGGCCGACGCCTATTCTACCCTGCTGATTGAACGGCACGCCGACGGCTATGCGGTCGTCACCCTGAACCGGCCCGAGGCGCTGAACGCCCTGAACACCACCCTGACCGGCGAACTGGGCGACTTCCTCGAAAGCGTGGCCGACGACGACAGCGTGCGCTGCATCGTCCTGACCGGCTCGGCGAAGGCCTTTGCGGCGGGCGCCGACATCAAGGAGATGGCGGATCAGGCCTACGCCGACATGTATCGCGGCAACTTCTTCGCGCGCGCCCACGACCGGGTGGCGAGCTTCCGCAAGCCGATCATCGCGGCGGTGTCAGGCTATGCCCTGGGCGGCGGCTGCGAACTGGCCATGCTGTGCGACTTCATCATCGCCTCCGAGACGGCGAAGTTCGGTCAGCCGGAGATCAACCTGGGCGTGGCCCCCGGCATCGGCGGCTCGCAGCGCCTGACCCGCGCCGTGGGCAAGGCCAAGGCGATGGACATGTGCCTGACCGGCCGGATGATGGACGCGGCCGAAGCCGAGCGCGCCGGACTGGTGTCGCGCGTGGTGGCGTCCGACGCTCTGCTGGACGAGGCGCGCGCCGCCGCCGCCAAGATCGCCGGACAGTCGATCCTGGCCGTCATGGCCAACAAGGAGCTGGTCAACGCCGCCTTCGAAACGACCCTGGCGCAGGGCGTGGTGTTCGAGCGCCGGCTGTTCCACTCCCTGTTCGCCTTCGACGACCAGAAGGAGGGCATGGCCGCCTTCGTCGAGAAGCGGAAGCCCGCTTTCACCGGACGCTGAATCCTGTCGGGGCCGGATCATATGGGGCGCAAACCCCGGCCCCGACTCAATTCCCGCCGGATCGCGTTGACCGTCCGGGGGGTTTCCGCTATAGCCGCGCGCTCTTGAGATTTTCTCGCCGTGGACGTGGGTCTACGGCGTTTTCGTTCGAAGGTTTTTACCCGATGGCCAACAATGCAGGCGCCCGCAAGGCGATCCGCAAGATCGAAGCGCGGACCGAAGTGAACAAGGCCCGCCGCACCCGCGTTCGCACCTACCTGCGCAAGTTCCAGGAAGCCGTCACGGGCGGCGACGTGGAGACCGCCAAGGCCGCGTTCATCACCGCCCAGTCGGAACTGATGCGCGCCGTGTCCAAGGGCGTGGTTCACAAGAACACCGGCTCGCGCAAGGTCAGCCGTCTGGCCGCCCAGCTGAAGAAGCTGTCGGCCGCCTGATTTCGCAGGGGCGCTCGGACGGGTCTTCACGGCTTCGTCAAACGGCGCAATGCGACGGCTACGGAAGGCCTGTAACAGGCATTTCGTAAAAGAATGTAAGAAATTCAACGGCGAGGAAGCGCAAGCTCCCTCGCCGTCTTGCTGTCTGCGCCTAAGTGGCGCTTGACGATTCCGGTTCTGGAATGAGGCGAAATCGCCATTTTCCCAAGCCCTGCCGAGGTTTGCCGGAGTCAATCAATTTAAGTGCGAATCTCGACTCGAATCAGCGTTGATCTCCGCCGCTCCGGGGGTAAGTTGAGGGGGTAACGCACTTCCATCCTTTCTGGATGAAGACGAGGGAAATCAATGGTTTCCCTTGGCGCGAGATGTCTGTCTGCGAGTACGACCCCGCTTGCGAAGCCTGCTTCGCGAGACGAGAGAAGTCGTCCCTGGACCGGCCTCTCGAAGGGCGTTCGTCGGTGATAACTCTTGTGGCGGGTGTTCTGA